>DASTRG010000197.1:0-2242 GCA_035761325.1 Rhizomicrobium sp. | reverse complement strand
AGAAGAATGGCGGTCGTGCATACCAAGTTGCTGTTCGACATTTTTGTGGCACCCAAAGCCGGGCTGGCGTAGCGTCGCCAAACTATCAAACAAGCGGGTTCGGGAACAAGGATGCTGGGCAAGGGGACAAATCTGGCCGTGGAGCGCGGCAATCTGTCCGGTGAGCGGGAGCCGTCGCGTTTTGCCGCCCTGCGCGCGCTGATTACCTCGCCCGAGCTGACCTTCCTGATGGAGGCGCATAACGGGCTGTCGGCCAAGATCGTCGAGGAATCCGGTTTTCAGGGCATCTGGGGTTCGGGCCTGACCCTTTCGGCATCCATGGGCCTGCGCGATTCCAATGAGGCGTCCTGGACCCAGGTGCTGGAACAGCTGGAACTGATGGCCGATGCCACGCGCCTGCCCATCCTGCTGGATGGCGACACCGGCTATGGCAATTTCAACAATGTGCGCCGGCTGGTGCGCAAGCTCTGCGACCGCAAGGTGGCGGGCGTGTGCATCGAGGACAAGCTGTTCCCCAAGACCAACTCCTTCATCGGCGAAGCCCAGCCGATGGCGGACATGGACGAGTTCTGCGGCCGCATCAAGGC
Source organism: Rhizomicrobium sp. (assembly GCA_035761325.1). GTDB lineage: Bacteria > Pseudomonadota > Alphaproteobacteria > Micropepsales > Micropepsaceae > Rhizomicrobium. Next base: position 1,655 of record DASTRG010000197.1, on the reverse strand, counting down.
GGGCAAGGACAGCCAGACCGACGACGATTTCGTTCTGGTGGCGCGGGTGGAAGCACTGATCTGCGGTCATGGCATGGCCGAGGCGCTGCGCCGGGCCGAGGCCTATCGCGCGGCGGGGGCCGATGCCATCCTGATCCATTCCAAGCAGTCGACCGCGACCGAGATCCTGACCTTCGCCGAGCACTGGGCAAACCGCGCGCCGCTGGTGATCGTGCCGACGAAATACTATGCCACCCCGACCGGGCAGTTCCGCGCCGCGAAGATCAACACCGTGATCTGGGCCAACCACATGCTGCGGACATCCATCTCGGCGATGCGCGAGCTGGCCCAGACGGTGATGAAACAGGAAAGCCTGATCGAGGTTGAGCATCGTGTCGCGCCGGTGAACGACATCTTCAAGCTGGTCGGCAATGACGAACTGGAGGAAGCCGAGAACCGCTATATCCCCCGCAAGTCTTCCGCCAGCGCGATCATCCTGGCGGCAAGCCAGGGCGCGCTGGGCGAACTGACCGATGCGAAGCCAAAATGCATGGTCGATGTGCGCGGCCAGTCGCTGCTGCAGCGGCTGGTTTCCACCCTGGCGTCCAGCGGCGTGCGCAACGTGACCGCCGTGCGCGGCTACAGGAAGGAAACGGTCAAGCTGGACGGCCTTCGCACCGTCGACAATGACCGCTTTGCCGAGACGGGCGAGCTGTATTCCCTGTCCTGCGCGCTGGACGCGATCCAGGGTGAGACCGTGATCGCCTATGGCGACGTGCTGTTCCGCAAATACATACTGGACAATCTGCTGGAGGCCGGCGCCGACATTGTGCTGGCGGTGGACCAAAGCCCGCGCGCCGGCTCGAATGTCCGCGACCTGGTGGCCGCGGATCGCCCCGCCAGCCGCGACTATCTGGATGAAGGCGAAACGCGTCTGGTGCGGATGGGCGCCGACATCGACCCGGCCACCGCGCACGGCGAATGGATGGGGCTGGCGGCGTTCAGCGCCAAGGGTGCCGGCTGGTTGCGCGAGGAAATCGCGGCGGCAAGGGCGGACGGCTCGCTGGAACGCGCCGACCTTCCCGCGCTGTTCACCCGCCTGGCGGCCAAGCACAAGGTGCAGGTGCTTTATTTCAACGGCCACTGGATGGATGTGGACACGCTGACCGACCTGGCGGCGGCGCGCAATTTCAGCTGACCATGATCCGGGCCGATCAGTTCATCCACGAAGCCAGCGGGCGCGGCTTCAATTTTTACGCCGGCGTGCCGTGCAGCTTCCTGACGCCACTGATTAATGGCGTGATCTCGGACAAGCGGCTCGCCTATGTCGGCGCCGCCAGCGAAGGCGAAGCCGTGGCCATTGCTGCCGGCTCCTGGCTGGCAGGCAAGAAGCCCGTCGTGATGTTCCAGAATTCCGGGCTGGGCAATGCGGTCAATCCGCTGACCTCGCTCAATGCGCCGTTCCATATCCCGACGCTGCTGATCACCACCTGGCGGGGCCAGCCGGGGCGCCCGGACGAGCCGCAGCATGAGGTGATGGGCCAGATCACCCATGATCTTCTGTCGCTGATGGGCATTGCCCACGCGCCGCTGCCCGACCAGCCGGACGCCTTGCCCGCTGCCTTCGACGTGGCCGACGCCCGCATCCGCGACGATGACTGCTTTGCCTTTGTGAT
>DASTRG010000196.1:0-5136 GCA_035761325.1 Rhizomicrobium sp. | reverse complement strand
AGAGGACGCATCGCCGAGAACGGTATTAGGTCGGCGACTTGCTGCAATAGCGCCGTATCACCAGTATCAAGTTCCCGATCAAACACGGCATATTTTTCGGGCCCCGCGTGCCCGCCCGCATCAGCGAAAGCAACGTACTTCGCTGCAATAGATACATGATGCGGCGCGACCGCATCCAGAAGGGTCACGCCCTTTCCATGTTTAATGGCAAAATCAAAAGAGTGCAGCTTGCCGCTGGCCCCACGGACTCCAAACTCTCGGGATATCGCCTTCCGAGGCATCACCTCCGATAAAACATCGAAAATACGCGTTTTCAGCGCCGTCTCAGTGGCCGCCGCGATGTGCTCAACAATTTCATTTGCTGCACCGGAAGATGCGTTTGCGACCGCCAAAATGGCGCTAGTCAGCCAAGAAGCATCTTGCACCGTGCAGTGAAGCGATGAGTGATCCTCAATCGCCAGATAGTAGCGAGCGGCCCAGCGCTTCAGTGCTTTTGTGACAATGACGTCGTCTTTGCCATGTGCCCATGCAGCGCGGTGCGCGCCACCGCCGTCGTGCACACGAAACCCATCGCCGAAGCGCGATACAAAAACGTTCACGGGGTCAAACGACGGGTAAACGCAATGCGTAGTTATCCGGCTGCCGTCCGGTGTCTCCAGACAGACATTAAATGCGGCTAACGCTCCCAGGACGTCATCGCAGGCCATAGCGAATCATACCTCAAACAGCTCAGACAATGGTGGCACCTCAAATCCATATTGATGGTGCAGGAGTTCAAGATTTATGTCTGCGGCAAGTGACTGATAACATTGAGAAATCTTTTGTATCGCGGGGTTGAGTGGCCGCCGGAACGGTAACTCCCAAGGGTTGTGCAACACATGCGCGCGGTTGTCCGGCCACCCGTGCTCATGGTTCCCGTAAACATTTGCCGGAAGGTTCAAATCAGAAGCGCCGGGCGGGTTCAACTTCCATTCTGACGCTGGCACCAAATCGTAGCGCCAGACTGGCTGGCCCCTGAAAAGGAGGGAAACACTTGGATAAGCTCGGTATTCCCGAGAACAGCAGAACCGGAGCTGGGACCGTCGTTGCCCATCCCCCTCCGAAATAATCCAGATAGCCTCCAACTCACCCCGGGTGTTCCGGGACCATTCGGGGTGGCCGCCTACCAGGCTCTTTGGGGCGGCCAAGTAGTCGTCTACCGCATCGACTTCGGATTGGCGGGACCGGACAGACATCCCCATAGGTTGCATATGTTCCGCTGCCACCGTCAACGTGGCCGCAACCCCAATCCGGTACGTCAAGTATATAAATGCGATAATTGTCCTCCATCCGCCACAAAGGCGGGCGTCAAAGGGGCCCTGGCGGGCCGGAAAGGGAGTGGGGACATGAATACAATGCAGGATCCGGCAGTCTTCCTGACTGCCCAACGCGCGAGCCTGGCGCGCTTCGTCGTGGCACAGGTCTACGGCGTGACGGTGGAAGAGATGCGAAAACCCACGCGCGGCCGGCCCCATGTCGCGCGCGCGCGGCAGATCGCCATCCACCTGGCGCGGTCGGTCTTCGCCATGAGCCACAGGCAGCTGGCGCGCGAGTTCGCCCGCGACCGGTCCACCATCCATCATGCCTGTCACCTGATCGAGGGCATGCGCGAGGCCAGCACCGAATTCGATTCCAACCTGCGCTGGATGGAGAGCCTGCTGCGTCGCGCCGCCGGCCAAAACCCGTGAGCGGCGCCACGGCCCGCTGCGAGCGGGAAGTCGAGCAGGAAGGACGGCGGGTGCTGCGCCGGCTGGCGGCGCCGCGGCAGGTGCTGTTCGCCCGCGGCACGGTGCATGCGGTGGCGCGCAGCCCGTCCGCGGCGGCGGCAAGCCGGGTAACGGTCGCGGCCGATCTTGTGGCGCGGTTCCTGGCGCTGGAATGGATTCAGCCCGACGGACCGGGCCGTCATGTGATTGCGCCCGCCGGGCATGCGTTGCTGGCGCGGGCGGGCTCGGATGGTCCGGGCGCCCAGCACCGGCTGATGCAGTCGCGCCGGCTGGACAATGGCCAGAGCGTCCAGGTCAACATGGCGGAATCGCCGCTGGCGCGTCTGAAATTCCGCGCCCTGGTCGATGACCGCCAGTTCGCCGCCGGCGAAAGGCTGCGGCGCGATTATACGCTGGGCCAGCTCACGCCGCGCATGGGCGTGGACTGGAGCGCGCCGGTGATGGCCGGCTCGCGTGGGGGATCGCGCGAAACGGTCAGCGACGTGGCGATCGCCGCGCGCCAGCGGTTGAGCCGCGCGCTGAAGGCGGCGGGGCCGGTGCTGGGCGATCTTCTGTTCGATGTGTGCTGTCATCTGACGCCGCTGGAGCAGGTGGAACAGGCGCGCGGCTGGTCCAGGCGGTCGGGACGGGTCGTGCTCACCATCGCGCTGGACCGGCTGGCGAGCCATTACGGCTTCGATGTCGTGGCCGGGCCGTCAGGTATAAGAGCCTGGGCGATGGCGGAAGAAGCAGGTTGAGGTGTGCTAGAGCCTGCGCCGGCGCGCGTCGCGCGCCCTGATGTCGGCGTCGATATCCTGTTTCACGCGGACAAGGCCCTCGGCGATCCTGCCGCCGGGGCCCAATCCCATCCGCTCGAAGAAACCGGAGCCGCCGGCACATGCCGAGCCACAATCGCCGTCAGCCCGCCAAAGACCATTGGCGGCGGAAAGGACGGTGGAAGAGGAGGTCAGCAAGGTGCCGGCGCCCGGGTGTCCCAGGCCGAGATCCGGTTCGCGCGGCATCAGCAGCGACACCAACCCTATCCAGAAAATGGCCCGGAAAATCATGCAACTCGCTTCCCTGCAACGCACGAAATCTGGCGCTTAATCCCCTGCCGTGTGCTGAAGCCTTTCCTTAAATTTGAAACTAAGGCGGCGCGGGCGGCACAAGTCGCGCCATCGTCGATAACGCGCTGCTGAGGCAAAGGATGCATTTCGATTCAAAGTCGCATCGCGTTTGAATCGATTGTGCCTAAAATTCGAACGATTAAGGTTTGGGGCAAATGTGCGGCGCTGCGCGCGGGAGGCGGAAAAGGGGGCGGTTCAGGCGATCGCGGGCACGCATACGCGGGCGGTAAAGCCTTGGTTGCCGCCGCTGGCGAGTTCCAGCCGGCCGCCATGCAGTTCGGCAAACGCCTTGATAAGGGTCAGGCCAAGGCCGGCGCCCTGGCTGTGATGGGTGCCCTCGCCGCGCCCGCCATGCTCGAACGGTTCCTGGATGCGGGCCAGATCTTCGGCAGGCACGCCCCGGCCATTGTCGTGCACGCTGATCACGATCTCATTGTCCTGGCGCATCGCCGAGAGCGTCACCAGGCAGCCTCTGGCGGTGTGGTTGACGGCATTGTCGATCAGCCCGTGAATCATGGCGGAAAGAACCGCCTCGTCGGCATCCGCCATCAGGCCCAGCGGCACGCGATTGGCATCGATGGCGACGCCGCGCTGGGTGGCCGGCTCGCAGAACGCGTCGCGCTCCAGCCAGAGCAGCGCGCCCACATCGACGGCGGCGCGATGCAATTCGTAGCGGCCCGCCGAGATCTTGGTGAGGTCCATGATCTGGTTGATGATCTTCAGCAGGTTGGTGCCGCCCTGGCGGATAAGCCCGGCATATTCGCGGATCTGGTCGGCGCTGACCCGGTCGGCCAGCGTCGCCATCAGGTCCGAAAAGCCCAGAATGGCATTCAGCGGCGTCTTGAGTTCGTGACTCATGGTGCGCAGCAGCGTCGTCTTGGCGCGGTCGGCGCGCGCGGTCGCCTGGTCCAGCCGCAGCGTCAGGTCGGCCAGATAGGCACTTTGGCGCCGGGCCTCGGCGCGCGAGCGCTCCAGCGCGCTGTTCTGTTCGGCCAGCGCCGCCTCGGCGCGTTCCTTGTCGGTGATATCGGTGAAGATGATGGCGCGCCCGCCGTCCAGCGTGCCGCGGTCGCGCACCAGATAGGCCTGGCCGGTCCGCGTCCTGATCGTGAGATAGCCCGCCGGCATGGCGTGGCTCTCCAGCCGCCGCTTCAGCCATGCTTCCGTGTCTTCCTCGAACACGATGCGGCCCGAGCGGGTAACTAGAGTCACCACTTCCTTGAAGGTCCGGCCCATCAGCGTGTCCAGCTCCACGCCGACAAGGCGGGCGTAAAGCGCGTTGGCCATTACCAGGCGGTCGGCGCGGTCATAAAGCGCAAAGGCGTCCGCCGACAGCGCCACGGCTTCCTCCAGCCGGGAAAACTGCGCGCGCGCCTGGGTGACGTCGCTCCACAGAAGGATGGCCGCGCCATCCCTGGAATGGCGTGCCTTTACCTCCACCACCCGTCCGCCGGCCAGCGCGATATCGCATGGGGCGTAGTTGCCGGGCTCCAGCTGCGCGGTGCAGCGGGCAATGAAAGCCTCGATGCCGGCGACCAGCGCGGCGGGCGCGATCTCTCCGCTGGCCGCCATCTGACGGAGCACTTCTTCATAGGGATGGCCCAAGAGCTCCTCGCGGGGCGGCATGCGGGCGAAAAGATGGTTCAGGTGCGCGTTGGCATAGGTCAGCCGGCCCTGTGCGTCGAAGGTGGTGACGCCAACGCGCAGGGTGTCGAGCAGCGGCAGCAGGGCCAGCATGTCCGGGCTCGGCTCGGCAATGCGTGCGGGTTGCGCGTTCGTCACTGACGATCCCGTGGCTGCGGTCAGCCCCTGGGGGGCTCCTGTTCGACCCAAGTGTGCCCGTCGCGGGTTTCGGATTGGTTAGGGTTCCCGCCCGGGGAAAGTTGCCGATGTCTGACTGCAACCGGCGGCTGTTCAAACTTCATTAACGCTGATCGGCAAAAATGTGGAGGTTGCGTAATCGGGCCAGCGGCCCGGGGTAGAGGCCATGTTGCGGTATCCCTTCGCCGACGATGGCGGCCAGCGCCGCCGCTTTGTGGCCGTCCAGGCCGCCAAGGGGGCGGTGGGCGCGCTGCTGGGCCTGGGCTTTTTCGGACTGGTGGGCCGGCCCAGCCTGGCCGAAGGCCTGGCTTTGGCCGGACTGGTGGCCCCGGCGCTGCTGGCGGTTCTGGGCCTGACCCGCCTTCCCCTGGCCCTTCTGGAAGAAGCAGGACTGAGCTTTTTCGCCCTGCTGGTGGGCTATCTGGCGGCGCTGACGGGGGGCC
>DASTRG010000195.1:0-7551 GCA_035761325.1 Rhizomicrobium sp. | reverse complement strand
CTCCACGAACTTCATCGCCTCGCGCGCGATTACCGCTTCGGCCTTGAAGTTCATGGTGGTGTAGGGATGGGCGAAGTCGCCGATCTGGCCCAGCCGCTGAATCTGCGCCCGCTGCACGTTCAGCCAGTGGCCGGCGAAGTCACGGCAGGCCCGGCGCAATTCGTCCTTCGGGATCTCGTCCTTGGGCCGCCCCTGGGCGCGGAACTGCTCCTCCACCTTCCATTCAATGGGAAGACCGTGACAGTCCCAGCCGGGCACATAAGGCGCGTCCTTGCCCAGCATCCCCTGCGAGCGGACGACGAAGTCCTTCAGGATGTGGTTCAGCCCGGTGCCGGAATGAATGTCGCCATTGGCATAGATAGGACCGTCATGAAGGATGAACTGCTCCCGTCCCCTGGCCCGGGCCCGCAGCTTTCCGTAAAGGTCCATTTCCGCCCAGCGGGCCAGCCATTTGGGCTCAGCCTCGGGCAGGCCCGCCTTCATCGGAAAGTCGGTGGCGGGCAGGAACAGGGTGGCCCGGTAATCCGGGGTTTCGCTGGGTTTTTCGTTTCGGTCGGCCATGGGCCGGACGCTTCTAACAGGGGGTTCACCCACGGTCCAGCGGGCTCAACCCAGGGCTGGAATATTGGCCAGAATGGAGCGCGCCTGGGCCGCGTCGGCGCTGATCTGGGCGACAAGGGCATCCAGGTCCGGAAACCTGGCTTCGGACCTTTGCCACCGGACCAGTTCGACGGACAGATATTTGCCATAGAGGTCGCCGTCGAAATCGAACAGGTGCGTCTCCAGCAGCGGAACCGCCGTGCGGTACATCGGCCGGATGCCGAAATTGGCCACACCGGCATGGCGCGCCACAATGCGGTCATTGTCCATGATCGACACCATCACCGCATAGACGCCGAAGGCGGGGGCCATGCAATGATGCAGGTGCATATTGGCAGTGGGAAAGCCCATCTGGCGGCCACGCGCATCGCCGTGCTCCACCCGCGCCTCGATCGCCCACCAGCGGCCCAGAAGGCGCGCGGCCTCTTCGGGCTCTGCCTCCTTCAAGAGCGTGCGAATGCGGGTGGAGGAAATCTTCCCCCCGCCCGCGGCGGTCAGCACCGCCTCGAAGGGCGTGACAGTGAAGCCTTCCATCTCGCCCATGTAGGACAGCGTGGTCAGGTTGCCCGCGCGGCCCTGGCCGAATTCGAAATCGCGGCCCACCACCACGGCCTTGGCGCCCAGCCCGTCCAGCAGCACCTGCTGCACGAATTCCACATGGCTGCGCCGCGCCATCTCCGCGTCGAAAGGCAGCGCGAACAGGCCGTCCACACCCAGTTCGGCAAGCAGGCGCGCCTTCACCCGAAGCGGCGTCAGACGGAAACATTCCGGTTCGGCGGGTGATGGCCCGCCATCCCGGCGAAGCGCCCTGAAATACTCCTGCGGATGGGGCTCGAAGGTCAGCACCGTCAGCGGCACACCCATGGCGCGCGCCTGGGCGCCTGCTTCATGGATCAGGGCGCGATGGCCCAGATGCACACCGTCGAAGTTGCCGATCGCAATCACGCCGCCTCTCAAGGCGGCCGGCACATCGGCAAAATGACGGAATATCCGCATCGCGTCAGGCCGAAGCGGCCTTGGACGCCGTGGGGTCGGCGGCATCGGGGGCCTTGGTGCCCGGGCGCCGTGGGATCAGCACACGCGCCTCCGATTCCAGCACCAGCCGGCCTTGCACCGTGCAGACACAGTCCATGACCGCCTCGCGGCCGACCACCTCGCGCACGGTCGCCTTTGTGACCACCGTGTCACCGATACGCACCGGCGTCTTGAAGGCAATGGATGCGGACAGGAAGATCGAACCTTCGCCCGGAATCTTGGTCCCCAACAGCGCCGAAATGAATCCGATCGACAGGGCGCCATGCGCCACCCGCCCGCGGAAGATGGACCTGCGCGCCGCCGCCTCGTCGAAATGAATAGGGTTCATGTCGCCGGTCGCCTCGCCGAACAGTTGCACGTCGCGCTCGGTGACGGTGTGCTCGCTGCTTTCGCTCTGTCCCGCACGTATCTCATCCAGATAATAAGTCACCCTTTCCCCTCCCCTTGCGCTACCAGGCCAGCGCCCGCGCCGCCCAGCCGGCCCGCACGCCATAGCGGGTGAACAGGTCGGCCATATGTTCCGCCGTATAGGGCTCGACCTCCTCGCCATGGATGCCGTCCGCGATGAACAACACCGAAAGGCCTGCATTGTTGGCGCCCTTGATATCCGTCATCAGGCCGTCTCCCACCGCCAGCGGGTTTTTCGGCGCCGGCCTGCCCGCGGCCCGCGCCGCCTTGGATGCCGCGGCCAATGCGTCGTCATACACGGGCCGGTAGGGCTTGCCGTAATAGATCACCTCTCCGCCCAGTTCCTCATAGGCTTTTGCCAGGGCCCCCGCGCAATACACCATGCGCGGCCCGCGATGCACCACCAGGTCGGGATTGGCACACAACATCACCAGCCCCCGCGCCCGCATGGCCGCCAGCCGGTCCGCATAGTCGGCGGGAGTCTCGGTCATGTCGTCCACCAGGCCGATGGCCAGCGCCACCTCGGCGTCTTCGATCCGGGTGCGTGCCACATCCAGCCCCTCCAGCATGAGAAGATCCCGGTCGGGGCCAATATAATAGAGTGGCAATCTGGCCTTTTCGCCGCCCCCTGCTGCCTTCGCCGCAACCGCCGCCGTTCGCCGCTCCAGTTCGGCGCGAGCCGCCCCGCCGGACGAGACGATGGCGTCATAGCAGTCCGGCGGCAGCCCATAGCTGGCGCATTGGGCCGCCACCTCGGCGGGAACGCGGGGCGCGTTGGTGAGCAGGATCACCGGACCGCACGCGCGCCGGAACCGCGACAGCGCCTCCGCGGCGGCCGGGAAGTGGCGCGCGCCGTCATGAATCACGCCCCAGACGTCGCAGATCAGCGCGTCATGGCCGGGGGCAATTTCGGCCAGGCTGGAAATCAACTGAGGACCGGAAACAAGGCGGGGAAAGGACATGCCGGCCCGGTTTAGCGAAGCCCCTCGCCTTAATCAAAGGGGGGCCTTCGTCGCTCCGCGCCGGGGGGCGTAGCCGTCAGCCGGTCCGGCGCAGAGGAATGACCGGGGCGGCCCGTTCCATCGCCTCGCGAGAACCGGCACGCAGGCTGTCCTCGCGCACCGCGCGGGGCTCGCCGAACAGGTAGCCCTGGGCATAATCCACGGCATAGTCCAGAAGCTGCACGACGGTCTTTTCATCTTCCACGCGTTCGGCGATCAGGTTCAGGCCGTTGCGCGCCAAAAGACGCTTGATATCCTCCGCGGCGACCGAGGCCTTGGCGCCCGACATGCCCGCCGTCAGGGTGGAGGCGCGCACCTTCAGATAGCGGAAGCCCAGCCCCTTCAGGTGCAGGAAATCCAGCGCCAGGGTCCGGACATGGTCCATCGACAGGGCAAAGCCCAGGCTCGCCAGCCGCGCCAGGTTTTCCTCGCCCACGGCGCCCGCCTTCAGCACGGCATCCTGGTTGAACTCGAAGATGATCTGGCCTGCCAGGTCGCGATTGGCCTGCATGTAATCCGCAAACTGCGGGAAGAACTCGGCATCGGCCAGCGTATCCCCGGAGATGTTGCAGAAGATGCCGATCTCGCGGTTCTTCTGGGTCAGCCGCCGCACGATCTGCACGCAGCGGAACAGAAGAAGATTGTCGACCACGCTCATCAGTCCCGCGCCGGCGGCGACCTCCATATACTGGGCGGGCATGATCACCGAACCGTCCTCGGCCCGAAGGCGCGACAGCGCCTCGTAATAGCGCAGCTTGCGCTGGGGCAGGCTGACGATCGGCTGCAGGTAGAGATCCACGCGATTCTCTTCCAGGCTCGCGCGAATGGTTTCCAGCAGTTTTCCGCCCGCGCCGATGCTGGCGGCATAAGCCGAAGCGGGACCGCGCTGGACCGGCGGAGCGACATGCGGCACCTGGGCCGCGCTTTTCGACATGCGGCCGGCGAATTCGCGCATCAGGCTTTCCAGCACCTGAAGTTCGGCCACGATCTTGCGGCCCTGGGCGCTGGTGCGCTCCTCGATCACGCCCGAAAGATTTTCGATACGCCCGCGCGCATCCGAAAGACCCGATTCAAATTCCAGCGCCAGCTTGCGCAAATGGGCCAGTTCCCTGGCCGTGCCCCGCCTGTCGCGCCGCCTGGCCAGGTTGCCGGCGATCTGCTGCAAGGCCAGGAAGGCGACCATCCCCGACAGAATGGCCACCGGCCAGCCGGTGAACAGGGCCAGGCCTGCCCCCAGGGTGGCGCAAACAAAGAAGGCCGACAGGGTCAGCAGGGCCTTGGTCATGGCTGTGATCTTGGTCATGCCCCGGAGTCTGCCCGCCGGGCGTTGACAAGCGGTTAACCATGATCGGGCTGCCCTGGCCTCAGGACCGGGCGAGCCGGGCGCCCGGCACCGCGCCGGCGCCGATTTCGTGTTCGCTCACCCGGGGCAGATCGACCCGGAAGATGCTCCCCAGGTCCGGTACGCTGCGCAGGGTAACGCGCCCGCCATGCGCCATTGCCACGGCACGGACGATCGAGAGTCCCAGCCCCGGGCTCTTGTCGCCCCGGGCAGGCTGGACGCGGTAGAAGCGGTCGAACACCCGCTCATGATGGCGCGGGTCGATGCCGATGCCGGAGTCTTCCACGCTCACAAACCCGCTGTCGCCGTCCTGGCCGGTCTCAACGGTCACTTGCCCGCCCTCGGGCGTGAACTTGATGGCATTGTCCAGCAGTCCTGACAGCATCTGCGCCAACTGCTCGCTGTCGCCCATCACCATCACCGGAGCCCCCCGAAGATGGGCCAGTTCGATGTTCTTGCGGGCCGCGGCCGGCGCCGCCAATGCCGCCGCCTGATCGGCCAGCGCACCGAGATCGACCGGGGCATGCAGGCGGCGGCTGGGCAAGCCCTCCAGCCGTGAAAGGACGATCAGCTTGTCCACCGTGGCGCCCAGCCGGTTCATTTCCTCCAGCGCGCCGGCAAGGGCGCGAGCCGCCTCGTCCGGCGCCAGGCGACCGGCCGTCACCTGCTCCAGCTCGCCCCGGATGATCGTGAGTGGCGTGCACAGCTCGTGGGCCGCATCGGCGGAGAAACGGCTGACATGGCTGCAGGCGCCATCCAGCCGCTCGAGAATCCGGTTCAGCGCCATGCCCAGCGCGGCAATGCGCGGCTCGGCATGCACCATGGGCAGGCGCCGGCGCGGATCGTTGAAGGTGTAGTCATCCGCCGCCTTGATCATGACCTCCAGCGGCATCAGCGCGCGGCGCACCAGCAGAAAGCCGGCCAGCGCCGCCACCAGCAGAAGCAGCGGCAGGCCGATGGCCAGCGACTCCAGCAGCCGCCGCTCGACCGCCCTGGCCAGATGGTAAGGCTGGCCGGTGGCCAGGGAAATGGTCCCCATGCCGGGTGCGTAATAGGAACGCGAATAGAGAAGTAGATTTTCGATGAGCCTGGTGCTGACGCCCCCCTCGCCGGGATTGAGCCAGGGCACTTCCGACGCCCGGAAGGTGCCGGCAGCCGGATCTCCGGATTGGTAGATCACCTTTTCGCCCACCCGGATGCGGATGAAACGGTTTTGCGATTCCGGCGAAAAGCGCCGTTCGATCAGGTCCGACAGCTTGGCAGGATCTCCCAGGGCTTCCTGCGCCACGGTCCAGATCTCCCGATTTCGCATCGAAACCAGGTCGGTCAGGGTCTGGCGGGTGAAATAGCGGAAGGACACGACGGTCACGCCCAGGAAGGCCCCGCCCAGCGTCAGCAGGAGCAGGCTGTATGAGGCCACAAGCCGCGCCGTCACCGAGCGCGGAAATATCCTGCGCGGCATCATCATCGTACGAGATCCCCCCTTTCGGCTTGGCAGGGAGTTTGCGCGTCTAGCCGCGCGCGATTGCCCTCCCACCGCCAATCTATCCCCGTTCACAGGGAGGGCAAAGAAGGAAAGGCCCCGGTGCCGGGGCCTTTCGAGCAATTGGTGCAATGCGTCTTAGCGATGGTGCCCACCGCCGCCGCGGCCGCCGCCATCGAAACGGCCGCCGCCATGGAACCCGCCGCCACGGCCGCCGCCAAAACCTCCCCCATTGCCGCCACGGAACGAGCGTTCGCCGGATGCACGCGGGGTCTGAACGCCGGATGGAGCCGCCCGCTGCGAGAACTGGTTGCGAAATCCACGCTCACCATTCCCCCAGTTGCGGTTGCCCCAGTTACGATTGCCAAAGTTGCGGTTGCCGCTGAAGGGCTGGCTGCGGTAGCCGAAGCCACTGCCGGCGTCGCGACCGGAATTCCAGGACCGGTTGGTCTGGAAGCGATTTTCGGGGCGCGTGCTAAAGCGGTTAGGCGCTCCATAGGTGGGCGCGCGATAGCTGCGATATCCGCGTCCGCCGTCACCGCGCCAGCCCTGGCGGAAGACGTGGTGGCTGCGATACCAGTTCATGCCCAGCGCCGGACCATAGCGGCCCTCGCGGTACCAGCTCGGACGGGCGCCGCGCCAGCCATCATAGCGCCAGCCGCCGCGGATCCAGTACTGACGCCTTCCGCCCCAGTCGCGATAATAGAGCGGGCCGTTGAACCAGAAATCATCATAGAAGACCGGACCGTAATACACCGGCAGGTTCCAGTAATCGTCGGGACAGCCATATTCGTCGCAATAGCCATAGGCGTCTTCGCCGTAATAGGCGCTTGCATAGGGATCGTCATAGACATCCGCTCCGTAAGAGCCATCGCCATAAACGCCCTGGTAATAGCCCCCATCGTCATAATAACCGTCGGGAGGAGCGGCGGGATTACCGCCGTAATAGGAATCATCATAGGACTGGGCCGTTGCGGGAATCGTGGCGGCCGCTCCCAGCGCCAGTACGATCGCCGCTGTCTTCCAGAAGCTTCGCATTTTCTGCTCCAATGGGCCCGTCCGGGGCCGCTCGTACGTGCGAGGGTTCACACGTTGGCGTCAAAGTGGGCGTTTGCCCCTGAACCGTATCTGAACTGATCGTGGCCGGATTGTGCGTGGCGCGGCAAGTTCGAGGCGGGCTTCACCCTGCCGGCCTGGCGCCGCCCCTGGGCAAGGCCGGGACCTGTACGCAAGACGGGGAAAGAAAAACACACCGGGGCCGAGCGGCCTGGCATGAGCTGCAGCGAGCCGCCCCACAAAAAAACGGCCCCAGAAGAACCGGGGCCGTTTTCATATGGCAGTCAGCGGTAATGGCCGTGCCAGCCGTGACGATAGCCGCGCCAGTGGCGGCCATACCGGTAATGCCGGTCCCAGCCCGAACGGTAGTAGACTCTCGGTCCGTAGTAGTACGGATAGTAGGCCGGGCGATAATAATCGTAGTAGGCGTAGCCCGGACCGTAATAGCCGCCATAGTAGCCATAGCCAGGCCCGATGCCGATACCGATGCTCACCCGGGCCTCTGCCGGGGTGGAAAGCGCTGCGGTGGTCGCGGTGGCCGCACCGGCCACCAATGCCGCGCTGAGCGCCAGTTTCGCGAACTTGTTCATTGTCGACTCCTTGGTTCTCGCCTTCCCCTCGATCGC
>DASTRG010000194.1:0-3321 GCA_035761325.1 Rhizomicrobium sp. | reverse complement strand
TCGACGGAAGGGGTGGCGCGGCTTCTGCCCAATGCCGCCGGCCGTTCCATGCAGGCCGAGCTGACCCATCTTGAAAAGGCGCTGGGCAATCCCGAACGGCCGCTGATGGCGGTGGTGGGCGGGGCCAAGGTCTCCACCAAGATCGAGTTGCTGGAAAACCTGGTGTCGAAGGTGGAGGTGCTGGTGATCGGCGGCGCCATGGCCAACACCTTCCTGGCAGCCGAGGGCCTCAAGGTCGGCAAATCGCTGTACGAGCCGGACCATTTGGAAACCGCCCAGCATGTGATCAGCCTGGCCACCCAGACCGGAGCCGTGATCCTGTTGCCGACCGATGTGGTGGTGGCAAAGGAATTCAAGGCCGGGGCGGCGCATCGCACCGTGCCGGCGTCCGAAATCGGCGCCGACGAGATGGTGCTGGATGTGGGACCGGCCAGCATCGCCGCCTTCAGGAACCGGCTGGCGGCGACCCGCACCCTGGTTTGGAACGGACCTTTGGGCGCCTTCGAATCCCCGCCTTTCGACGCGGGAACCGTGGCGGCGGCGAGGGCCGTGGCGGCGGAGACAAAAAGCGGCGCGCTGTTGAGCGTGGCGGGCGGGGGCGATACGGTTGCGGCCCTGGCCCATGCCGGCGTGGAGGATGATTTTACCTATGTCTCCACGGCGGGGGGCGCATTCCTGGAATGGCTTGAGGGCAAGGAGCTGCCCGGAGTCGAAGCCCTGACCACGAAATAAGAGGACGTGATGAATCTCGACGCGCTGAACGCAATCGCCGTGAAAATGGTGACGCCCGGCAAGGGCATCCTGGCGGCCGACGAATCCAGCGGCACCATCAAGAAGCGCTTCGACGCCATCGGCGTGGCCAACACCGAGGAGAACCGCCGCGACTATCGCGAGATGCTGTTCCGCACCACCGCCGCGATGAAGGATCACATCTCGGGCGTGATCCTGTTCGACGAGACCATCCGCCAGAAGGCCAAGGACGGCACGCCCCTGGTCAAGCTGATCGAGGATGCCGGCGCCATTCCCGGCATCAAGGTGGACAAGGGCGCCAAGCCGCTGGCGCTGGCGCCGAACGAGACCATCACCGAGGGCCTGGACGGGCTGCGCGAGCGGTTCGTGGAATATTACGGCCTGGGCGCGCGCTTCGCGAAGTGGCGCGCGGTCTATGAGATCGCGCCCGGCAACCCCAGCCATGACGCCATCCACGCCAACGCCCATGCGCTGGCCCGCTATGCCGCGCTGGCGCAGGAAAACGGCATTGTGCCGATCGTCGAGCCGGAACTGCTGATGGACGGCGACCACACCATCGAGCGCAGCGCCGGCGTGACGGAATGGATCCTGAAGGAAGTCTTCCAGGAACTCTATTACGCGGGCGTGAAGCTGGAAGGCATGATTCTCAAGCCCAACATGGCGATCGCGGGCAGAAAGTGCGCCAAGCAGAATTCCGTCGAGGAAGTCGCCGCCGCCACCCTGAGAGTGCTGAAGCGCTGCGTACCTTCGGCGGTGCCGGGCATCGCCTTCCTGTCGGGCGGCCAGTCGGATGAGGAGGCCACCGCGCATCTTTCGGCGATGAACGCGATGGGGCCGCTGCCGTGGGGCCTGACCTTCAGTTACGGTCGCGCGCTCCAGGCCGCGCCGCAGAAGGCGTGGTCCGGCAAGGCGGAGAATGTGCCCGCCGGCCAGAAGGCCTTTGCGCATCGTGCGCGGATGAATTCGCTGGCGTCCCTGGGCAAGTGGAGTCCTGCGGAAGAGAAGAAGGCGGCTTGATCTTTTCCTTTCTTACCCTTCGACAGGCTGAGGGTGAGGATAATCCTCGTGCTGAGCCGGTCGAAGCATGGGGATTATCCTGAGCGACTGCCGACTCTATCTGGTTTCGCCCCCGCGGCTGTCGCCGACGAACTTCGCCGGGGTATTGAAAGACGCGCTTAAAGGCGGCGACGTCGCCAGCTTCCAGTTGCGGCTGAAGGACGTCAGCGACGACGAGATCCGCCGCGCCACCGATACGCTGCGCCCCATCGTGCAGGCGAACGCCACCGCCTTCATCCTGAACGACCGGCCCGACCTGGCGCGCGATCTGGGCTGCGACGGCGTACATATCGGCCAGGACGACACCCCTTATGCGGAAGCCCGCCGCATCATGGGCGAGGACGCGATCGTGGGCGTGACCTGTCACGACAGCCGCCATCTGGCCATGGAAGCCGCCGAGGCGGGCGCCGACTATGTCGCCTTCGGCGCCTTCTTTCCCAGCCGGACCAAGGAGCCGAAAACCGGCGCGGATATCGAGATCATCCGCTGGTGGAGCGAGCTGATGGTGGTGCCGTGCGTGGCCATCGGCGGCATCACCGTGGAAAACGCCCCGGCCCTGGTCGAGGCGGGCGCCGATTTCCTTGCCGTCTCGGCGGGGGTGTGGGAACACAGGGACGGTCCCGCCGCCGCGGTGAAGGCGTTCAACGGCTTGTTCGGTTAGCCCATCGGAGGGTCTGATGCCAAAAATCGACATCGCTGCCGTGCCGGAGCGCAAGGGCACAGGCTATCCCGCGCCATTCGACGCGCCTTGCGTCCAGCGCATCCGCCAGCGGCTGGGCCATGCCGGCGGGCTGACCGATTTCGGAGTCAACCTGATGCGGCTGCCGCCCGGCAACTGGTCCAGCCAGCGGCACTGGCACAGCCATGAGGACGAGTTCGTCTATGTGCTGGAAGGCGAATTGACCCTGATCGAGGACGAAGGCGAAACCGTCCTGCGCGCGGGCGACTGTGCCGCTTTCGCCAAGGGCAGCGGCAACGGCCATCACATGATCAACCGCGCCGCCACCACCGCGGTCTATCTGGAGATCGGCACGCGTGCGCCCGATGATGTCATCACCTGTTCGGACATCGACATGATGAGCCCCGCCGCCGACGGCCGGTTCCTGCACAAGGACGGCACGCCCTATCCCCGGTTTGCCCAGGGATGACAAACCGGGCCGGGGTTGCTAGAACCCGCCCGCTCTTTGAACCTGCCACCGCTCCACCCGCGCCCACAGGAGGGCGTTTCCCCATGGCCAAGATTACCGGCAATGAGATCAGCCCTGGCACCCTGATTGACTACAATGGCGGGCTGTGGATCGCGGTGAAGACCCAGAAGGTCAAGCCCGGCAAGGGCGGCGCCTACAACCAGGTCGAGCTCAAGAACGTCACCCAGGGCACCAAGCTCAACCAGCGTTTCCGCTCGGACGAGACGGTGGACGAAGTGGTGCTGGAGAAGCGGGACTTCCAGTTCCTGTTCGCCAGCGGCGACATGCTGACCTTCATGGACATGGACAGCTACGACCAGATCGAGCT
>DASTRG010000193.1:0-16265 GCA_035761325.1 Rhizomicrobium sp. | reverse complement strand
CCCGTGGCGGCATGTGTCTCCAGCCAGGCCAGGAAGCGCACCATCGCCACGCCGTCACGGACATGGGCCTTGCGCATGCCCTCCACTTCCTGCGGGTTCTTGCAGGCCTTGGGCAGCTGACACGGATCGGATGCCGGCCTGATCACGGCACCGGCCTTTTTCAGGCGGTCGAAGATGGCTGATGCCGCGGTGGCCGGATCGGCCAGCACGGTCTTGCCCTTCATCGCGTCCAGCGCGACCACGAAATCGGCGGGGCTGTGCAGCTGCACCGAGTTTCCCAGGTGCGCGATCAGCTCGGGGGTGCGCTTGGCGGGGTCCAGGAACAGGTCGGCGCTGCCGTCATCGTGCAGGATCGCGAAGGCCAGGGTGAAAGGCGTGTGCGGTACGTCATGTCCGCGGATGTTCAAAAGCCAGCAGACGGAATCGGCCAGGGTGATGATGGCGGCTTCCGCGCCGGCTTTCTTCAGGCCGTCGGCCAGGTCCAGCCGCTTGGTCTCGCTCTTGACGCCCGCCAGGGTCAGGGCATGGGGCATGGCGGGACTGACCGGCGGGCCGGGCCGGTCCTTCCAGACCGCGTCTATGGGATTGGTTTCGCACGCCACCAGTATGCCGCCGGCGCGCTCGGTCGCGGCTTTCAGATGCGCCACGCCATGGGCGGTGTGCAGCCAGGGATCGTAGCCAAGCCTGGCTCCCTTCGAAAGGTTATGGGCAATCCAGCCCTGCGGGCCTTCCGCCACCAGGTCGCGCGGCTCGAACAGCGCCGTGTCGGTCTGGGCGCGCACCTGCAGCGTATAGCGGCCATCGACAAAAACCGCGGCCTTGTCCATCAGCACCACCGCCGCCCCCGCCGATCCGGTGAAGGCGGTCAGCCAGGCCAGGCGCTCGGCATTGGCCGGCAGATATTCGCCCATGTGCTCGTCGCTGTGCGGCACCACGAAACCGTCCAGCCCGCGTGCCTTCAGTTCGGCGCGCAACGCGGCAAGGCGCGGCGCGCAGGTCGCGGCGTCGGACTGGTCGTCATAACTCTGGAAGGGCTTGTCCATGGGCAGATCCGGGGAATGCCCGAAGACCCTAGACCCGCCCCCTGGGCTTTTCAAACACCAGCGCGCTCCACGGGCCCATGCGGCGGCGGCCCGCAAACCGCAAGGCGCGGTAGAAGCCGGCCACCAGATTTTCCTGGTCGCGCAACAGGCCCGACAGCACCAGCACACCGCCCGGCGCCAGCGCCGCGCAGATCGACGGCGCCAGCCGCGTGAGCGGTCCGGCCAGGATGTTGGCGATGATCAGGTCATAGGGCGCGCGGCGCTTCAGCGCGGGATTGTCCAGTCCGTCGGCGGTCACGGCCTGAACCTGCGGCGCCACGCCATTGGCGCGCGCGTTTTCGCGCGTGATCGCCACCGCCACGGGATCGATATCGGACGCCATCACCGGCAGCCGCCACAGCCTGACCGCGCCGATGGCCAGAAGCCCGGTGCCGGTGCCAAGGTCCAGCACATTGCGGAAGCGGCGCACCCGCGCCAGGTCGGACAGTACCGACAGGCACAGCGCCGTGGTCTCGTGATGGCCGGTGCCGAACGCCATGCCCGCCTCGATCCGCATGGGGATCACGCCGTGCGGCACGGTGCCGGCATCATGGGCGCCATAGACGAAGAAGCGCCCGGCGCGCACCGGCGGCAGACCCTCCTGGGACAGCTTGATCCAGTCCTGGTCGGGCAGCGCTTCGACCAGCACGGCCCGTCCTGCCAGCCGCGACAGGAAGGTGGCGTCGGGCTCCTCGGCATAAAGCGCCTCGACCACCGCATTGTCGGTGAACGGCTCCTCGGCGATCAGTACCGCCTGGGCGCTGCCTTCCAGCTCCAGCACCGAGGCGGTGTCGGACGCTTCGGCCTTGGCCAGCGCCACAGAGGCTTTCCAGAGGGGCGGGTTGGTCATGTGCAAGTCGCTTGAGAGCGGCGCTTGTTAAGCCCGGCTGACGAACTGGTCAATCACCCGCTTCTCGCCGGCCTTGTCGAAATTCACCGTCAGCTTGTTGCCTTCCACAAAGCTGACCCGGCCATAGCCGAACTTCTGGTGGAAGATGCGGTCGCCACGGGCATAGTGCGAGGCGCCGGGGTCCGAGGTCTGCACGCTCCAGGCCTGCGCCTCGATGGTGGGCGGGCGGGTGCGCACCTGGCCCTGGCTTGCCCGGTTGGCTTGCGCCCGCTTCCATCCGGGCGAGTCATAGGTGCTGCCGAACTCGGCCATGTCGACATTGTCGCGAAAGCCTGCATAGCCGCCATAGAAACCCTCATCCATCACCAGTTCGGTGTGATCTTCGGGAATCTCCTTGATGAAGCGCGAGGGCAGGGCGCTTTGCCACGACCCATGCACGCGGCGGTTGGCGGCGAAGGACACCAGCGCGCGCTTCCTGGCGCGTGTCAGGCCGACATAGGCCAGGCGGCGTTCCTCCTCCAGCCCCGCCAGCCCGTTCTCGTCCATGGTGCGCTGGGAGGGAAACAGCCCTTCCTCCCAGCCCGGCAGGAAGACGGTGTCGAACTCCAGACCCTTGGCGGCGTGCAGTGTCATCAGGTTGATGCGGTCGCCCGATTCATCCTGGGCGATCTCCATTACCAGCGAGACATGCTCCAGGAACGCCGCCAGGCTTTCGAAGCCTTCCATCGAGCGGACGAATTCCTTGAGGTTGTCGAGGCGTCCCGGCGCTTCCGCCGACTTGTCGGCCTTCAGCATGTCGGTATAGCCGCTTTCATCCAGCACCATCTCGGCCAGTTCGGTGTGCGGCAGCATGCGCGCCGTCTCGCTCCAGCGCGTGAAGTTCGCCGCCAGTTCGCCCAGCGCCTTGCGCGCCTTGGGCGGCAGCTCGTCGGTTTGGGTGATTTCGCGCGCCGCCGCCAGCAGCGGCAGATGCCGCGCGCGGGCGAATTTGTGCAGCGTGGCCACGCTGGCATCGCCGATGCCGCGCTTCGGCCGGTTGACGATGCGCTCGAACGCCAGGTCGTCATCGCCCTGCGCGATCAGCCGCAGATAGGCCATGGCGTCGCGGATTTCTGCGCGCTCATAGAAACGCGGCCCGCCGATGACCCGATAGGGAAGCCCCAGGCTGATGAAGCGGTCTTCGAATTCGCGCATCTGGAACGAGGCGCGCACCAGAACCGCCATCTGCGACCAGGGATGGTTCTGGCGGTGCAGGTTCTCGGCCTCGGACGCGACATTGCGCGCTTCCTCCTCGGCGTCCCACACGCCCTGCACGCGGATCTTTTCGCCGGGATCGCCCCCGGGACTCACATCAGTCCACAGCGTCTTGCCCAGCCGCCCCTTGTTGGCCGCGATCAGGCCCGATGCCGCGCCCAGGATGGCGGATGTGGAGCGGTAATTGCGTTCCAGCCGGATGACCTTTGCGCCCGGAAAGTCGCGCTCGAAGCGCAGGATGTTCTCCACCTCCGCGCCGCGCCAGCCATAGATCGACTGGTCGTCATCGCCCACCACGCAGATGTTCGCGTCCTTGTTGGCCAAGAGCTTCAGCCACAGATACTGCACGACATTGGTGTCCTGGTATTCGTCCACCAGCATGTAGCGGAATCGCTCGCGGTAATCGGCCAGGATGTCGGGATTGGTGCGCAGGATATGCAGCGTCTCCAGCAAGAGGTCGCCGAAGTCGGCCGCGTTCAGCGCCTTCAGCCGTTCCTGGTACTGGCGATAAAGTGACTTGCCCTTGCCGAATGCGTATCCCTGCGCCTCGCCCTCGCCGACATCGTCGGGACGCAGGCCGCGATTCTTCCAGCCGTCGATCATGCTGGCCAGGGTGCTGGCAGGCCAGCGCTTCTCGTCGATACCCTCGGCCTCGATCAACTGCTTCATCAGGCGCAGCTGGTCGTCGGTGTCCAGGATGGTGAAGTTGGATTTCAGCCCCGCCAGCTCGGCATGGCGGCGCAGCATGCGCGCGGCGATGGAGTGGAAGGTGCCCAGCCACTGCATGCCTTCGACCACCCCGCCGATCAGGGCGCCAATGCGCTCCTTCATTTCGCGCGCGGCCTTGTTGGTGAAGGTCACGCACAGGATCTGCCCGGGCCAGGCGCGCCGCGTCGCCAGGATGTGCGCCAGCCGGGTGGTCAGCACGCGCGTCTTGCCGGTGCCCGCGCCGGCCAGCACCAGCACGGGGCCTTCGGTCGCCTCCACAGCCTGGCGCTGCTCGGGATTAAGGCCCTGCAGATAGGGTGGATCGCGCGGGATGGGGGACGTCTCCGGGATTTCGGAAAAGGCCGCATCCAGCGGATCGGAATAGCGGTCTCCGTAACCGCTCATTGGAAAAACCGGGAATCTGGGAACATGAGAACGATATTAGAACGCGATAGGGGGGAATCCCACCTATTTATCTGCGTCCTTTTCAGCGTCCTTACCGTCGAGGCGGTGCTGTGCCAGCCGGTTTTGGGCCGCTTTGCGCCGGGCCTCTTCCAGCTTGCGAACGGCCTTGGGCGTGCCGTGCAGCACACGGTTGGCCTCGGCTGTCTTCTCCCTTTCGGCGCGGGCCTTTTTCTTACGGTGGGCCCGCAGGTTGATCGGATCGGCCATGCGGCGAAACTATGGCGCTGCTTGGACGGCGGCAAGCGCGAACAGGCGCAGCGCGCTGGCCAATGGGCGATCGCCCCGGGTTTCGTCGATTTTCGCCACCAGCGCCGCCAGCGCCACGCCGCGTTCGCGCGCCGTGTCGGCAATCACGGCCCAGAATTCCGCCTCCAGCGCCACGGATGTGCGGTGTCCCGAAAGGGTAAAGGATTTTTTGCGCAACATCCGAGGAACGGGGGGGACGGTCTGCCGGTTTTCAATAGCTGCAACAGGGAGGCAGCCTAACGCACGGGCTGCGAAGTTCAAATGCGGTTCCTTATTCTTGCCACGATTCCTCTGGTGCTGGCGGCCGCGCCCCCGATGGCCCAAAGCAAAGCCGATCCGGCAAAGCCCGATACGGACGCGCTGTGCGAAGCGACCTTCACCGCCCTGTCGGAGAATGCGCATGATCAGGGCCTGTCCAGCAGCGCCCTGGACCAGGGGGCCGAGGCGGCGCATCGCGCCTGGATAGCCCATCATCCAGGTCATGACGCCGGTCTTTATCGCACCGCGCTGAAGGTTGAGGCCGCCAGCCTGCGCCAGGCCATGCATGACGGCCGTATCACCTTGCCTGATACGCTGCACACGCTGGTCAATTGCCATGCCCGTTATGGGCGGCCGCAAATGGTGGCGTCTGTCGGCTAGCCGCGGATTTTCCGGAAATCCAGGATGTCCATCTGGCGCGCCAGCTTGCGCACGCCGACACTCGGCTCCATCAGGATCACCGGCCTTTTCAGGCCCCTGACCGCGCCCGCGGCGATCACCGCATTGCGGTCCACCCAGCCGTCTGTATCCAGCAGCTTCACGCCCCGCCAGTGGCGCCGCATCAGCCGTACCAGACGATCGGGTGTGCGGTCCTCGTCGTCATCGACGATCACATTCATCAGGAACAGCCCGCCGCGCGGCCTCATGCGCGACTTCGCCAGCCGGAAGAAACCGTCCGCCATGAACACTTCCGGCATGCCGTTGGGGCCGAAGGCATCCAGTACAATGGCGCCATGGCGGCGCCGATGCGCCTTCAGCCATGCGATGCCGTCGGCCACGTGGCAGGGAATGTCCGCCGGCATGGCGAAATATTTGCGGGCGATGGCGAAGGATCGCGGTTCGATGTCCACCACCGTCACATCCACCCCGCTTCGCCACAGCATGGTCGCCAGGTTGCCGCCGCCGCAGCCGATCATCAGAACGTCGCGCACGCCCGCCTGCATCAGGAAGAAATAAAAGGCGTGGATGTAATCGGCCAGGCTGACGCCTGTGCTGTCCGACGCGCTCTGCTGGTATTGGCGCTGCCAGTAGGCGATTTTGCCGCCGCTGCGGCGGATCACATGGCCCGGTGCCGGAATGGCCGTTTTCATTTCCAATAGTCCGGCAGGCCGGGCCTGGTCGCGGCGGCAATGGCGATTGCGTCGTTGCCGCCGGGCCGGGTCTTCAGCGTATCGTACAGCTTGCGCCACAGCTTCGCCTTGATCTGCGGCTTCAGGGCGTCGAAGGCGGCGCTGTAGATCATGTAGCTGAGCGGATAGCGGAACAGGCGGGTCTTGAGGTCGAAGTCGCGCAGCGAACGGCCCTGGCTGTCGCGCGGGCCCCGCGCGGCGAATTCGGCGGCAAAGCCGGAATTGCCGGCGACCGGGCCGGGCAGCGCCACCTCGTCGCCATAGGTCATGTAGCTGACCAGGTCGTCCAGCGCCGCGTCCGACCCCGTCACGTTCAGCGCCGCGGCGCGGTCGATGAAGCCCGTCTGGTGTTCCAGTGTCATCAGCGCGACGATGTCGCTGGTCGGGCGCAGCGTTTCCTTCAGATCGAAGCGCCCCGACAGGCTGGGCAGGGTGCGTCCTTCCGGCAGGTCGTACGGATTGCTGATATCCGGCGCCGTGACATTGCCGCGATGGACCATCGCCTGCGACGAGCCGGTGACATACCAGCCGCCCCAGCGCTGCACGAAGGGCCGCGTCTGGTCGGTGAAGTCGAAGGGATGGGCGGGATCGGCGAAGACGGGCGTGCCGTCCGCCATGGGGGTGATGTTGGCGACGATCCAGCCCGGCGCCGCTGTGTTGACCATACCGTGACAGGACAGGCACCGCTGGGCTTCCACCACCAGCCGGGGTTTGTCCGTCTTCTTCGTCTCCAGCGTGTAAAAGGCCAATCCGTCCTGGCGGTCATTGGCGATGATCTCGATCAGGCCGCCGTCATGCACCGCCCCCACCGCGACGTCGTCGTTGAAATAGACGGCGCGCGGCGCCTTGGGATTGATGTGGTCGAACTGCAGGCTGGAACGGGTGAAGGGCAGGACCTGCGACTCGGGCGATATTTTCAGCGCCTTGAGCAGGCTTTCCAGCCAGCCATGGCCATCATCGGCGTATGTCAGCGTGACCTGGCCCGATTCCAGCTTTGCTTCCAGCGCCGCCACCGGGTTGGTGGACGCTTCGTCGGCCCGCGACGCGGCCGCCCATGCCAATGCGCCGACAAGGGGCGCCAGCAGCAGGAAAGCACGTTTCACTTCGGCGCGATCATGTCTTGCGGGCGCACCACGGCGTCGAACTCCTCGGCCGTGACATAGCCGCCGCCGACCGCTTCCTCTTTCAGGGTGGTGCCGTTCTTGTGCGCGGTCTTGGCGATCTTGGCGGCGTTGTCATAGCCGATCCTGGGCGCAAGGGCCGTCACCAGCATCAGCGACCGTTCCAGGCCCGCCTTGATGTTGTCCAGGCGCGGCTCGATCCCCGCCACGCAATTGTCGGTAAAGCTGACGGCGGCATCGGCCATCAGCCGCACCGACTGCAGGAAATTGTAGGCCATGACGGGATTGTAGACGTTCAGCTCGAAATGGCCCTGGCTGCCGGCGAATGTCAGTGCCGCATTGTTGCCGAAGATCTGCACGCAGACCTGGGTCATCGCCTCACACTGGGTGGGATTGACCTTGCCCGGCATGATGGAGGAGCCCGGCTCGTTCTCGGGCAGCGCCAGTTCGCCCAGGCCCGAGCGCGGGCCCGAACCCAGGAAGCGGATGTCGTTGGCGATCTTGAACAGGCTGGCGGCGACCGTGTTTATCGCGCCATGGCTGAACACCATCGCGTCATGGGCGGCCAGCGCCTCGAACTTGTTGGGCGCGGTGGTGAAGGCAAGGCCGGTGATGGCGGCGATGCGCTCGGCCACCATTTTGTCGAAACCGACCGGCGCGTTCAGCCCCGTGCCCACCGCGGTGCCGCCCTGGGCCAGTTGCATCAGCCGGGGCAGGGTCTGCTCGATGCGCTCGATGCCATTGGCGACCTGGGCGGCATAGCCGGAAAATTCCTGGCCCAGCGTCAGGGGCGTGGCGTCCTGGGTGTGGGTGCGCCCGATCTTGATGATGTCCTTCCATGCCTTGACCTTCACCTCCAGCGCGGCGTGCAGGTGCTTCAGCGCCGGCAGCAGCCGGTTCACGATCTCCTCGGCCGCGGCGACATGCATGGCCGTGGGATAGGTGTCGTTGGACGACTGGCTCATGTTGACATGGTCGTTGGGATGGACCGGCTTCTTGGAGCCCATCTGCCCGCCCAGCATCTCGATGGCGCGGTTGGAGATCACCTCGTTGGCGTTCATGTTGGACTGGGTGCCGGAGCCGGTCTGCCACACCGACAGGGGGAAATGATCGTTCAGCTTGCCGTCGATCACCTCCTGCGCGGCGGCGACGATGGCCTCGCCGGTCTTCTTGTCCAGCCGGCCCAGCGCCATGTTGGTTTCGGCGCTCGCGCGCTTGATGATCCCCAGGGCCCGGACGATGGGCAGCGGCTGCTTTTCCCAGCCGATCTTGAAATTGCCCAGCGACCTTTGGGCCTGCGCTCCCCAATAGCGGGTGGAATCGACCTCGATGGGGCCGAAAGTATCGGTTTCGATGCGGGTCTTGGAGTTGTCAATCATGGCGCGCCCTGGTGGAAACGCGGCGTTAGGCGTGAGCCGGACCGCCGCCAAAATGCGGCGTCAGGCGTGAGCCGGACCGCCGCCAAAATACGGCGTTAGGCGTGAGCCGGACCGCCGCCAAAAAATGTCAGCGCCCCGGTACTATTTCTTGCGGAAAGAGTCGAGACTCACCACCTCGCCCGGCGCGACCTTTTCCGGGGGCTTGGCGACGGCTTCTTCGGCCCCCATCTCGCCATTGGAGCTCTGGCCGGCCGGCACGACGACCGGGCCCGGCCCCGCCGCCTGTTTCTCGCTCTCGGTGCGGAATTGCAGGCCGAACTGCACCCCCGGATCGAAGAAGGCCGTCAGCGCGCTGAACGGGATGTGCAGCGGCGCGGGCAATTTCTTGAAAGTCAGCGTGACCTCGAAGTAATCTTCTTTCACCTTCAGCGCCCAGTACTGGTGCTGGATGATGATGGTCATCTCGTCCGGATACTGCTCGCGCAGGAAATCGGGAATATCCACGCCCTCGGCATGGGTCTTGAACGTCAGGTAGAAGTGATGGGCGCCGATAAGCCCGGACTTTTCTATCCTGCGCAATGCTTCTCGGACCACGCCGCGCAGCGCCGCGTCTGTCAAAGCCTGATAGCCGATGAAATCCTTTGCCATTGTTGACCCAAGACTAAGCGACGCGCGGCCCAAGTCAATCACGACCCGGCAAGCTGGCGGCTCGGCCCGCAAAAATTCCCGACTGTGACAAAGGAACAAAAGCATCCGGCGCGCCGTTGTGAATGGGCCGGTCCAAGGGCTTTTCCGCATGAAAATCGCACAGATAGCACCCCTCGTGGAAAGCGTGCCGCCGCCGCTTTACGGGGGCACCGAACGGGTCGTCTCCTGGCTGACCGAGGAATTGGTTGCCATGGGCCACCAGGTCACCTTGTTTGCCTCCGGGGATTCGCGAACCGCCGCCGAACTGGAAGCGGTCGTGCCCAGGGGGCTTCGCCTCAGCGGCATCCAGAACTCCATCCCCTACAACATGATCATGCTGGACCGGGTGGCCGCCCGCGCCCACGAATTCGATGTCCTGCATTTTCATATAGATTTCTTTCATTACCCGCTGTTCCGGCGGATGGCGCACAAGACCCTGACGACGCTGCACGGCCGCCAGGACCTTCCGGAGCTGCCCGACATCTATCGTGCGTTTCCGCACATGCCGCTGGTGTCGATCTCCGCCCATCAGAGAAAGCCCGTGCCGCCGGTGAACTGGATGGGCACGGTCTATCACGGCCTGCCCGAGGCGCTGCACAGGCCCGGCCGGGGCGAGGGCGGCTATCTTGCCTTCCTGGGCCGTATCTGTCCTGAAAAGGGTCCGCTGGAGGCGATCGAGATCGCCCGCCGCGCCGGCATGCCGCTCAAGATGGCCGCCAAGGTCGATCCGGTTGACCATGACTATTTCACCCGGCGGGTGAAGCCGGTGCTCGACGCCAGTCCCCATGTCGAGTTCATCGGCGAGATAAACGACGACGACAAGTCCGAGTTCCTGGGCAATGCCCGGGCGCTTCTGTTTCCCATCGCCTGGCCCGAACCCTTCGGCCTGGTGATGATCGAGGCGATGGCCTGCGCCACGCCGGTGATCGCCTTCGCCCAGGGCGCGGTGCCTGAAATCGTGGAGCATGGCCTTACCGGCTTCGTGGTGGAGGATGTCGAACAGGCCGCCGCCGCCGCGCGCCGGTGCGACCGTCTGTTCCGTCCCTCCATCCGTGCGCGCTTCGAGGAACGCTTCAGCGCCTTTGCGATGGCGCGCGAATATGTCCATATCTATGAACAATTGAAATTGTCACAGGCAGGCCGCGAGGTGGTTGCGGCCTGAAGAGGCATCTGCGAGGAAACGATGGAGGCACGCGACCTCCCCGGTTCGCCCGACGATATTTCCAGTTTCTATATTCAGGCGACGGAATCGATACAGGAGCGTTGGCCGCGCACTCTCAAGCAGGGCGATACCTTTGCCTTGTTCGATGCGTTCGGCGACGTCGTCAATCCGGGCCTGACGCCGGGCGGGCTGTTCCACCGCGACATGCGGTACCTGTCGCAGTTGCAGCTTCTGCTTTTCGGGCACCGGCCGCTGCTGCTGTCCTCGGGCGTGGGCGCAGACAATATCGTCCTGACCGTGGACATGACCAACCCGGACATCTACCAGGATGGCGCCATTGTGCTGCCGCGCGAGATCGTCTACCTGCGCCGCTCGCGCTTCCTGTGGCAGGGTGCATGCCGCGAGCGCATCACCCTGCGCAATTTCGACACCAGGGCGCAAAGCCTCTGGATCAGCCTGAATTTCGCCGCCGATTTCGCGGACCTGTTCGAAATTCGCGGGATCAGGCGCGCCCGCCGCGGAAAGATGTCGGCGGCGGTGCTCGGCAAGGACCGCACCATGTTCCGCTATGTCGGCCTCGATAATGTCGAGCGCCGAACCGAGCTGTGCTTCGATCCGCCGCCGCGCCAGCTCACCCGCAACCAGGCCGTCTATGTCCTGACCCTGCCGCCGGCCGGGAAAACGACCATCGACGTCTGCATCCTCTGCGCGGGGGCCGTCCTGGCCCGGCCTCAGGGTTTCGCGCAGAGCTACCGCGCCGCGCGCCGGGGCTCGGGCCGCGCCGCCGATCTGGGCGGCAGCGTCACCTCGAGCAACGAGTTCGCCAACCGGATGCTCAGCCGCGCCGGCGCCGACCTTGCCATGCTGATCACCGACACGCCGCAAGGGCCGTACCCGTATGCCGGCACGCCCTGGTTCTCCACCCCTTTCGGCCGCGACGGCATCATCACGGCGCTGCAAATGCTGTGGCTTGACCCGGAGCTGGCGCACGGCGTGCTGCGCTACCTGGCGGCCAGCCAGGCCAAGGTCCTCGATCCGCGGACAGATGCCGAACCGGGCAAGATCCTGCACGAGACGCGCGCCTGCGAGATGGCGGTGCTGGGCGAGGTGCCGTTCGGCCGCTATTA
Source organism: Rhizomicrobium sp. (assembly GCA_035761325.1). Classification (GTDB taxonomy): domain Bacteria; phylum Pseudomonadota; class Alphaproteobacteria; order Micropepsales; family Micropepsaceae; genus Rhizomicrobium. The sequence continues at coordinate 4,796 of DASTRG010000193.1, read as the reverse complement.
CGGCAGCATCGATTCCACGCCGCTTTTCGTGCTGCTGGCCGCGCGCTACTATGAACGCACCGGCGACGCGGCGACGATCCGCGCGCTCTGGCGCAATATCGACGCGGCGCTTGCCTGGATCGACAATTACGGCGACCGCGACGGCGACGGCTTCGTCGAATATTACCGGGAAAGTGAAAATGGCCTGACCAACCAGGGCTGGAAGGATTCCGTGGATTCGGTGATGCACGCCGATGGCGCGCTGGCCACCGGTCCCATCGCCCTGTGCGAGGTCCAGGCGTATGTCTTCGCCGCCAAGCGCGGCGGCGCCATGCTGGCGCGGCTGCTGGGACTGGAAAGCCGCGCCGTGGCGCTGACGGCCGCCGCGGAGGCGCTGCGCCGCAAGTTCGAGGAGCAATTCTGGTGCGAGGATATTGGCACCTATGCCATGGCGCTGGACGGCGACAAGCGCCCCTGCAAGGTGCGAAGCTCCAACGCCGGCCAGGTCCTGTTCTGCGGCATCGCCAGTCCGGAAAGGGCCGAGCGGGTGGCCGACTGCCTGATGTCGCGCGACATGTTCACCGGCTGGGGCGTGCGCACCCTGTCGTCGGAAGCGCCGCGCTTCAATCCCATGTCCTACCACAACGGCTCGGTGTGGCCGCACGACAACGCCCTGATCGCGCTGGGGCTGGCGCAGTATGGCTGCAAGCGCGCCGTGTCGGCCTTGTTTGAGGGCCTGTTCGATGCCGCCAACCATATGGAGATGATGCGCATACCCGAACTGTTCTGCGGCTTTGCCCGCCGGCGCGGCGGCGCGCCCACGCTTTATCCGGTGGCCTGCGCGCCCCAGGCATGGGCCAGCGTGGTGCCCTTCGCGCTGCTCAAGGCCGCGCTGGGCCTGAAGGTGGAATATGGCCGCAAAGAGATCCTCTTCCACGATCCCCGGCTGCCCGCCTTCATGGAGGAAGTCACGATCAACGGCCTGGTGCTGGGCGAGGCCTGCGTCGACCTGCGCCTCACGCGCCGGGGCGAACAAACGGAAGCCGCCATAGTGGGGCGCAAGGGGCATGTGGCCATCCGCATTACGCAATAGGCCGTTGAGCCCACGCGCGACCGGGCGTATGCGGTACTTCGGACGATCATGCCGCCCAGATGACCATACCACCAGGATCTATCGACAGCCCCGGCCAGGTGGCGCCGCCGCCTGAGCCAACGCCCGCCGACACCCCGGCATCCTTTGTCCCCGAGGCAGAGGCCAGGCGCGGCGCGTTCGCCTTCCTGACCGTTTTCCGCCACCGCAATTACCGGCTGTTTTTTTCCGGCCAGCTGGTATCGCTGATGGGGACCTGGATTACCAATGTCGCCCAGGGCTGGCTGGTTTATCAGCTCACGTCGTCGCCGCTGATGCTGGGCGTGGTCACCTTTGCGGGCCAGGTGCCGGTGTTCTTCTTCTCCCTGTTCGGCGGCATGATCTCGGACCGGTTCGAGCGGCGGCGCATGCTGCTGATCACCCAGGCGCTGGCGATGCTGCAGTCCGCGGCGCTGGCGGTCCTGACCCTGACCGGCCTGGTCCAGGTGTGGCACATCGTGGCGCTGGCCCTGTTCCAGGGGGTGGTCAACGCCTTCGACGTGCCGATCCGCCAGTCCATGACGGTGGAAATGGTGGGCAAGGCGGATTTGCGCCATGCCATCTCGCTCAATTCCATGATGTTCAACCTGGCCCGTGTCACAGGCCCGGCGGTCGGCGGTCTCTTGATCGCGCTGGTCGGCGTGGGCTGGTGTTTCGGCATCGACGCCCTTTCTTATGCGGCGGTGCTGACCGGCCTGGCGCTGATGCAGTTTCCGCCGTTGCCGGTGCGCGTTCACGCCCAGCCCTTTGCCGCGATCCGCGAGGGACTGGGCTATGCCTGGACCGTGCGCGAGATCCGCGCCTCGCTGCTGCTGATCGCCGTCTGCTCCTGTTTTGGCGCCGCCTATATGTCCCTGTTGCCGGCCTTCGCCCGCGACGTGCTGCACCAGGGCAGCGAAGGGCTGGGCTTTCTCTACAGCGCGGTCGGCGCCGGCGCGCTGCTGGGCGCCTACACCCTGGCACGCGTGCCCGACCGCCACCTGTTCCTGACGCCGGTGATGGCGGCGCTGGGTTTCGGCCTGATGCTGCTGCTGTTTTCCTGGTCGCGCTGGTTTGCGGTTTCGCTGGCGTTGCTGGTTCCTGCCGCCTTCTGCCTCATGCTGCTGGGCGGATCGACCAACTCCATCGTGCAGCTTTTGTCGCGCGAAGATATGCGCGGACGCGTGGTGGCGCTGTATGCCATGGGCATGATGGGGATGATGCCCTGGGGCTCACTGATCCTGGGCGGTGTGGCCGAGCATCTGGGCAGCCACTGGGCCGTCAGCATCGGCGGAACGGTGTGCCTCCTGGCGGCGCTGGCCGCCTGGCGGGATCGCCGGGGCAAATGGGCAATGAGATAGGCTTGGCGAAAGCGGGTGGTGTCCCTGTCGTCTCGCCACGGACAGGCGGGAAAGTGGGGGGCTTCTGTTGCCCGGCGCCCCCCGAGCCGCGCTTACCTAATCAATTAGGCAGCGAGCACCATTTCGTTATCGTTGGCACTTGTACGATCAGCCCGATGACGGCGGATACAATACCGGGCAAAAGGTCTGCCTTTACACGTCCGTCGATCCTGTTTCGCCCCCACAGAAACCCATCCCTTTCGAGAGATGGGCTTGTGGTGGAGGCGCCGGGTACCGCCCCCGGGTCCGGTCCGCTTATTACACAGCCGTTTATCGCCATAGTCCGGTCGAGCCGGACCTCTGTAATATAGGCGCCGGCGGTTAAGTTTTGAAGTGTGTCATGAAAAGCGAATTGTTCCTTGCCCTTGGCTTGGCCGGCAGCCTTCTGGTGGTCGGCGCCTATCTGCTTAACCAGCTTGGACGGCTCGCTTCGTCGGACTGGCGGTTCCCGGCCGCCAACCTGGTGGGGGCGCTGGCGATCCTGCTGTCGCTGACCGACGCCTGGAACCTGCCGGCGGCGATGATCGAGGTTTTCTGGGCGGCGATCAGCCTGTTTGGTTTGGTAAGGGCCTTTCGGCAAGCATGAACAGTCCCTACAGCTGCGAAGCCGATATCACCCGCGTCGGCGAGGGCTTCCTGGACCGCACTCTGCCCCGGGAAGACTGGACCCATGCCGCCCATTTTGCCGCCACCCTGTGGCTGATGCGCCACCGGCCCACAATCGAGCTGTCGCGTGACATGCCGGGCCTGATCCGCGCCTTCAACCAGGCCAAGGGCGGGGTGAACAGCGATGTCGCCGGCTATCACGAAACCATCACCCAGGCGTCGCTGCGCGCGGCGCGGCCCTTTCTCGACGGCAATCCGGGTGTTCCGCTGTTTCAGATCCTGGCCGCCCTGATGAGGACCGAACTGGGCAACCCCAACTGGCTGCTGGAATACTGGTCGCGAGAGCGGCTGATGAGTGTCGAAGCCCGGCGGCAATGGCGGGAGCCGGACCTGAAGCCCCTCCCATTCTAGGGTTGTTCGAAGAGTCGAAGCGCGAATTCGAATCCGTTAGGATCGCGGGCATGCAGCAATATCTCGATCTCCTGCGGAAGGTCCGGGACACCGGCGTGGAAAAACACGACCGCACCGGCACCGGCACCCGCTCCATCTTCGGCCACCAGATGCGCTTCGACCTGTCGGCCGGCTTCCCCCTGGTCACCACCAAGAAACTGCACCTGAAGTCGATCATCTACGAACTGCTCTGGTTCCTGCGCGGCGAGACGAATGTGCGCTGGCTGCAGGAGCATGGCGTCACCATCTGGGACGAATGGGCTGACAAGGCCGGCGAGCTGGGCCCCGTCTATGGCTATCAGTGGCGGTCCTGGCCGCGCGAGCGCGACGGCACCATCGACCAGATCTCGGGCCTGATCCGCGATATCAAGGCCAATCCGGATTCGCGCCGGCTGATCGTGACGGCCTGGAATCCGGCCGACATTCCCAAGATGGCGCTGCCGCCCTGTCATTGCCTGTTCCAGTTCTATGTCGCCCAGGGGCGGCTCTCCTGCCAGCTCTACCAGCGCAGCGCCGATGTCTTCCTGGGGGTGCCGTTCAACATCGCCAGCTATGCGCTCTTGACCATGATGGTGGCGCAGGTGACGGGGCTCAGGCCCGGCGATTTCGTTCATTCCTTCGGCGACGCGCACCTGTACCTGAACCACCTGGGGCAGGCGGACGAGCAGCTTTCGCGCCAGCCCTTCCCGTTGCCCACCATGCGGCTGAATCCCGCCGTGGACGACATTTTCGCCTTCAAATACGAGGATTTCACCCTGGAGAACTACCAGGCCCACCCCTCGATCAAGGCGCCGATCGCGGTCTGAATTGACATTCCCGTCCCCCGGGGTAAAACCCGCCTCGTCAAGGGAGACAGCGATGAGCGCGGACGTTCAGGGCAAGGAAGAAACCAAGCTGGCCAATGGCGGCGGGGCGTTTCCGTTCTGGGTGTCGGTCGTGAACGTGGCGATCTTCTTCGCCATCCTGTTCGCCATCGTCTGGGGCATCATCTGGGTGGCCGGCGCCGCCTTCGGCGCCTAGCCCCCATCTTGCGATAATCCGCCCGTCATTTCGGCAGCGCGAACACCACCAGGCTGTCGCCGCCCATCGGGCTGCGCAGGTACGAGCCGCCGGTCGCCACCACCGCCACATATTGCCGCCCGTCCCTGCCCTGATAGGTGATGGGCGTGGCGTGGGCGCTGTAGTCCAGCTTGTAGGTCCACAATTCCTTGCCGGTGCTGCTGTCAAAGGCGCGGAAGCGCTGGTCGGTGGTT
>DASTRG010000192.1:0-2623 GCA_035761325.1 Rhizomicrobium sp. | reverse complement strand
TCGTTCAGCGATTTCAGCAGCGCGGCCGCATCCACTTCCGCCGCGCCGAAGCCCTTGCGCAGCACATTGTGGTGCGCCAGCAGACGCTCGATCTTGCCGGGCAGGGATGCCTGATCCTTCAGGTCGATGGCGCGGATGGCCCTGCGGCCCACCTTGTCTTCATAGGCCGGCCCGATGCCGCGCTTGGTGGTGCCCAGCTTCTGGCTGGCGGCCTCCTCGCGCAGCGCATCCAGCTCGCGATGCAGCGGCAGCACCAGCACCGCATTCTCTGCCAGCACCAGGATATCGGGCGTCACCGCCAGTCCCGCCGCGCCCACCTTTTCGATCTCGGCCAGCAGCGACCAGGGATCGACCACCACGCCATTGCCGATGATCGAGCGCTTGGCCTGCACCACGCCCGACGGCAGCAGCGACAGCTTGTAGGTCCTGTCGCCCACCACGATGGTGTGGCCGGCATTGTTGCCGCCCTGGAAGCGCACCACCATTTCGGCGCGGTTCGACAGCCAGTCGATGATCTTGCCCTTGCCCTCGTCGCCCCACTGGGCGCCGATCACCGTCACATTGGCCATTCGCAAATCCCTGCCTGTTCTCTGGAATGCGCGAAAGCCGCGCGCGGTGCCTTATAGCAAGGCCGGAGGGGCGTGCCAGCGTCTATCTGGGGGGCGCAAACGGCACAGGCGCCGCACCCTTCGCGGATGTGGCGCCTGGCCTGAAAAAGCGGCCTTTCGGGGCTCCTAGTAGAAGAAGTCGTACACGACGTCGATGACCTCGCCGCTGAAGCGGTCGATCAGCACCGCATCGTCGCCATAGCGCACCCAGATGGCGCCGGGGGGCGGCGGGGGAAGGTCATACATGCTCCAGTTGCTGATCCAGTACTGGCTGGACCAGAACAGGCTGGGCAGGATGTCCCCATAGCTCCAGCGCCGGTAATACCAGCCGTTCGGGCGGTGATAGGACGGGGCGTGGAAGCGGCGCGACGGCCGCCAGTCGTGATGGTCGCGGCGCCAGTTCCCCCAGTCCCGGCGGCTGCGATTGCGGTCGAAGCCGGGTCTGCGGTCGCGAAAATCGGGGCGAACGTCCGGCCGGCGGTCGGGGCGCCGGTCGGCGGCTCCCCGCTCCGGTCCGCGATCGCGGCGAAAGTCGGAGCGTTGGTCGTTGTCGGGACGGGCGCGCGACCGGTCGCCGGGGCCGCGGTCAAAACGGCCGCTGCGCTCGGCCCGGTTCTGTGGCTGCTGGGCCAGCTGTTGCGGGGGCTGCGCCGCCGGCTGGGGAGGCGCGGCGCGGTTCGGCGCCATCGCCGCCCGGTTTTGCGGCATGCGCTGGGCACGATTATCCTCGTGCGGGCGTCCTTCGGCGCGCCGTTGAAAAGTCGAATCACGCCCGCGGTCCGGCTGGGCCATGCCGGGTACTGTCAGCACGGGGATGGCAAGCGCGAAAACCGCACTCAGCACGAGGATCTTCATGTTGACGCCTTCCTGTTGGGGTCGCCGAAGACCCGATGGGAATAAGTGTGATGAGCGTAATTCGGTTCCCATGAACCCGACCTGAACCTATGGTTCATCCATGAGCGATTTGTCCATCCGCCGTGCGGCGCCCGCAGATTGCGGCGGCTTTCCGGCCCGTCCATGAGAGGTCGAGCGTGAGAGATATCGTGCTGGTTGTGGCCGCCTCGGACAATGGCGTGATCGGCGCGAGCGGGCGCATTCCCTGGCACATCTCCGAGGATATGAAGCGCTTCAAGGCGCTGACCCTTGGCAAGACGGTGGTGATGGGCCGCAAGACGTGGGATTCGCTGCCGCGAAAGCCGTTGCCGGGCCGTGACAATATCGTGATCACGCGCGATGCGGCATGGAAGGCGGACGGCGCCACTGTCGCTCCGTCGCCAAAAGCGGCGCTGGCGGCGGCGGCCGGCGATGTGATGGTGATCGGCGGCGCGCAGATCTATCGCGCGCTCATGCCCGATGCCACGCGCATCGAATTGACCCAGGTGCATGGCGACTTTGCCGGCGACGCATTTTTCACTTTCGACCGGCAGGCCTGGCGCCAGACCGCGCGCAGCGACCATGTCACGCCGGCTGGCCTGGCCTACAGCTACGTCACGCTGGAGCGCTCCCACCCTTCGGCAAGCTCCCACCCTTCGGCAAGCTCAGGGTGATGATTTGACAACATCCTCATGCCGGGCTTGTCGACGCATGAGAGACAGCCGGACTACTCGATAACGATTTTCGGCGCGGGCCGCGATGTCGTCTCCAGCGCCGCCTTGACCTGGCGCGCCAGCGCCAGGAACGCTTCCGCCTCAGGTCCCTCTGCCGGCGCCACCGCGACCGGCGTGCCGGCGTCCGAAGTCTCGCGGATGCGCGGCACCAGCGGAATCTCGCCCAGGAAGGGCACGCCCATCTTCTCCGCGGTGTCCTTCGCGCCGCCATGGCCGAAGATGTCGTGGCGGCTGCCGCAGTCCGGACAGATGAACAGGCTCATATTCTCCACAATCCCCAGGATCGGCACCTGCACCTTCTGGAACATGGCGATGCCTTTCCTGGCGTCGATCAGGGCGATGTCCTGCGGCGTCGATACGATCACCGCGCCTTTCAGCGGCACGCGCTGGGTGATGGTGAGCTGCGCA
>DASTRG010000191.1:0-40899 GCA_035761325.1 Rhizomicrobium sp. | reverse complement strand
GGTGCGGTGTTCGGCTCATGGCATTCCCCGCGCGCCAATACCTATCGCAAGCTCAACAACATTCCCGAGGACTGGGGCACTGCCGTCAGCGTGCAGGCCATGGTATTCGGCAATCGCGGTGAGACCAGCGCCACAGGCGTTGCCTTCACCCGCGATCCCGCCACCGGCGAGAAGCTGCTCTACGGCGAATTCCTGATCAACGCCCAGGGCGAGGACGTGGTCGCGGGTATCCGCACGCCCCAGCCCATCTCCAAAGCAGTCCGCGAGCGCCAGGGCGGCAAGCGTCCCTCGATGGAGGAGGCGATGCCGGCCGCCTATGCCGAGCTGAAGGCCATCGGCGAGCGGCTGGAGCAGCACTACCGCGACATGCAGGACGTGGAATTCACGGTGCAGGAAGGCAAGCTGTTCATGCTGCAGACCCGCGCCGGCAAGCGCACGGCCGAAGCCGCACTGAAAGTTGCCGTGGATATGGTGAGCGAAGGCCTGATCGACAAAAGTGTCGCCGTGATGCGCGTCGAACCGGCGGCGCTGAACCAGCTTTTGCATCCCACGCTCGACCCCGACGCCCCGAAGGAGCAGATTGCTGCCGGCCTGGGCGCATCGCCCGGTGCGGCAACCGGCGAAGTCGCCTTTACCGCCGACGAGGCCGAGCGATTGGCCACCGATCACCGGGACGTGATCCTGGTGCGGGCCGAAACCAGCCCGGAAGACATCCACGGCATGCATGCGGCGCGCGGCATCCTGACGGCGCGCGGCGGCATGACCTCCCACGCCGCCGTGGTTGCGCGCGGCATGGGCCGGCCCTGCGTCTCCGGCGCGGGGATGCTGAAGATCGATGCGGCGAAGGGAGAAATGACGGCGGGTGACGTCGTCGTCAGGCGCGGCGACATCATCACGATCGACGGTGCCTCCGGCCAGGTGTTCAGGGGTCGCGTGGGGCTGCGCCAGCCGGAGCTTACCGGCGACTTCGGGACCCTGATGGAGTGGGCCGACGAGGTGCGGCGGCTGAGAGTGCGCACCAATGCCGACACGCCCGCCGATGCGAAGACAGCGCGCAATTTCGGCGCCGAGGGCATCGGCCTGTGCCGCACCGAACACATGTTCTTCGACGCCGAGCGCATCATCGCGGTGCGCCAGATGATCCTGGCTGAGACAGAGGAGAGACGCAGAGAGGCCCTGGCCAAGCTGCTGCCCATGCAACGTGGCGACTTCGAGGCTATATTCTCCGAAATGGCGGGCCTTCCCGTCACCATCCGCCTGCTGGACCCGCCGCTGCACGAATTCCTGCCGCACAAGGAGGAAGAATTCGAGGATGTGGCACGCGCCGCCGGATCCACCGTGGACAGGCTGCGCGCCCGCGCCATTATTCTGCACGAGGCTAATCCGATGCTCGGCCACCGCGGCTGCCGCCTGGGCATCACCTATCCGGAGATCTATGAGATGCAGGCCCGCGCCATCCTTGAAGCCGCCCTGGCGGTCGAGGAAAAGGGCGGCGCGCCCGTGCAGCTGGAGATCATGATACCGCTGGTCGGCTTCAAGACCGAGCTGGACATCCTGGCCGGTCGCATTGCCGCCGTGGCGGATGCAATCAGGGCGCAGAAGGGGCGCGTTCCGGACTATATGATCGGCACCATGATCGAACTGCCGCGTGCGGCGCTGCGGGCCGGCGAGATTGCGCAGACCGCGCAATTTTTCTCATTCGGCACCAACGATCTCACTCAGACGACCATCGGCATCAGCCGCGATGATGCGGGCTTGTTTCTCGGCGAATATCTCTCGAAGAACGTGATTCAGCGTGATCCTTTCGTGACCATCGATGTGGAAGGGGTTGGCGAGCTTGTGCGCATTGCAGCCGCACGTGGCCGCGCCACGCGCCAAAACCTCAAGCTGGGCATCTGCGGTGAGCATGGCGGCGATCCCGACTCGATCCGATTCTGTCATGACTCGCAGCTCGATTATGTTTCCTGCTCGCCGTTCCGCGTGCCGGTGGCACGGCTCGCGGCAGCGCAGGCTGCTCTGCAAAAGAGTCGCACCGACGTCTGATTTCAGCGACGGGACCTCGAAAATATTGGGTTTTCAGGCATGGCGTGACGCACTGTCACGTTACTGAAAAAATTTATTTGACGACCGCGAATTTGGCGGGCAAAAGCCACTCAAACGGTGCGGGAGCCATTCGGAATATTTGAAGGACGACGCGAAATCGAAACAGCCTAATCGAAACAGCAACTGCGGAATGAAAGCCTTGAAGGGGCGGAAATAGCGCAAGCGCGAAGTAGAGCAAGCCTAATAGACCAAGCGAAACCTCAAGCCGAAAAAGAGTCTCACCTTCCAATGCCGAAACGAACAAACGACGCGATTTCGCGTTCCGACCGCGTGCTTATTGCTGCGCTGTCGATCATCCTGGCGACCGCCAGCGCGGCGATCGGAGCCTCTTTGACGTACCGTCCGTCTACGGACAAAATTGCTGCCGTGCCGACCCGGGCGGTACCCGCGCTGCGGGGTTCAATGGAGAAAGGGCCCATTGGCGGCGCCGTACCGGCACAGATGCCCGCGGATTCGGTGATGGCCCAGCTTTTACGCGAGCATCGCTGCCTGGCCGAAGTGCTGTATTACGAGGCGCGGGGCGAGGGGCAGTCCGGCCAGCAGGCCATCGCGGAGGTGATCTTCCACCGGATGAATCACGGCAATTACGGCCATTCGATCTGCGCCGTGGTTTACGAGGGCGCAGGCCATGCCGGCTGCCAATTTTCCTTTACCTGCAACGGTGATTTGAAGCGCGCCAAGCAGCCGCGCGCATGGCGCCGTGCGGAGGTTTTGGCAGCCCGGATCCTGACCGGCGAAGTTCCCTTGCACAACGCCACGGGCGGAGCGACCAATTTCCATTCCGTTTCGGTGACGCCGGACTGGGCCGGTGAGCTGGAGCGAACCACCCAGATCGGCAATCATATTTTCTATCGCGGCACCATTCCGCGAACCCGCTCGTCGTAACCCGAAATCCTGTTTTCCCGCCGAATTGCCTCGGGTGCCGGTTCGCGAGAGCAGCTGCCGGCAGGGTCGCGGCCGGTTGCCTGCGCCAAATCAGAAATCCAGCCCGATATCCAGGTTGGCAGCACTGTGTGTCAGTGCACCGGAACTGATGTAATCCACGCCTGTCAGCGCAATCGCGCGCACGCTCTCCAGCGTGATGTTGCCCGACGCTTCCAGCACTGCCCGGCCCTTCGCCATAACCACGGCTCGCTTCAGATCGTCCAGTTCCATATTGTCCAGCAGGATGGCGTTGGCGCCGGCGGCCAAGGATTCTTCCAGCTGCGCCAGGCTGTCGACCTCGACTTCGATGCGCACCATATGACCAAGCCCGGCGCGCAACCGTTCAAGCGCCTGCGCGATGCCGCCCGCGGCCGCAATATGGTTGTCCTTGACCATTGCGGCATCATCCAGGCCGAAACGGTGATTGAAACCGCCGCCGCAGCGCACGGCATATTTCTGCAGCAGGCGCAGGCCGGGCAGTGTCTTGCGGGTACAGACGATGCGCGCTGCGGTACCTTCCACCGCCTTGACCAGCGCGGACGTGGCCGTTGCGGTACCCGACAACGGGCCCAGAAAGTTCAGTGCAACCCGCTCGGCGGTCAGGATATTGCGGGCGCTGCCGCTGATGGTGGCCAGCACCTCGCCGGGCGCGGCATCGGCGCCGTCCGGCACCGAAACAGCGAAGGCAAGCTGCGGATCGACCAGCCGGAACGCGATCTCGGCGGCGATAAGGCCGGCGATGCGGCCGGGCTTCCTTGCCACCAGCCGCGCGGTTGCGGTTGCATCCTGGGCAACGGTGAGTTGACTGGTGATATCGCCGGCCCGGCCTAGATCCTCCTCCAGTGCCGCGCGGACCTGCGGCTCGACCAGCAGCGCGGGCGGCGGCCGGGTAAAGGCGAGGGCGTTGTTCATTTGCGGGCGTGCTGCGCGGATGCCGCGCCCTTAACGGCGGCGATGCGATCGGCGTCGGCCAAAGTCATGAAAGTGCGCTGCGCCACGGGCGCGGCGGCGGGATAGTCGCTGCGCCAGTGCCCCCCGCGGGATTCGGTGCGCGCCAAGGCGGCTGCCGTCACCAGCTTGGCCGCCGCGACCATGTTCTGCAGCGTCGGCTCGCCGGCGGTGCGTTCCAGATGTGCGATCGTTGCCAGTGTTGCGCGCAGCTCGGCTGCGTTGCGTTCCAGCGCCACATTGCTGCTCATGGCGCTGCGCAGAACGTGCGGGGGCGCCGGACTGGCGAAGCGGACCGGCGCCGGGGGGGTGCCGCGCATCGGGCCGTCCACCAAAGCGCCGCGCACGTCATCCGCCACGCGGGCACCGAACACCAGGCCCTCCAACAGGGAATTGGATGCCAGGCGGTTGGCGCCCTGCAGCCCGGTCGAAGCGCATTCGCCCACCACCCACAGGCCGGGCAGGGATGAACGGCCGTGCGCGTCCGCCGCGATGCCGCCCATGTGATAGTGCGCGGCCGGCGCCACCGGAATGGGCTGGATGGCCGGATCGATTCCGGCCGCTGCACAGGCGGCGAACACGGTGGGAAAGCGGTGCGAAAATTTCGCCCCGATTGCCGCCCGGCAATCCAGAAAGACCTGTTGGCCGGAAACGATCTGGCGATGGATGGCGCGCGCCACGACATCGCGCGGCGCCAGCTCTGCATCCGCATGCACCGCGGTCATGAACCGTTCGCCGCGCGTGTTGACAAGCACCGCGCCTTCGCCGCGCAGCGCCTCGGTCGCCAGCGGCGCGGGATCGCGTCCCACCGCGATGGCGGTTGGATGGAACTGAACGAATTCCGGATCGGCGATCAGCGCGCCGGCGCGCGCTGCCATGCCCAGGCCCTCGCCGCGCGCCTCGGGCGGATTTGTGGTGACGGCATACAGTGCGCCCAGGCCGCCGGTGGCGAGCACGATGGCCCGTCCTTTGAACAGCACCAGCCGTGCGTCGTGGCCGATACCCGAACGGGCGAAGATGCCGGTGACGCGGCCGTCCTCCATGGCCAGCTCGATGGCATGAAAGCCTTCCAGCAGCGTGATGCTGCCGGTTTCCTGGGCGCGCGCCGCCAGGGTGGCGGAAATGGCCGCCCCGGCGCCATCGCCCTTCACATGCACGATACGCGGCATGGTGTGGGCGGCCTCGCGGCCCAGCGCAAGGCTGCCGTCGGTCTTGCGGTCGAAGGGCGTGCCCAATGCCAGAAGGTCGTGAATCCGGTCGGGCGCCTCACGTGCCACCATTTCGACGATTGCCCGGTCACACAAGCCCGCACCGGCCATCAACGTGTCGCGCGCGTGGCTTTCCCAGCTGTCGTCTTCGCCCATGGCAGCGGCAATCCCACCCTGCGCCCATGCGCTGGAACCGGACACGCCCGGCCGGGTACCCGCCAGCACGATGGAGGGCATCGGTGCGAGCTTGAGCGCGGTGAAAAGGCCCGCGATCCCCGCGCCCAGGATCAGCGCGCCGTCGGTCTCGACGATATTGTCCATGTGAGGGCGCATGCGATCAGGCCCTGACGGCCAGCATCCGGTCGATGGGCGCTTTCGCCCGCGCGGCGATGACCGGATCGACCACGACTTCATGACTCATGGTCTGCAGGCTGGCGAGAATGCCGTCCAGCGTGATCCGCTTCATGTGCGGGCACAGGTTGCAGGGACGGATGAATTCGGTGCCGGGATTTTCCGCCGCCACATTGTCGCTCATGGAACATTCGGTGACCAGCACCACGCGCTGCGGCTTGTGGCTGCCAACATAGCCGATCATCGCAGCGGTAGAGCCGGCGAAATCCGCCTCGGCCACCACCTCGGGCGGGCATTCGGGGTGGGCCAGCACCACGATGCCGGGATGGCCGGCGCGATAGTCGCGGATATCCTGGGCGGTGAAACGCTCATGGACCTCGCAGGCGCCTTCCCAGGTGATGACCTTCACCCCGGTCTGGGCCGCCACGTTGCGGGCCAGGTATTTGTCCGGGATCATGATGACGGTGTCGCTGCCGAAATCGCGGGCGATGGCCTCCACGACCTTCACCGCATTGCCGCTGGTACAGCAGATGTCGCTTTCCGCTTTCACGTCGGCGGAAGTGTTCACGTAGCTTACCACCGGCAGGCCGGGATATTGCTGCCTGAGGAGCCGCACATCGGCCCCCGTAATCGAGGAGGCGAGAGAGCATCCCGCCTCCATGCTGGGGATAAGCACGGTCTTGTCGGGCGACAGGATCTTGGACGTCTCGGCCATGAAGTGGACGCCTGCCTGCACGATCACTTTTGCGTCCGTACGGGCGGCCTCATGCGCCAAAGCCAGGCTGTCGCCGACAAAATCGCCAACGCAATGGAAAATCTCGGGCGTCATATAATTGTGCGCCAGGATGACCGCGTTCTTTTCGCGCTTCAGCCTGTTTATCTCGGCGATTAGCGGAGCATAGGCGTGCCACTCGGCGCGCGGGATCAGTTTTGCCACTTTGGGATAGAGGTCATCGGTGACGCGGGCGACCGCGTCGGTATAGGCGAGCTCAACACCCATGGTGACCTCCATGCCGTAGAATAATACTCACTTGGAGTATATATCTAGGGCAAAAAACCCGGCCTTCAAGGAGCCGGTTCACGAGTAATGCTACACCGGAGCATTAAGCGGTCAAGAGTCGTGAAGGCGCGGGTCAGCCATGCGTTGCGGTCATTTCGACGCGGTGTTCCCGATATTCGACCGGCTTGGCGGCTGTTTATCCGATCCGGGTGCGCCGTGCGCCCAGCCGCACCCCTGGCGCCGGCCGTTCGCGCAACACTTCGCGGCGGAATCTGAACAGCTCCGCTGGCCGCCCCCGGGCAGGGGTCGAGAACTTCCCGGTTCCTTCCACCAGGCCTTGCTCATTCACCAGGCGACGGAAATTCTGTTTGTGGAGGCGCAGGCCGGCCAGCGCCTCCACTGCTCTCTGCAACTCCAGGAGGGTGAAGGTGGGCGCCATCAGTTCGAATACCACGGGGCGATATTTCAGCTTGCCGCGCAACCGTGCGATGGCGGTGGCCAGAATGCGGCGATGGTCGAACATCATGGGCGTCCCGAGGCGCACGGTGCCGGCGCCCCTGGCTGCTTTTTCAGAGCCGCCGTCGCGATAGAATTCCTCTACCAGCCCCGCTTCGTAGAGGAGCTCATAGCGTTCCAGTACCCGCTCTTCGTCCCAGCCTTCGCCGAAGCAGATGTTGATGCGTTCGCGCCGCTGTTCGGCGATTTCCGGGCTGGGTGCCTCGCGCGTGAATTTTCGCAGCGCCGGCAGGATCGTCTCATCTATCGTGGCCGGTTTGGCGTCGCGCCAGTCTTCCCAGGGAAAATAGTGGTACCAGCCGCGCCACAGGGTGCTCGGAGCCTCGCGCACCTGGCGGGTCAGCGCCAGATAGCCCACCGAAACCACGCGCGTGGCAGGATCGCGGCCGCTCTGGGTGCGATGGCGCCCAAGATCACCGAACGTATAGAGCTGTTCGGTGTAACCCAGCTCGAAGCGGGTCTGTTCGCCCACCCATTTGCGCAAACCCAGTTCCAGGGTGCGGTGATGCACCGGATCGAAAGGACCGAAGGGAAGGGAATCTTCCGCGCCATTGTGGCTTACCACCAGCACGGAAGGCCGCTCGCCCTCCACGGCCACGATCGCGGCCGACAGTTCGATGGAGATGGCGTTCGGAGGCCCGCTCACAGACCCTCCAGGGGAAAGGCGGTCGGAATGCCTTGCTCCACGGCCACCGGCGGCCCCATGGCGTTCAGCGCCGCACTCATGCGCCCACCCCGGCCCATTGCCGTGTCGGCATGGGCCACCAGCAGGCGGTTGGGGGCGGCATGGGGCGCGCGCTGGCGCATGGCGCGTGCGATCTCGATCTCCCGATCCGGTCCCAGCCGGTCGCACAGGATGATGAAGGCCGAGGCCATGGAGCGGCTGATGCCCGCCCAGCAATGGATCATGAGAGGCGCGCGGGCATCCCAGTCGCGGGCAAAAGCGAGCAGCTGTTCGACATGGTGCAGGTCCGGCGGCGCCGGACCTGCGACGGGATCGGCCACATCGTTCATGGCCAGTTTCAGATGGGCCTCGATGTGGTAGCCGAGGGGCGTGGCGATCATGTGCTCGGGCGAGAGCAGGCTCACCAGATGGGAAGGAGCATGAATTTCGAGGGCTTCAGCCAGGCTCGACAGGGGGGTGACCAAAAGGCGCGGCATGGGGCCTTTCTAGACCCTACGCCAGGTAAAGTCTGCGAAATCGGTCGAGGAACTGTGCCTCGGCATCGCCTGTGGACAGGGGCGCCAGCCGGGGCGCGCGAAGCCGGGCCGGGGGGCGGCCGAAAAGGCGCCGGGCCTCGGGCTCGTCAAAGCCGGCCAGCTGGCTGGCCTCATAATAGGCCGATATCAGGTCGGCCCTTTTGAGCAGGGTCTTCAGCACCGGCGGGACATGAGCGGGCAGCCCGAATCGAAGGTGCACCGCCATCTGAAGTTTTTCCTCCAAGGCCTTGTAATTGATGCCGACTGCTGCCTTGAAGGGGCTTATGAGGTCGCCGACAACATATTCTGGCGCATCGTGCAGAAGTGCCATCAGCCGGGCCTGCCGGGACAGGCGCGGCGACAGCTCCCAGGCCAGCCTCTCGACCAGGACGCTGTGCTGAGCCACCGAGAAGGCGTGAGGGCCCTTGGTTTGGCCGTTCCAGCGCGCGACGCGCGCCAGGCCATGCGCGATGTCCGCGATCTCAATATCGAGCGGGCTGGGCTCCAGCAGGTCCAGGCGACGGCCCGACAGCATTCTCTGCCAGGCGCGAAGAGGGCTCCCGGGACGGTCAGGCATGGGGCCAGAGCAACCTCAGGGCGACGACGGTCAGCGTGCCCGCCAGGATAAGCCGCAGCGCCCGGTCGGGCATCCTGGGCGCGAACATGCTCGCCAGCACGATGCCGGGCAATGACCCGCAGAGCAGGGACACGAGGATGGTCAGGTCCAGCCTGCCGCCCATCAGGTGCCCGGCCCCGGCCACCAGGGTCAGCGGCACGGCATGGGCGATGTCCGACCCGGCGATCTTGACCACCGGCAGTTCGGGATAGAGCAGTATCAGGGCGGTAACCCCCAGCGCGCCCGCCCCCACGGACGAGATACTGACCAGCACGCCCAGCGCCGCGCCGGTCGCCACCGTGCAGCAGAAGGTCTGCCGCTCATTCAGCACACCTACCCGGCGGGTGTAGCCCGCCAGCAGCCGGCGCCTAAATACCAGGGCGGCCGCGGTGCACAAAAGGGCAACCCCCAGAACACTGGTGACGACCAGGCTGTAGGTCTTCGGATTGATTTGCAGCAAAGCCAGCAACGCCATGGTCATGACCGCGGCCGGCAGGCTGCCCAGCGCGAGACGGCGCACAATGCGCCAATCGATAGTGTTGTTGAAAGTGTGCACCAGGCTGCCGCCGGTCTTGGTGATGCAGGCATAGATCAGATCGGTGCCGACAGCGGTCACGGGATTGACATGGAACAGCAGGATCAGCAGCGGCGTCATCAGCGAGCCGCCGCCCACGCCGGTCATTCCGACCAGGAATCCGACCGTGAAGCCGGAGACAACATACAGCGGATGGATGGCGTAGAGCAGGTCCATTGATCTTCGTAAGGGTGGCAGGGAAGGCGGGCGGCAATTTCACACAAAGCCATGCCGGGAACAACCGCCCGCTGCAAATCTCCCTGCAAGGCATGGAATTTAACATCTGCTTCATGGAGATTTCCAATCCGCTAACGGCGTATCGTCTCGCGCAAGGCTTTGTGCCCGAAAGTGCAACGGGGCATTTAGAATTTGGCGCTAAGACACAGCTATTGGACCCGCGTTTTCTATCCGCAACACCCCAGCAGACATGAAAATGGCATTGCCTATCGACGACACGGAGCCGAGGGCAAGCAGGCCGTCCTCAATGATCCTGATTGCGTGCTGCACCTTTGCCGCCGGAATCGTGCTTGGGCTGGCGATTGCGGGCGATGTTGACCGCGAACTCGTGGGCGGCCTGGTGATTTTCTCCATCCTGTGCTGCATTCTGGCGCTGCTTCTACGCACCGAAAGAGGCGTGCGTGCGCGTCTGGGCGGCGGGGAAATCAGCTATCGCGCTTTTTTTGACCAGGCGGTGGAAGGCACTTTCAGAACGACACCGGACGGCCGCTACATTGCGGTCAACCAGGCATTGGCCGACATCTATGGCTATTCCTCGCCGCAGGCGCTGATTGCCGGCCTCACCGATATCGGCGCCCAGCTGTATGTCGAACCCGAGCGCCGGGCCGAATTCCGAGCGCTGATGCAGGCCAACGACATCGTCACAAACTTCGTCTCCGAAATCTACCATCATTCCGGGCGGCGCATCTGGATCTCCGAAAATGCGCGCGCGGTGCGAGACTGGTCCGGCGAACTGCTCGCTTACGAAGGCACAGTCGAAGACGTCACCGAAAAATTCGAGCAGGAGCGCACCTTGCGCGTCGCGCTTCGCCAGGCTGAAATCGCCAACAAGATGAAGGCGGCGTTTCTGGCGGCCATGAGCCACGAGTTGAAGACGCCACTGAACGCCGTGCTGGGCTTTTCGGAGATCATTCGCGACGAAATACTGGGGCCGGTTGGCAATCCCACCTATCGTGAATACGCCGAAGATATCCACAAGAGCGGCGCGCGTCTTCTGTCGGTTATCAACGACGTTCTGGATGTGTCGCGGCTGGAAGGCGGCCTGCTCACGATCGACACGCAGCACGAGGACGTCCGGGATATCGTCGAGCAGGCCATCAAGCTGGCCCGCGGCGTCACGCATGACGCGCGTCCGATCGCCGTCGACATCCCCGCCGACATGCCACTGCTGAATGTCGATCCCCGGCGGCTGGCCCAGGCGATGGGCAACCTTCTGGCCAACGCACTCAAATTCACGCTGGAGAACGGCAGCGTGGGGGTTGCCGCGCGCGTCGGGCGGGATGGCGACGCCATCCTTGTGGTGGAGGACACCGGCATCGGCATGGCACAGGAAACGATCGCCGCGGCGCTGCAGCCATTCCGCCAGGTCGACGGCACCCTGTCACGGCGCTTCGAAGGTGTCGGCCTGGGCCTTTCCATTTCCAAGTCGCTGGTCGAACTGCACGGCGGCCGCCTGGAGATCATCAGCGAAGTTGGCGTGGGAACCTCCGTGGCGATTTATCTGCCGCCGTCATGCGTGGGTGCGACGGCCTGCCGTCCGCAAATGAGGGCCCTGGCAGGCTGATTGTCCCGCTCCGTCCATCATTTCCGCCGGGCCTCAAGATAGCTGTTTTCCGGCCGGGCGCGACGGGGTAAACACCCCCGCCATGCCCACAAGCGCGCTCGTTCTGTTTTCCGGCGGCCAGGATTCCACGACCTGCCTGGCCTGGGCGCTTGCGCGCTTCCAGAAGGTCGAAACCGTGGGCTTCGACTATGGCCAGCGCCATGCCGCCGAACTGGCGGCCCGGCCATGCCTGCTGGCGGCCTTGCGAAGCCTGCCCAATGGCAGCCGGTTGGGCGACGACCATCTCCTGCCGCTGGACACGCTGAAAGCGATCGGCGGCAGCGCGCTGACCGACGATGTGGCGATCGTCATGGACGAAAGCGGATTGCCGACCAGCTTCGTGCCGGGCCGCAATGTGATGTTCCTCGCCGCCGCCGCGGCATTGGGGTATCGGCGCGGAATTGACGATCTGGTCGGCGGCATGTGCGAGACCGATTTCAGCGGTTATCCCGACTGCCGCAATGACACCATCGAGGCGACGGCCCGCGCCTTGAGCCTGGGCCTGGCAAGAGATGTGCGGATCCACACGCCGCTGATGTGGATCGACAAGGCGGCCACCTGGCGGCTGGCGGAAGAGCTTGGCGGCGCCGCCCTGGTCGACCTGATCGTGGAAGAAAGCGTCACATGCTATCACGGCGATCGCAGCAATCGGCATGATTGGGGCTATGGCTGCGGCACATGCCCGGCCTGCGAATTGCGCGCCGCCGGGTTTGCCAAATTCCGGTCCTCATGACCTATTCGGTGAAGGAAATCTATTACACCCTTCAGGGCGAGGGGGCGCAGGCCGGGCGTGCCGCCGTTTTCCTGCGCTTTGCGGGCTGCAATCTGTGGAGCGGTCTGGAAAAGGATCGCGCAGATGCGACCTGCCGCTTTTGCGATACCGATTTTGTCGGCACCGACGGGCCGGGCGGGGGCAAGTTCGGCGATTCCGCGGCGCTGGCCCGCGCCGTCTTCGCGCATTGGCCGCCGCACACTTTCGGCACGCCCTATGTGGTTTGCACCGGCGGCGAACCGCTGCTGCAGCTCGACAGGGCTTTGATCGACGCGCTGCACGAAAAGGGCTTCGAGATCGCCATCGAGACCAACGGCACGCTGCTGCCGCCTCCGGGCATCGACTGGATTTGTGTCAGTCCCAAGGCGGGCAGCGAACAAAAGCTGCGCCGCGGCGACGAACTGAAGCTTGTCTATCCGCAGGCTGGCGCCGCCCCGGAACTTTTTACCGGCCAGGACTTCAGGCATTTCTTCCTGCAGCCGATGGACAATGAAGCACGCACCGCCAACACCCAGGCGGCTGCCGCCTATTGCCTGGCCCACCCGCAATGGCGGCTGAGCCTTCAGGCCCACAAGCTGATTGGCATCCCCTGATTCAGCAGCCCACGCCTGCCGGGCAGGGCAGGGATGCACGGCACGCAGGTTGAACCAGGCCCAATCATGGCCAGTTAGACGGTCTTCGAAGGGACTGTTGCCATGGATTCGTTGCCTGTTGCACTGACTACCGCGGGGATTGCGGCTCTGATTTTCGTCTACGGCTTTCTGCTGGCTGCCTAGAAGCGGGTCACGATCGCGTCCATGTCGGGCCGCGGTCGTTCTTCAAGCGGCGCGGAAGGGTGGCCGATATAGATAAAACCGGCGATACGCTCACCAGGTTTCAGGCCCAGCTTTTCCATGACTTTGGGGTGGTATCCGTACCATTCCGTCAGCCAGTTGGCGACAAAGCCCAGGGCGGTGGCCGCGATCAGCATTGTCTGGCACACCGCGCCGGCCGACAATTGCTGTTCCCACACCGGTATCTTGATCATCTCCCGCGCTGTCGAGATCACCGCGATCACCACCGGCGCCCGCAGGAAGCGTCCGCGCTCCTCTTCCACCTGGCGCTCGTGGGTGCCTTCCGCGCGGGTCACTTCGGCCAGAATGTCCCCCGCCCTCTCCCGGGCATCGCCTTCGATAACCATGAACCGCCACGGAAACAGTTTTCCATGGTCGGGCACCCGCGCGCCGCATTTGAGGATATCGGCAATCTGGCCAGGCGTGGGGCCCGGGCCCGTCATCGCCTTCGCCGAACCGGAGCGGCGGGTCAGCAGAAGATCGAGCGTGCCACCCGCCACCTGGTTGAAGGGGGGGACATGAAGTTCCTTGTATCGGGACATAGTAAGAGCCTTGGTAGAACCTTGCTGCAGGGAGGGGCCAGCCATACACCACAAACGTCGCGGTGCCGGGCCGGGAAAAATCCAGCGGGCAGGCCCCGGCCCTTGCCAGTCCACATTTCGATTTCCACGTCGTCGGTTTGGGGGGAATTCCCCGCCATGCCGCACATTTTGAAATTTTACAGGCTTCTGTGGTAAAAGCACGCCCCTGGAAGGACATCCCATGGCTGCCCCGCTTGAAAATATCGCCCCCTGCGATCCGGTATGGTCTCAATTGCGCGAGCAGGCTGAGGGCATTGCGCTCAGCGAGCCGGCAATGGCTGGTTTCGTATACGATACCATCCTGCAGCATGAGCGGCTTGAGCAGGCGCTTTCCTATCACCTCTCGCGGAAGCTGGGGGGCGAGGAACTGGGCCAGTTGGCCGTGCGTACCATCATCGACGAAGCCATTGTTGCCGATCCCCAGATCGGGGCGGCGGCGCGCGCCGATCTGTCGGCGGTGTTCGAGCGCGACCCGGCCTGCCATTCGCATGCCGACGCGTTCCTGTTCTTCAAAGGTTTTCATGCGCTGGAATGCCACCGCGTCGCACATTGGTTGTGGCTGAACGGCCGGCGCACCACGGCATTGTTCCTGCAGAGCCGCGTCTCCGAATGCTTCGCGGTCGATATTCATCCCAATGCCCGCATGGGGCGCGGCATCATGATCGATCACGCCACCGGCGTGGTGATCGGCGAGACCGCGGTTGTGGAGGACGATGTCTCCATCATGCAGGACGTGACGCTTGGCGGCACCGGCAAGGAAGAGGGCGATCGCCATCCCAAGATCCGCCGCGGTTCGTTGATCTCGCTGGGCGCCAAGATACTGGGCAATATCGAGATCGGGGAATATAGCCGGGTCGGCGCCGGGTCGGTGGTCCTCAAGCCGGTTCCACCCCACTGCACGGCCGTGGGCGTTCCCGCCAAGCTGGTCAACTGCGACTGCGGCGAGCGGCCCTCGCAGCAGATGAACCACATCATTGAAGAACAGGACAATACGGGTTGATTTCCCGCAGGCGGGCGTTTGGCGCCGCAAGGCGCCTTGACGGGCGGCGCTTGGGCGTGTCAGTTCACCCGCTCAAATTGGTGAGGGACACGTCTTGACCCGCAGTGAAATCTGGCGCCTGGAAAAATACCTGCGCAATCTCTTCCGCCTCGACACCATCACGATCGTCGAACGTCCCAAGCAGGCCGACTCCGTCGAGGTCCAGGTCAATGGCGAGTTTGTCGGCGTCCTGTTCAAGGACGAAGAAGACGGCGAGATCTCCTACAGCTTCAACATGGCGATTTTGGAAATGGACTTGCCCGAAGCGCCGGCCAGCCGCAGCTGACAGGCGCCCCGGCGGGGTGAGACGCCCCGCATCGTGCCTGCAAATTTCGACACCGCGGAAAACTTCAGCCTGACCGCTCGAAGCGGGCGATCAATCCATGGACGCCGCCGGCAACTTCGCGCCAGCGCGCCAGATAGGCGCGCTTGAAACGCCAGGACAGGCTCGCCTGGCGCCCCAGCGGTCGATCCAGCGCCAGGCAGTTGGGACTGGGAATATCCGGTCCCGCCTTTTCGCACAGGAACAGTTCCAGCCCCTGCGCATCCATGCCGGCAAACAGTTCGCTGTCGCCATAGCCGGAACGCTGCGCGAAATCATACCGGGTCAGGCCGAACGGCCCCTCGGTTCCCGCCAGGTTGGTGATGTAAGGTCGATAGACGCGATCGAGGCGTTCGCGCGCGCTCAGGTTCGGGGTGTCGCCGCGCAGCGAGAGCCGGATTACGGGCGAATCCGGCGCATTGCCCCTGAACAGCGATGCCTCTTCCAGGGAATATCCATGGAAGGAAGGGAACAGCGCGACCAGTGAAACTTTCTCCTGCGCGCCGCCGGCCCGGGCACTTGCCGTGGCGATGTAATTGGCGGGAATTCCCAGTCGCATGCCATGGATGCTCAGATGCACGATCTGGGATCCGCCGCTGGGCGAGCCGGCCTGCGGATAAGGCCTCAGATACCAGCCCAGGATCAGCCCGCACAGCACCAGCGTGACCATGCCGAAGCCGGCCGGGATCAGCCAGCCGGAATGCTGGTGAATCTCTTGCCTTTCGCCCGCCATGGGATGCATGGCCCAGCCTCTTGAGGAATGCGACGCCATCATTTTAGGACGCCGGCGCGATGTCCGCAGCGGCACTCAATCGGGACTTGCCCAATTCTTGCGACGCGTGACCCGGAAGCCTCATTTTGGGTCAATTCGGTACATGTCGATCTTTTTGGAGGCCGTAACAGCGGCCGGACTGGCCGTCCGTCCGCGCACAGCGACCGTCCGCCCGGACCAAACCCTCCGGCTGCTCAGGCGCTGAGGCGGAACCATGCGCGTCCTGCAGATACTGCTTTTTTCTTTCGCCGGTGGCCTGGCGTTATCCGGGATCGTGGCAAACCTCTATCGCATTCTGGCGCGCAAACCGAAAAGCACCGCCGCCACCGCCTGTCATTACGCCGTCATGGTCTTGGCAGGACCCAGCATCCTGTTCGAAAACGCTACACGCTCGTTCCGTACCAAGGCCTGTTCCGGCGCTTCGTATGGCTTTGCCGTCGCGATCGCGGCTTATTGGGCCTTGTTGCTGGGCATGATCCTGGTCGAGCTGGCGCTTTAGCGCCGGCTCAACACGTCCGCCGCCAAGCCGTCACAGGACCGTCAGCATCGATGCCACCAGCGGATGGCGCACAATGTCGCCTTCCGCCAGCCTGATGACCGGCACATCGGGCAGTCTTTCCAGCCTGGTGGCGATATCGGTCAGGCCGGAGATGCCCGGCAGAAGGTCGGTCTGGTCCGGGTCGCCGGTCAGCACCATGGTGGATCGCCAGCCAAGGCGTGTCAGCAGCATCTTGATCTGGGTGTAGGTGCAGTTCTGTGCCTCGTCGATCACCACGAAACATTCGCTGAGCGTGCGCCCGCGCATATAGGCGACGGGCGCGATTTCTATGATGCCGTCGGACAGCATTGCTTTCAGCCGCTTGGTGCCCAGCCTTTCCGTCAGCGCGTCATAGAGCGGGCGCAGATAGGGCGCCAGCTTCTCCTGGAAATCACCCGGCAGGAAGCCCAGCGATTCCCCGGCCTCCACGGCCGGGCGCGACAGCACGATGCGTTGCACCTTTCCCGCTTCCAGTGCTTCCACAGCCTTGGCGATCGCCAGGTAGGTCTTGCCGGTACCCGCCGGCCCCAGCGCCAGCACCACGTTCTGGCTGTCGATGGCATCCATGAACTGCTGCTGGGCCGCACTCATGGCCCGGACGTTCTTCACATATTTGCGGTCCCGGAATTGACTGTCGGGGGCGTGCGGCGACCAGCGGCCCGGAAAGAGCGGATGGACGTTCTCCTGGATCGCATAGGCAGAATCACGCGACTTCGAACGCATGGAGCGCTTGGCCATGAATACTCCCGATGTGTGAGGGGTGTGTGAAGGAGAGGGGTTTTCCGGTATCCCGGCCCGCGGCAATCGAGGCGGATGCAGTGCAACAAGCACCAGTGCCGATACCCCTGCTACTATCGGACCTTCGGGTCCTCTCGGACACTCGGCCCTTGTGGCGAATCAAATCGCCTTGTTTGAGGGTATCTTTTTTTGCCGCGCAGTGTGTGAATTATCGATGAGAGGAACACGATGCCGCTTTACAGCCTTGATGGCGTATCGCCGGAACTTCCGGCCGATGGCGATTGCTGGATTGCACCCGACGCAGTCCTGATCGGCCGGGTACGGATCAAAAAAGGCGCCAGCGTATGGTTCGGCGCGGTGCTGCGCGGTGACAATGACTGGATCACCGTCGGCGAGGAATCCAATGTTCAGGATCACAGCCTGATCCATGCCGATCCCGGCCAGCCGGTGATCATCGGGCGCGGCGTGACAATCGGCCATCGCGTGACCGTGCATTCGGCTTTGGTGGGCGACAATACTCTGATCGGCATGGGCACGATCCTTCTTAACCGCGCCGCTATCGGGGCCAATTGCCTGGTCGGCGCGGGGGCCGTGGTGACCGAAGACAAGGTGTTTGGTGACGGCAAGTTGATCCTGGGGATTCCTGCGCGGGAAGTAAGGGACCTGTCGGCAACCCAGGTCGAGGATATCGGCCGGTCCGCCCGGATCTATGTGGCCAACGGCCGGCGCTATGCCCGGAGCCTGGAAACCGTGCGCGTCAAGCCCGCGTGATGGTGCGCCGCTCGGTGCCCGCATATTCCTGCGGACGGCTCCACATGCGCCGTACGCGCGAGTCGGTTTCAGGCCCGAAGTTGAACCAGGCGGCCTTGTCGCGCGCAGCGTCGACGATGAACAGCGTATCGATCTTGCCCAGCTTTTGAACCAGGCGATTGCGGATGGTGTTGAGCGACGCATCGCTGGAGAGCACCCAGGCCTGGGGCATGAAACGGTGTGCCGGGCCCATATTGAAAATCTCTTCCTCCAGGCCGGTGATGGAGCGCGATTTCATGTCTGCAATAATCACATAGCGGGATGGGCCGGACGATACGTCCTGTTCGCAGCGGCCGAAGCGATGTGGGGCAGTATACGGACCGGCATCGGCGGCAGGCGTTTCCTGCGACGTGTCGGTGGTGTGTTCCGCGGCGGGTTCGGCATCGCCTTCGTCCGGGGCGGCGAACAGCGGTGCCAGGGCGTCATCCTCGCGCGCCGGACAGAACTGTTCCGCGCCTGAGCGGGCGACCAGCGAATAGGCTGCCAGGCGGCCCTCTGCCTGGAAGTCATGCATCTGCTGCAGGCTATAGGGCCCATAGACCCGGCCGCCGACGCTGATGGTCCAGGAGTCAGACATGATGGCGTGATGACCAGTTCGTTCCGTTCCATTCTAGGGCGCAATGGTTACCCAATTCTTGCGGCCGTCCGCCCTTCGTCCATTCCATGAAAAGAAACCCCGGCATGAAGGCCGGGGTTTCTCACAACTGCGAAGGAGGGTGGCCTACATGAAGTCCCATTCCCCGCCGCGAATACGGCGGCAGGCAGTGCCGTCACGGTCGAACTCCCGGCCGTGGCGATACACGACCTGGGTAAAATCGCGGCAAATGCGGTGGCCGCGGCGATATTCGCGATGGGTGATCACGTAACCATGGTTGGGTCCTCGATGCCATTCATAGCGGCGACCAACCGGCCCGCGGAAGCTTTCGCGATAGGACCGGGCCGCATACGGACGATCCTCGCAGTCCATGTCGCGCGCAATGGCATTCCCGGCCAGACCGCCCAGGATCGCTCCACCGACCACCGCGCCGCCATTGCCGTGGGTCGCCGCCCCGCCAAGGACGCCGCCGGCGATGGCTCCCAGAATTGTGCCGCCGGTGTGATCGCGCCCGCTGCAATCGTCGGCCATGGCGCTACCACAGCCAAGAGCCAGGATCGCCGCCGCGGCAATGAGAGTTTTCTTGATCATCATCATATTGTCTCCATTCAATGACCGGTATCTATCGTTTCAGTGCAATCGAACCTGCACGGCCTTGCCTGAACCCTTCATGAATGCATTTCAAACTCGCCAGCCACAGTTCCGTTCCAGAGGCTGCAGGGGCTGGAAGACCGTCCAAAATATGGCGGGTTTGCGGCAGGTCTATTTCAACGCATAGTCGATGACCGCCCAGCCGCCATTTTCAAGTCCAAGGGTTACCGTCTCCTGTGCCGTGGCCTTGTGAGCAAACACCGAGTCGTAGCGCACCACGACCTTTTCGGAATTCACCAGTTCGATCAACCGCAGGTTCCGGCTTGCCATCGCGCCCAGAGGCTCGCGCATGGCCTTTATCCGGCTCGTCCAGCTCGCCGCGTCTTCACGCGATCTGAGGGCTTTGCCGCTTTCCTGCCAGCTGCGGCCGTAATCGCCGTCATCCAGCAGCGTCAGCCATTGGCGCGCCCGGTCATCCGGCGTGGCCTTGCCTGGGCTGGATTGCGAAACACGGACCGGCGCCGCCGACGCTATTGCAGCAAAGACCGCGACGAAAATGAACGCAATCACCGCTTTCATGGCTTCGCTCCCGCATCGAGAAACGCGTGAGAGGCACAGGAGGTTCAACCGTCCCAAAACGCTGCTCGAAGGCGCGAATCCCGCAACAAGCTGCGCCCAAACGGGCAGGGAGGCTTAATAGACTCGCGCTTTCGGCTTGATGTATTCGATTTCGTTGGTGAGCGTATAGGTATGCACCGGGCGATAATCGATCCTCGTGTCGCCGTTGTCCGTGTTCAGCCACGCCAGCGTGTGCTTCATCCAGTTCTCGTCGTCACGGTTGGGAAAGTCCTCCCGCGCATGGGCCCCACGGCTCTCCTGCCGGTTGGCGGCACCGGCCACGGTGACCACGGCCTGCTGAATCAGGTTTTCGAACTCCAGGGCTTCGACCAGGTCCGTATTCCAGATCATGGAGCGGTCCTTTATCCCCAGGTCGGTCCGCTGGCCGTAGATCGCGGCGATGCGCTTGCTGCCCTGTTCGAGTGTTTCGCCGGTGCGGAAGACGGCTGCATCTTCCTGCATCGCCTTCTGCATGGCTGCGCGCAGGACCGCGGTCGGGGCAGGGCCCTTGGCGTGACGGATGCGGTCAAAGTGTTCCAGTGCCGCTTCGCCCGCATTCCTCGGCAATTCCTGATGCGCCGTCGCGCCGGCCAGCTGCCGGGCGGCCTCGATTCCGGCGGCGCGGCCGAACACGACCAGGTCGATCAGCGAGTTGGAGCCCAAACGATTCGCGCCATGCACGGATACACAGGCCGCTTCGCCCACCGCCATCAGGCCGTGTACCACGCTGTCGGGATTGCCGTCCTTCAATGTCAGCGCTTCGCCGGTATAGGCGCAGGGAATGCCGCCCATGTTGTAGTGGACCGTGGGAAGCACCGGGATCGGTTCTTTCGTGACGTCGACGCCCGCAAAGATGCGCGCCGACTCCGAAATGCCCGGCAGGCGTTCATGAATGATCTTGGGATCGAGATGCGACAGGTGCAGGTGGATATGGTCTTTCCTGGGGCCCACGCCGCGGCCCTCGCGGATCTCGATCGTCATGGCGCGCGCCACCACGTCCCGACTGGCCAGGTCCTTGGCGCTGGGGGCATAGCGCTCCATGAACCGCTCGCCCTCTGAATTGGTCAGGTAGCCGCCTTCACCGCGCACGCCTTCGGTGATCAGCACGCCGGCGCCGAAAATGCCGGTGGGATGGAACTGCACAAACTCCATGTCCTGCAGCGGCAGGCCGGCGCGCAGAACCATGGCGTTGCCGTCGCCGGTCTGGGTGTGGGCGCCGGTGCAGCTCTGGTAGACGCGGCCATAGCCCCCGGTTGCCATGATGACCTTGTGGGCGCGGAACCGGTGGATGGTGCCGTCATCCAGGCACCAGGCCATGACGCCGCGGCAAGCGCCGTCATCGTCCATGATCAGGTCGAGAGCGAAAAACTCGATGAAGAAATTGACCTCGTGCTTCACGCACTGGCCGTAAAGCGTGTGAAGCATGGCGTGGCCGGTGCGGTCGGCGGCGGCGCAGGTGCGCTGGACGATGCCCTGGCCGAAATTGCTGGTCATGCCGCCAAAGGCGCGCTGGTAGATCTTGCCGTCCTCGGTGCGGCTGAACGGCATGCCGAAATGCTCGAGCTCATACACCGCCTCAGGCGCGTGCCGGCACAGATATTCGATAGCGTCCTGGTCGCCCAGCCAGTCCGACCCCTTCACGGTGTCGTACATGTGCCAGCGCCAATTGTCCTCGCCCATGTTGCCGAGGCTGGCGGCAACGCCGCCCTGGGCCGCCACCGTGTGGCTGCGCGTGGGAAAGACTTTGGTGACGCAGGCTGTCTTCAGCCCGCGCAGCGCGCATTCCAGCGTCGCCCGCAAGCCCGCCCCGCCGGCGCCCACGACGACGACATCGAAAGTGTGATCCACGATATTGTAGGCAGACATGGCTAACCTATTGGGCGGCGATGCGCAAAAGAGCGAAAATGCAGGTAGAACCTGTGGCGATGACGGCGAAGCGGACCAACAGGAAGAAAAAGATCTTGCTCCCGGCCGTGTGGATATAGTCGTCAATCACCACCTGAAGGCCCAGCGCGGCATGGTAGAGCGCGATGACCACGAAGGCGGCCATCAGGATGGCGTTCCAGGGATGGGCGAGGAACACCAGGGCCGAGACCTCGGTGGTGCCGGCAAGGCCGATGGCAACATAAAGGAACCACAGGGAAAGCGGCACCAGCGCCACGGCGGTGACGCGCTGACGCCAGAAATGGCCGGTTCCCGAATGGGAGGCGCCAAGCCCCTGGACACGCTGAAGCGGCGTGTTCATCGCAGATATCCTCCGTGGCCGGTCCAGACGCAGGCGAAGATCGCCACCGCCAGGATCACCGACAGCGCGATCACCAGGATGCTGCCCTGGCGCGAGGCTTCCTTGCTGAAGCCATAGCCCAGGTCCCAGGCCAGGTGACGGATGCCGTTGCAGAAATGGAAGGCCAGCGACCAGGTGATGGCGAACAGTACAAGAAGACCCAAGGGGGTATCCACCACCGCGTGAAAGCTCTCAAATCCCTCCGGACCGTTGGAGATCGAGACCAGCCACCATGCGAGGACCACCATCCCCATCGACAGGGCGATGCCTGTCGCGCGGTGGGTGATGGAGGTCATCATGGTGACCGGCCAGCGATAGATGGTCAGGTGCGGGGATAGAGGCCGCTGTTGCGCCCCCGGAACCTGCGGATTGTCCGCCATCAGAGCCTGCCAGAATTATGTCTGTTTGAACCGGGCCGGAGTTTAGGTGCGACGCCGTCCCAGTCAACCGGCCTGATCGCGCAGCCGCAATGCCGGTTCGTGAGGGCCTCTCGTCTTGAGAACGCCGTTACGGCAGAGTGTCGGGCGTGAGGATGCCGGCCGAATCACTGCCCCAATCGATAAAGGCGCTGGCTTCGGCGCCCGCACAGGGGGTGTGGGCCGCGTTGGGCGTGGGCCTTTTGGCCCTGCTTTTCCTGGGCGTGGCCCTTTGGAACGGCTTTCCGCTGATATTCTACGATACCGGCGCGTATGTCCTGGAAGGCTTGGGCCATGTCTTCCTGGTGGAGCGGGCCCCGGTCTATGCCGAATTGCTGTACCTGGCGGGCGGGGTCTATAGCCTCTGGCCCATTGTGGTCTTCCAGGCCCTTCTGACAGCCTATGTGATCCTGGAGGTTGCCCGCGCCGAGGTGCCAGGGCTGACATTGGCGCAATTTCTGGGGATCGGCACAATCCTCACCCTGTTGACAGGTATTGCCTGGTACGCCGGACAGGTTGAACCGGACTGCATGACCCCGCTTGTTGTACTGGGCGGCTGGCTGCTGCTGTTCCGGCAGCACCGGCTGGGACGCGGGCGCTCCATCGTGATGACACTCATTACGGGGTTGGCGGTGGCCAGTCATCCTTCGCATCTGGGCCTGCTTTGTGGGCTGCTGCTGGCGGCCGGCCTTCTGAAGCTGGCGGTCAGGTGGCGGCAGATCGCGCCCGGCATGCTGCCCGATCCGTCCCTGCGCGGTGGGCTTGCCGGCCTGGCCGTGGCCCTGCTGGTGATCGTGGCGGGTAATTTCGCGATGACCGGCAAGGTCTTTCTGGTCAACAAGTCCGGATCGGTCTTCGTCTTCGCCCGGCTGATGCAGGACGGCATCGTCAGACGTCTGCTGGACGATGCCTGTCCGCCGCGCGGCAACGCCACTTACCGCCTCTGCAACTTCAAGAACCGGCTGAAGTACCGGGCCGACGCCTGGCTGTGGGGAGACAGCACCTTCCGCGCCCTGGGCGGTTTTTCCGGCCGTCAGCAGCAACAGGAAGACCGGCGGATGATCCTGGACAGTCTGCAACGCTATCCATTCCTGCATGTGCGCGCTGCGATCGGCGATTCGGTGCGCCAGATGCTGATGTTCCGCACCGGCGATGGCATCGAACCGCAGGAATGGGTGCTGGAACCGGAATTCCGCCGGATGATTCCGCGCCAGCTCAGCGCCTATCTGGGGGCCCGCCAGCAAATGGGCCTGCTGCGCTTCCATACCCTCAATCTCATACACGTCCCCATCGGCGCGATTTCCATGCTGGGGTTGCTGCTTCTGATCCAGCATGCCGGGCTTGTGCGCCGCTGGGATGACGCAATCCTGCCGGCAATGGTTCTGCTCGCCCTGATCGGCAATGCGATCATATGCGGGACCTTCTCCAATCCCCATGACCGCTATCAGTCGCGAGTGATCTGGCTTCCCACCCTGGTTCTGATCCTGGCGCTGACGCGCGATCGCCGCTCCCTGCAACCCGTGGGGGACGCCGGAAATTGAGCGCGCGCGTCTTGCGGCCGCAGCCGGAATGCGGCACTTAATCTCATGGCCACCCCCGTTCTCGTCGCGCCCTCGATCCTGTCCGCGGATTTCTCAAAACTCGGCGCGGAGATCGAGGCCATCGAGGCGGCGGGCGCCGACTGGATCCATGTCGATGTGATGGACGGCCATTTCGTGCCCAACATCACCGTCGGGCCGGCGATCGTGAAAGCCCTGCGCCCCCATGCCAAGAAGCCGTTTGATGTGCACCTGATGATCGCGCCGGTCGATCCCTATCTCGAGGCCTTTGCCGAGGCGGGCGCCGACGGCATGACCATCCACCCCGAGGCCGGGCCGCACATCCATCGCAGTCTTCAGCACATTCGCAAGCTGGGCAAGCGCGCCGGCGTCGTGCTCAATCCGGGCACGCCGATCGATGCCATCGACAATGTGATGGACCTGGTCGATCTTGTACTGATCATGAGCGTCAACCCGGGCTTTGGCGGTCAGAGTTTTATCGACAGCCAGCTGCGCAAGATCGAGGCTGCACGCCAGCGTATCGACCGGTCCGGCCGCGATATCGCGCTGGAGGTGGATGGCGGGATAACGCCGGAGACGGCGCGCCGCGCCGTCGCGGCGGGCGCCACTGTTCTGGTGGCAGGTACATCTGTCTTTACCGGCGGGCCGTCCGCCTATGCCGCAAATATCTCTGCTTTGAGAGGCTAAGGTGCGACCGGGAACGCTCCTGCCGCTCCTTCCCGAGCTTCTCCGGGCGGGCGTCCGGCGGGCAACGGCGCCGCTGCGCCAGATGTGGCGGCGCAGCTGGCCCTATCGACGCCTTCTGACCGGCAAGCTTGCCGACCATATCGTGTTCTATCCCTGGGACGCGCCGTCCCGCCGCCTCGAGGACGCTGAAAGCCTGCTGCGCGGCCGTTTCCCCTTCCATGGCCAGGAATTGGAAGTACCTGAGGGCATTTCCGTCTTCGATCTGCCGGCCCCGAGCCGGACCTGGCTGGAGGCGCTGCACGGCTTTCTATGGCTGCCGGCGTTGTCCAGCGCGGGGGGAGAGCCTGCGCGGCGCCTGGCCACCAACCTGATCGGTCAATGGATACGCCGCAACGGCCGATACAGCGAGCCGGCATGGCTGCCCCATGTCATGGCCCGGCGCCTGGCCAATATCTTCTGTCATGGCCGCCTGGTCATCATGAATTCCGAATTGACGTGGCGCTCGCGCCTGTTTGTGTCGCTGCGCGAGCAGGTTCGCATGCTGGAGCGCATTTCCCAGGAAGCGCCGGACGGCCTGCCGCGCCTGGAAGCGGCGGCGATACTCGCCCTGTCGGGCATCTGCCTGGACGACAGCGAACGGCGTCTGCAAACCGGGCTCCAGCGGCTGGAAACCGAACTGGCGCGCCAGATCCTGCCCGATGGCGGCCATGTCACGCGCTCGCCGGAGGCGCTGCTGTGCGCCTACCGGCTTGTGGTCATGGTGCTGGAGGCACTTGGCGCTGTCGGCCAGGAGCCTCCGCATGTCGTGCGCAACGCCCATGATCGCATGGCGCCGATGTTGCGCTTCTTCCGGCACGGCGATGGCGCGCTGGCGCTGTTCAATGGCGGCGGCGAGTGCGATCCGCGCCTGGTGGCGGGGCTTCTGGCGCGGGATGAAATCAGGGGCCAGCCCTTCTTCCACGCCCGCCACAGCGGCTATCAGCGCCTTTCGGCGTCGCGTACCCTGTGCCTGATCGACTGCGGCAAGCCGCCGGCGGGCGCCTTCTCGCAGCAGGCCCACGCCGGCACCGGCGCGATGGAGCTAAGTTCGGGCGCCGACCGCATCGTCGTCAATTGCGGCACGGGCGGCCTCTCCAATCCTTCCTGGAATGTGCCGCTCAGGGCCACCGCCGCCCATTCGACAATGACGGTGGCCGATACCTCCAGCGCCGTGGTTCTTCCAGCCGGGCCGGCACGCGATCTTCTGGGGCCTTGGCTTCTGGGCGGACCGCGGGAAGCTGTCTCGCGCCGGGTCGAAACGCCTCAGGGCTGGAGCGTCGAGATGATGCATGATGCCTATGCCGACAGGTTCGGCGTGCGCCACGAGCGCCACGTCATCATGTCACCGCAGGGCCTTATCGTCACCGGGCGTGATCGGCTGGTGCCGGCCGGTCCTGCCTTCCACGCGGGGCTGACCTATGCGGTCCGATTCCATATCCATCCCGATGTGCGGATCTCGCGGATGGAAGGCGGCGGAATCCTGCTCAAGCTGCCCGGCGGCGAGGGCTGGCGCTTCCGTGCGGGCGGGGGACATTTGGATATCGAGGAAAGTGTTTATCTGGGCGGCACGATTGTGCGGCGGACCGAACAGCTGGTGGTCACCGGCAGCATGAAGGACGCTCCCGCGGATGTTTCCTGGGTGTTCGAGCAGATCGGCGCGTGACCGCGCGAATCGCTGGACCTGGGGCCGCCCAATCCGCTAAACCCGCCCGGTTCCCTGACGTGGCCCCCCGATGCAGCGCGGCAGCTATGTTTACCGCGGGCGTTTGCCGGGGCAGCGGGGCGTGCCAAACTGTCCAAATCAGGCTGCGATAGGCCTTGGGAGATGCGCATATGGTCGAGTTCGTGCTGCCGAAGACCAGCCGGGTGAAAAAAGGCAAAGTGTGGCCCGTAGCGGCAGCCTCAAACGGTAAAAAGCCGAAACATTCCAAAGAGTTCAAAGTCTATCGTTATAATCCGGATGAGGGTGGAAACCCCACCGTCGATACCTATACGGTCGACTTGGACAGCTGCGGCCCGATGGTTCTGGACGCGCTGATAAAGATCAAGAATGAGATCGACCCGACGCTGAGCTTCCGCCGGTCGTGCCGGGAAGGGGTGTGCGGCTCCTGCGCCATGAACATCGCCGGCGGCAATACCCTGGCCTGCACCAAATCGATCAACGATGTATCGGGCGCGGTCACGGTCTATCCGCTGCCGCACATGCCGGTCGTCAAGGACCTGGTGCCCGACCTGACCAACTTCTACGCCCAATACGCCTCCATCCAGCCTTTCCTTCAAACCCGCACCGCCGAGCCGGAAAAGGAGTGGAAGCAGTCGCCCGAAGACCGCGCCAAGCTTGACGGGCTTTACGAGTGCATCCTGTGTGCCTGCTGCTCGACCGCGTGCCCCAGCTACTGGTGGAATTCCGATCGCTATCTGGGACCGGCAGCGCTGCTGCAATCGTACCGCTGGCTGGCCGACAGCCGGGACGAGGAAACGGGCGCGCGCCTGGACAATCTGGAAGATCCTTTCAGGCTCTACCGCTGCCATACCATCATGAATTGCACGAACACGTGTCCCAAGGGCCTCAATCCCGCCGAAGCGATCGGCAATATCAAGCAGATGATGGTCAAGCGCAAGGCCTGACCGGGAGCGCCGGCGGGATTGAAGTGTTGAGCATCCGAAGCGAGCGGAGCGGTTTTCCACCGGCCATGCAGCCATGATCAATTTTCCGCGAAGCCTGATTGAAGGCCACCGCGCCTTCCTGGGCGGACGTTTTGCGGCGGAACAGGACCGTTATCGCGAGCTGGCCGCCACCGGCCAGTCGCCGACGATCATGGTGATCGGCTGCGTGGACAGCCGCGTGTCTCCCGAAGTGATTTTCGACGCCGCGCCGGGCGAGATTCTGGTGGCCCGCAACGTCGCCAATCTTGTGCCGCCTTACGAGCCTGAGGGGCCGACCCAGCACGGCACCAGCGCGGCGCTGGAGTTTGCCGTCCGCGCCCTTGCGGTGCGGCACATCGTGATCCTGGGCCATGCCTTTTGCGGCGGCATCAAGGCTTTCGCCTCCGGCGACGCCCCGCTGACGGAGAGCGACTTCATCGGCAAGTGGATGCGCCAGATCGCTCCCGCCGCCGAGGCCATTAGCGCGTCCCGGGACAGGAACGAATACCTGCACAGGCTCGAGTTCGCCTCGGTTGAACTTTCCCTGAAAAACCTGATGACGTTCCCCTTTGTCGCCGCGGCGGTCGGGAGGGGCGAACTCCAGCTGCATGGCGCCTATTTCGGCGTCGCTTCGGGAAGGCTGCTGGTGCGCGATCCGGTCACCGGCAGTTTCGAGCCGGTGGCGGATTAGCCGCGCGGCGGCCCCGCCAGGTCGACTACGACCTTCTGCCCGTCGAAACTGGCCTGGGACGCGAGCACGGTTCGGGTTGCGCCGGCCTGGCCCTGAGGCCCATTCTCCAGGCGGATTGTTATGCTCCACAAATTGCCGGTGGGACCGGGCGTAACGTTGGCGACGCTGCCGATGCGCGCTCCGCTGGTGTCAAATACCGGTGCCGCAACAAGCGCCGGCGTGGAAGACAGGCTGTTCAGCGCCTGAGGCGCGACCGGTTCGGCCCGGGCAGGCAGGACCAGGACCATGGCTGCAACGGGAAGGAGGGAACGCACAATCACCTCCACAACCGCCCTTCTGCGGAAATGCGGTGGAGGGCACGGACGTTCCATGCGTGATTTCCGTCAAGCGCTCCTGGAGCGCATCCGCCGCCACAGGATGGCGCCCATAAGCTTGGCGATCCAGCCATGCGGATCGGCGCCCACGACCTTCATCACCATCTGTACCAGTTTCTGGATGTGCCGGCGGCTGTAGATTGCCATGCTCGTGGCAGCCGAGGCGCGGGAATAGGTCTTGCGGTCATAGGGCCGCGTGGCTTCCTCGATCGCCGGCACATTGGCGCAGTAATAGGCGTAAGCCAGCTCATCGTCGTCGCTTTCACGCACCCGGCCGACGGCGATCTTCAATTTGGACCAAAAGCTCAGGTCCGGTTCGGGCTGGTCGTGCAGCGTGTCGTAGAACAGTTTGTAGTGACGGTACTCGTCGGCGGCGATGCGGCCGGCGATTTCCTTCAGCAGCGGCTCGTCCGTCGCATCGCGAATGGCGGAGTAATAGGAGGACGTGCCGCTTTCCACCACACAGCGGGCGATCATCTCACCCCGCCGCGAGCCGCGCACGCTCCGGCCATCGTCGCCGGCGAAGTGCGGCGGCGTATAGCCTTTGCGGAAGCGCGCGAATGCCTCCTCCATTCGAAATCCGGGATCAGCCATTTCGGCCCAGCGGCCCAGCGACTTGCCGTGCTGGGATTCCTCGCGGCCCCATTGCTCGATGGCGTCCAGGGTCTTCTGCCCCGAGCCGGCGAAGACGCGCTTCAGGTAGGAGACGTAGTCGGGGGCGTTGTATTCCACCAGGGCCGCGGCCTTGACTGCCGCCAGCATACGCGGTTCGACCTTCCCAGGGTCGAACAGGTGCCAATGGACGTCGTCCAGGCTCCAGCCCTGCTTGTAGACGGTCCCAGCCGTCATAGTCGCCGCTCCCTCTCAAGAACGCCTTATACCAAAGACGCCCGCGCCCGCGAAGTGAACGCGGTCCGAGGGTTAGCGGGGGGACCGGCCTCATTGCAACGGATTTCCGGGGCCGGGGCTTGACAGGAGGCCGCAGACGTATACACCGTATACGTGCACATCGGAGTCATCATGCAAGGCGAACCCACGCGCGACCGGATACTCGACGCCGCCCGCAACCTGTTCGACGCGGAAGGGGAGGCGGGGCTGTCGATGCGCCGGATCGCGACCGTGGTGGGCATCACCCCGATGGCGATCTATCGCCACTATGCCGACAAGGATGCGCTGAAGAACGCCCTGATGCTGCATGGCTTCGCCGCCTGGGAAGCACGGGTAGGGACCATCGCCGTCACCGACCCGCTGGCCTGGCTGGCGGCACTGGGCGAGGCGTATCTGGATTTCGCGCTGACGCAGCCGCGCCGCTATGAGGCCGCCTTCCTGCTCACCGCCAGCCAGGCGCGGCAATTTCCCCGCGACATCGAGGCGGGACGCTCGCCCGCCCTCAAGAGCGCCATCGCCCGCATTGCCGAAGCCAAAGCGGCCGGCCGGCTGGGCGCGGCGCCGCCGGTGGAGGTCGCGCTCCATCTGGCCGCCCTGATGCAGGGCCTTGTCTCGATGTACCGCGCCGGCCGCTTCACCGGCGAGACCGAATTCCGCGCCGCCTATCGCCGGGCGCTGGACCACTGCCTGCGTTCCTTCATGAAGGAAAAGACATGACTGCCTTGATTGCAGCCGCGCTGGCCGCGGCGATGTTCTACCTCAGCCAGGGTATCGACGCCGTCTGGAGCCTGGCGTGGGTCGCGCCCCTGCCGCTCCTGTGGCTGGCTTATGGAGGGGCGCCGCGCTGGCAGGTGTTCGCGGCGGGCGTGGCTGCCTTCGCCGCCGGCCAGGTTTACATGTTCCTGGTTTACGGGCCGGCGCTTCTGACCACGGCGCTGGCGATGGCGATCGGATGCGGTGCGGCCTTCGGCGGCACGCTTCTTCTGGCGCGGCAAGTCCACCGGGACCTGCCGCCGATGGCGGCGCTGTTCGCCTTTCCCGCGATCTGGACCGCCTTCGAATATCTGGTGGGGCTGGTGTCGCCGCACGGCTCCTGGGGTGCGATGGGCTATTCACAGGTTGCTTTTCCGCCGGCGATTCAGGTCGCGTCGCTGTTCGGGCTTTATGCCGTCACCTTCCTGCTGTGCCTGTTCGCCAATGCCCTGGCCTTGGCGGCGCACGGCCGCCGGGTTGCCGGCTGGGTCGGCGTGGGACTGAGCGTACTGTGCCTGCTCTATGGCCAGGCGCGGCTGATCCTGCCGCAGGCGCACCCGGTCAAGGTCGCGGCGCTGTCCGACTGGCCCGCGCGGCTGAGAGCATCACGCAAACTCGATGAACCCGCCACGCACGCGATGGCTGAGGAATATGCCCGCGCCGCGCGTGACGAAGCGCAAAAGGGCGCGCGCATGATTGTCATTCCCGAAGGCGCTATGGTGGTCGATCCTGCGTGGAGGCGCGCCGCGCTGATGCCGCTGGCGGATGCGGCGCGCGATACCGGCGCCACCATCGTCGCGGGCGTGCTGTGGGTGAAGCCCTGGCGCAATACCGCCATTGCGTTCCAGCCCGATGGCGGGCGGCGGGTGTACGACAAGCGCCACCTGCTGTCGCCGTTCGAAGACAAGTTCACGCCGGGCCGGTCCCCCGGCCTTCTGGGCCGCAGCCGCGCAGTGGCGATCTGCAAGGATCTGGATTTCCCCCGCACGCTGCGCGCCGATGCCGTTGCCGGCGGTGCCGAGGGCGACATCCGCATCCTGGCGGTGCCCGCCAGCGACTTTGTCGCCGACGGCTGGATTCATGCCCGCATGGCGGTAATGCGCGGCGTGGAGAACGGCTTTGCCGTAGTGCGGTCCGCCTTCAAGGGGCTGGAGACGGTGTCGGACGCACAGGGCCGCATTCTGGCCCGCGCCGATACCAACGCGCCGGGCATTGTGAGGCTGCGCGCCGCCGTGCCGCCCGGGCCGGGAGCGACACTTTACACCCGGATCGGGGACCTGTTTGCCTGGCTGTGCGTTGCGGCGGCGCTGGCCGTGGTGGCAGCGGCGTTCAGGGTGCGAAAGCCGGAGGGCTAGGAATTCCAGAGACCGTCCTCCCCCTTCGGTGCGAAGCGCCAGGAAGGGGGAGGTGGCTGTAGCAACGCGAAGGGCGGCACACATTGTGTGCCGCCCCGAGCAAAGTTGCGAAAGCCGGAGGGGGTAAACTAGAAAGCGGAACGCACCAGTTTGAGGTCATCCACCATCTGGGCCGCGCGCAGCCGCTCACCGTCGGTCTTGGCAGCGATCTCGTCTTCCTGCGCGTCCCTGATGCGCTGGTCCAGCACGGCCAGGTCCAGTTCGGTCATCGGAATGGCTTCCTCGGCCAGCACCGTGATCTTTTCCGGATTGATCTCGGCGAAACCACCCTTGATGAAATAGCGGTCGTCCTTGCCGTCCACCTGCACATCGACCATGCCGGCGCGCAGGGTCGAGACCAGAGGCGCATGCCCCGCCATCACGCCCATATAGCCCTCGGTGCCGGGCACCGTGACCATGTCGGCCTCGGCCGACAGCAGCAGCTTCTCGGGCGAGACCAGGTCGAAAGCGATTTTATTTGCCATTTTCACTCCTCCTCACCCTGAGCCTGTTTTCGACGGGCTCACCATGAGGACGTTTTGACTACGCCGCCTTGCTGGTTTCCGCCGCCATCTTCTGGGCCTTGGCCACGACCTCCTCGATGGCGCCGACCATGTAGAAGGCCTGCTCGGGCAGGTGGTCATACTCGCCGTCCACGATCGCCTTGAAGCTGCGGATGGTGTCGGGCAGTTCGACGAACTTGCCGGGCGAATTCGTGAACTGTTCGGCGACGAAGAAGGGCTGCGACAGGAAGCGCTGGATCTTGCGCGCGCGCGCCACCACCAGCTTGTCGTCTTCCGACAATTCGTCCATGCCCAGGATGGCGATGATGTCCTTCAGCGCCTTGTATTGCTGCAGGACTTCCTGGACGCGGCGGGCGACGGTGTAATGCTCCTCGCCGATCACCTGCGGGTCCAGGATGCGGCTGGTGGAGTCCAGCGGGTCCACCGCCGGGAAGATGCCCAGCGAGGCGATGTCACGCGACAGGACGGTGGTGGCGTCAAGGTGCGCGAACGAGGTCGCGGGCGCCGGGTCGGTCAGGTCGTCGGCGGGAACGTAGATCGCCTGCACCGAGGTGATCGAACCTTTGGTGGTGGAGGTGATGCGTTCCTGCAGATTGCCCATCTCGGTCGCGAGCGTCGGCTGGTAACCCACCGCCGAGGGGATACGGCCCAGAAGCGCCGACACTTCCGAACCGGCCTGGGTGAAGCGGAAGATATTGTCGATGAACAGCAGCACGTCCTTGCCTTCGACATCGCGGAAATATTCCGCGACCGACAGGCCGGTCAGCGCCACGCGGGCGCGCGCGCCCGGCGGTTCGTTCATCTGGCCATAGACCAGCGCGCATTTGGAGCCTTCGGCCGAGCCCGTCTTGCGGGGGTCCACATTCACATTGGACTCGATCATCTCGTGATAGAGGTCGTTGCCCTCGCGGGTGCGCTCGCCCACGCCGGCCAGCACGGAATAGCCGCCATAGGCCTTGGCGATGTTGTTGATCAGTTCCTGCATGGTCACGGTCTTGCCCACGCCGGCGCCGCCGAACAGGCCGATCTTGCCGCCCTTGGTGTAGGGGCAGAGCAGGTCGATGACCTTGATGCCGGTGACCAGAATTTCCGCAGAGCCGGCCTGTTCGGCGAAGCTGGGGGCTTCGCGATGGATCGGCGAGGTGTGTTCGTGGCTGATCGGGCCGGCCTCGTCGATCGGCTCGCCGATCACGTTCATGATGCGCCCCAGGGTGGCGGGTCCGACCGGCACGCGGATCGGAGCGCCGGTGTCGACCACTTCCTGACCGCGCACCAGGCCCTCGGTGGTGTCCATGGCGATGGCGCGCACCGCATTCTCACCCAGGTGCTGGGCCACTTCGAATACCAGGCGCACCTTCTTGCCGGTCTTGGCATCGGTGTTGGTGGTTTCGATCGCGTTCAGGATGGCGGGCAGGTTGCCGTCCTCGAAGACGACGTCGACGACGGCGCCGATCACCTGCTGCAGGCGGCCCTTGGCATTGGAAGTGGTCATGGCGGTTCTCTTTCTTTCCTTCGGGGCGGCCCGGCTCGCGCCTGACGTCCCTTCATTTGTTTGCGGCGGTCCGGCTCGCGCCTAACGCCGTGATTTAAACGGCGGCGGCGCCGGAGATGATTTCGATAAGTTCCTTGGTGATCTGGGCCTGCCGGGTGCGGTTCATCTGGATGGTCAGGGCCTTGATGAGTTCGCCCGCA
Organism: Rhizomicrobium sp.; assembly: GCA_035761325.1. Taxonomy (GTDB): domain Bacteria; phylum Pseudomonadota; class Alphaproteobacteria; order Micropepsales; family Micropepsaceae; genus Rhizomicrobium. Next base: position 7,463 of record DASTRG010000191.1, on the reverse strand, counting down.
TTGCGGGTGGCATTGTCCATGGCGGTCATCTGCGAAGCGAAGAAGCCGGCGTTGTTTTCCAGCAGCGCCGACAGGATCTGGACCGAGATGTTCTGGGGCAGCAGCGCCTCCAGGATCGTGTCCTCGTCCGGCTCATAGTCATAGAAGGGAGCCGGACCGCCCGTTTCGACCTGGGCGGGAATCAGTTGCAACACCCGTGGGCTCTGGCTCACCACCGATTTGAAAGTGGAATGGATCAACGTCACGACGTCGAACTCGCGGGCGTTGTAGGCGTCCAGGATGCGCTGGGCGATCGGCTTGACCATCGCCAGATTGGGCGTCTTCAGGCCCACCTCATAGCTGGCGATATAGCGGTCGGCGTAATTGCGTTTGAGCTGGTCGCGCGCCTTGCGGCCGACGGTGATGATCTTGACGTCCTTGCCCGCGGCGATCAGCGCGCCGATCTTCTCGCGCGCCGCGCGCACGATCGAGGAATTGAAGCCGCCGGCCAGGCCGCGGTCGGACGTCGCGACGATGACCAGGTGACGCTGATCCCTGCCGGTGCCCGCCAGCAGCAGCGGCGCCGAAGGACCGGACACCCCGGCCGCCAGGTTGGCGATCACGCCGGCCATGCGCGCGGCATAAGGGCGGGCGGCTTCCGCCGCATGCTGGGCACGGCGCAGCTTGGCCGCCGCGACCATCTGGAGCGCCTTGGTGATCTTCTGCGTGGACTTCACGCTTCCGATCCGGGTGCGCATTTCCTTGACGGATGCCATGGCGCGTCAGATCCCTTACGCGAAGCTCTTGGTGACTTCGGCCAGCGCCTTTTTCAGCAGCGCTTCCAGCTCGGGCGTCAGCGCCTTTTCCTTGCGGATGCCTTCCAGGAACTGCGGATAGGCGGTCTTCAGCTTGGACAGCAGCGCATCCTGGAACGCCTGGACCCGGTTGGTGGGGAAGGCGTCCAGATAGCCGCGGGTGCCCGCATAGATCGCGGCAACCTGCTCTTCGACGGCGAAGGGCCTGTACTGCGGCTGCTTGAGCAGCTCGGTCAGACGTTCGCCGCGCGCCAGCATCTTCTGGGTGGCGGCATCGAGATCGGAGCCGAACTTGGCGAAGGCCGCCATCTCGCGATACTGGGCCAGTTCGCCCTTGATCGGGCCGGCAACGGTCTTCATCGCCTTGATCTGGGCCGACGAGCCGACGCGTGACACCGAGATGCCGACATTCACCGCCGGACGGATGCCCTGATAGAACAGGTCCGTCTCCAGGAAGATCTGGCCGTCGGTGATCGAGATCACATTGGTGGGAATATAGGCCGACACGTCGTTGGCCTGGGTCTCGATGACGGGCAGGGCGGTGAGCGAACCGGCGCCATTGTCCTCATTCAGCTTCGCGGCGCGCTCCAGAAGGCGGCTGTGCAGATAGAACACGTCGCCCGGATAGGCTTCGCGGCCCGGTGGACGGCGCAGCAGCAGGGACATCTGGCGATAGGCGACGGCCTGCTTGGACAGATCGTCATAGACGATCAGCGCGTGCATGCCGTTGTCGCGGAACCACTCGCCCATGGCGCAGCCCGCGAAGGGCGCCAGGAACTGCAGCGGCGCGGGCTCCGACGCGGTGGCCGAGACGATGATCGTGTAGTCAAGCGCGCCGGCATCGGCCAACGTCTTGACGATCTGCGCCACGGTCGAGCGCTTCTGGCCGATGGCGACATAGATGCAGTACAGCTTCGCCTTTTCGTCCGTGCCGGCGTTGACGGCCTTCTGGTTGATGATGGCGTCGATGGCCACGGCGGTCTTGCCGGTCTGGCGGTCGCCGATGATCAGCTCGCGCTGGCCGCGGCCGATCGGAATCAGCGTGTCGATGGCCTTCAGGCCCGTCTGCATCGGCTCATGCACCGACTTGCGCGGAATAATGCCCGGCGCCTTCACGTCAACGCGGCGGCGCTCGGCGACGTTGGCGATCTCGCCCTTGCCGTCGATGGGATTGCCCAGGGGATCGACCACGCGGCCCAGAAGGCCTTTGCCGACCGGCACTTCCACGATGGCGCCCGTGCGCTTGACGGTGTCGCCTTCCTTGATGGTGGCGTCCGAGCCAAAGATCACGCAGCCGACATTGTCGGTTTCCAGGTTCAGGGCCATGCCCTTGATGCCGCCGGGAAACTCGACCATCTCGCCGGCCTGGACATTGTCGAGGCCATAGACGCGGGCGATGCCGTCGCCGACGCTCAGCACTTCGCCGACTTCCGAGACCCTGGCCTCCGCGCCGAAATTCTGGATCTCGCGCTTGAGGATCGCGGAGATTTCTGCGGGCTGGATGTCCATCGTATGGTTCCTTCGTTCGTTCTGCTTCCTCACTCCTTTGAGTGAGGCGTTTAATCTGCCGGCCCGTCGCTCAAGCTCCGGGCGTTCGTCACTCGAAATGATCCACTGGATCATTTCGTCCGGCTACGCCGGACCGTTCCTCACCCTTTCATGGCCACACGCAAGCTGTCGAGCTTGGTGCGAAGAGACGTATCGATCATGCGCGAGCCGACCTTGACCACCAGGCCGCCCAGAAGGGCGGGGTCGACGCGGGTATTGAGGCGGGGCTCCTTGCCCAGCCTGGCCTTGAGCACCGATTTCAGTTCGGCGATCTCGCCATCCTTCAGCGGACGCGCCGCGGTGACTTCCGCCTCGGTTTCGCCGCGCGAACGCGCCACCAGGCGCTCATAGGCGGCGATGATGGCTTCCAGCGCGAACAGGCGGCGCTTGTGCGCGACAGTGAGCACGAATTTGGTGGTGAGCGGCGACAGGTTCAGCAGCGTCAGCACGGGCTCCAGCGCCTTGGCCTGTTCCTCGGCGCCGAACACCGGCGACTTGACCAGCCGCCCCAGGTCTTCGCTCTCATGGATGGCACGGCGCAGGGCCGTCAGGTCGGTACTGACCGTATCCACCGCACCCTGATCGCGGGCCAGTTCGAACACGGCGGTGGCGTAGCGTCCCGCAAGTCCCGTTTCCGCCTTTTCGCTCGTCACATTCATCCTTTGCGGCTCCGGGGATATTGCCTCGCCGGCTGCCGTCGAACTTGGTCTTATGATATTGATTTTATTTGACTTTTTTTGACGCCAGCGAGTCACCCCGACAAGCGCGGTGCCAGTTAGCATGGGCATTACCCCGGCGCAACATTGCCTGCATGGCCATGCTGTCGCGGGTATTTTGCTGGGGATGACTGCCGCTTGCCCTTGCCACGGGCAATGGTGCCCGACAATTTTGCCCAACAAACAGGCAGTGCACCCGCTTTGTGCAGGTGCCTGCCGCCAAGGGCGGGGACGAACGTGATCGATACTGCGATCAACACTGGCAACACAGCCTGGATGATCAGCGCCACGGGGCTGGTATTGCTGATGACACTGCCGGCGCTGGGCCTTTTTTATGGCGGCCTGGTCCAGGCCAAGAACATCCTTTCGGTACTGGCCCAATGTTTTGCGGTGGCATGCCTGGCCTCGCTGCTGTGGTTTGTGGCCGGATACAGCCTGGCCTTCAGCGGAACCGGCCCCTGGATCGGCAATGGCGCCGCCATTCTGCTGCGGCACATCGGCCGCGCCGCCGTCCATCCCGGCCTGTCCATCCCCGAAAGCGTCTATGTGATGTTCCAGATGACCTTCGCGGTCATCACCCCGGCGCTGATCGTGGGCGCCTATGTCGAACGCATCCGCTTCGGCGCGGTGCTGTTGATCTCTGGCCTGTGGCTGCTGCTGGTCTATGTGCCGGTGGCGCACTGGGTGTGGGGTGGTGGCTGGCTGGCGGCGCGCGGCACCATCGACTTTGCGGGCGGCATCGTCGTGCATGTGACGGCCGGCGTCTCGGCCATCGTCATCGCGATCCTTCTGGGGCCACGCCACGAATTCCCGCACGGCATCCGCCCGCCGCACGCGCCCTGGATGGTGATGGTGGGCGCCTCGCTGCTGTGGGTGGGCTGGTTCGGCTTCAATGCCGGCAGCGCCCTGTCGGCGGGCGGCGATGCCGGCATGGCGATGCTGGTCACGCATCTGTCCGCCGCCGCCGCCACCATCGCCTGGATGGCGATCGAATGGATCAAATTCGGCAAGCCCAGCCTGGTCGGCGCGGTCACCGGCACCATAGCCGGCCTTGCCGCGATCACGCCCGCCGCGGGCGCGGTTGGTCCGCTGGCGGCCGTCATTCTGGGCGTGACCGCCGGCGTCCTCTGCTTCCTGGCGGTGATGCTGGTCAAGCGGGTGATCCAGGTCGATGACGCTCTGGACGTCCTGGGCGTGCACGGGGTAGGCGGCGCGCTGGGTACGCTGCTGCTGCCGTTCCTGTCGATGATAGGCGCGGGCGGTGTGCCCCCGGCGCACGGCGTCGCCGCCCAGTTCGGCGCCCAGGCGATGGGTGTGGTCTCGGTCGCGCTCTGGTCGGCGGTGGTAACCTATCTGATCACAAAACTGGCCGCCGTCACGGTGGGCTTGCGCATCGATCACGAAGGCGAAACCATCGGTCTGGACTTCGCCGCCCATGGCGAAACCGGCTACCATGTGATGCGGTAAGAGCGACCGCCCAGCAGGCAGCGCCCGAAGGGCGCTGCCGTCAGCGTTAGGCGGCGCGACCAGAATAGACGGAGCGACCGCCCGCAGGCGGTGCCGTCAGCGTTAGGCGGCGCGACCAAATAAAACGGCGCGACCAGAGAGGAAGAGAAATGAAGCTCATCGTCGCTATCATCCAGCCGCACCGCCTCGACGCCGTGCGCGAGGCCCTGACCGCCATCGGCATCCAGGGCATGACCGTCAGCGAAGTGCGCGGCTATGGCCGCCAGAAAGGCCACACCGAGATCTATCGCGGTGCCGAATACAAGATCGCCTTCCTGCCCAAGCTGAAGCTGGAGATCGCGCTGGCCGACGGCCGCGTCGATGACGCGATCAGCGCCATCACCCATGCCACCCGCACCGGCAAGATCGGCGACGGCAAGATTTTCGTGCTGGACCTGGAACAGTCGCTGCGCGTGCGCACCGGCGAAACCGGGGATGATTCTCTTTAGTTTTTAACCGCTCTGTCGGCAACTCGGTCCGCCTGCGGCAGACACAGCGTTGCCGACGTCTCCCCTTCTTGCGTGCTTCGCACGCGAAGGGGAGGGAGGCGTGTGAGTTGGCCCGAACATTACAACTTATCCCCCTCCTGCCGCGCTTTGGCGGCGTGGCCTAGAATGCGCGCCATGATGATGCGCGCGAAATCCTTGTCCACCTCCTGTCCATGCCCCGCGGCACAGGCTTGTCCGGCAATGTTTGCGGGACAGCGTTTTGGCGCGCCGTGGGCGCAACGCGCTGCGGCCGTTGCGCTTTCGTCTCGTACGCTGGTGTGGACAAAGGGGAGGGGGCGGGAAATTGCAGGCCGCACAATTTTGTTGCGCAAGCCGCTGCCTGTCCCGTTCTTCTCAACAACCCCTCCGGCCTTGGCAACTTTGCTCAGGGGTGGCGCACTTGGCGCGCCGCCCCTTCGCGTTGCTACGGCCACCTCCCCCCGTGCTTCGCACGCGAAGGGGAGGCGTGTCTGCGTGTTCAAATAAAATGCAGGAAGCGCGACAGCCGTATCCGTGTCAGCCAGCCGACCGGATTGCGGGCATTGAGGAAGTCCACCGAGCCCAGCGTGATGTCCGCACGCGCAACCAGGTTTTCAACCGGCACCATGCCAACGCCGCCGTTCTCGGCCGCGACGCGGCTGTCCAGCGAGTTGTCGCGGTTGTCGCCCATCATGAAGACATGGCCTTTGGGCACGACCATGTCGGCGGTATCGTCCAGCGGGCCATCCCAGCCCGCCTTGAAAATGGGATGTTGCACGCCGCCGGGCAGGGTCTCGATATAACGGGCGATGGAGCGGTGGCTGCCGTCCTCCTCTTCCACCTGGCCGGTGCCGGCCGGCTTCAGCGGTACTTTCGCGCCGTTGATGACAAGCCGGCCGTGGATCATCTGCACATGATCGCCGGGCAGCCCGATTACCCGCTTCACATAGCTCACCGATGGATCACGCGGCAGGCGAAACACCACCACATCGCCGCGCCGGGGCAGGCGTCCGAACAGGCGCCCGCTGGCGTCGGGTCCGACGCCATAGGGCACCGAATAACGGCTGTAGCCATAGGCGAACTTACTGCCGAGCAGGGCGTCTCCGATCTGGATGGTGGGCTCCATCGAGCCCGAAGGCACATAGAAGGGCTGGGCGATCGCGGTGGTGGCGCACACCATGACGGCCCCAACCAGGGCCGGTTCCGCAAGCCAATTCAGGGTGCTGCGCAAGGCTTTGATCATGAGGCCATTTTGGCTGTCCGGCTGGCCGGCGCAATCCACTTTCGTGTTAATTCTTGACCCGGGCCCGGCAAAGCGCCAGAAGCCCCGGTCTTTAAATCGGCCCCGTGGTTGGTTACCTGGCACCCATGATCGAGATTACGCAAGAATTCGGCTTCGACGCGGCCCACTACCTGGATGGCGCCCCGGAGTATCGCCGCATGCACGGCCATTCCTTTTATGTCGAGGTGACCCTGCGGGGCGAGCCGGATCCCCAGACCGGTTTTCTGCGCGATTTCGGCGAGGTGGACGCCATCCTCAAGTCCATCCGCGCGCTGCTGGACCACCGGTTGCTGAACGAGATCGAGGGCCTGTCCAAGCCCACGCTCGAGAACCTGGCGCGCTTTATTTTCGACAAGGCAAGGGCGCAATTGCCGGAAGTTGCGCGCGTAAAGCTGCGCCGCCCGTCCTACGGCCAGACCTGCACCTATGAGGGGGGCTCACTGTAGTGTCTGGCCCCGGGAAAACAGGCAAACTCTCCCAGCTCGGGCGCAGCGTCGTCCAGCCGCAAAGCCCTGATGAGGCGGTGCTGGAAGCGGTGCCCAATCCGCACCCGGATGCCGATTACGTGGTGCGCTTCACCGCGCCGGAGTTCACCACTTTGTGCCCGATCACCGGCCAGCCGGACTTTGCCCATTTCGTCATCGACTATGTACCCGGCAGGGCAATCGTCGAGTCGAAATCGCTGAAGCTCTATCTCACCAGCTTCCGCAATGTCGGCAGCTTCCACGAGGCCACCACCATTGCCATCGCCAAGCGCATCGCCAAGGCGATCAAGCCGAAATACCTGCGTATCGGCGGTTACTGGTATCCGCGCGGCGGCATGCCGATCGATGTGTTCTGGCAGACCGGCAGGCTACCCCAGGGCGTGTGGCTGCCTGATCCCGGCGTAATGCCCTACCGGGGCCGCGGCTGAGTCACCGGACAGATTTTCATTACCTCGGCCTTGCCTGCAGCCAGTCCGTCAAATGTGAAGCCCAGTTCGCCCGATGCGCCGCCTGCGCCCGCATAGTGAATCGTTACATGCCGTGCCGCCGCCAGCGCCGGCTGGATGCGTGCCGTGTCATAGACGGTCACCACGTCCGTCGTGTCATCGCCAAAGGCGTTGCCGCTGAGCATGACCGGGGCGCCGTCATCGATGCGGAAGCTGAGT
>DASTRG010000190.1:0-5059 GCA_035761325.1 Rhizomicrobium sp. | reverse complement strand
CGCGACATTGGCGACCCAGTCGCGCAGCGCTTCGTTCATCGCATCCTTCAGGGTGCGCGAACCGGAGGAAACGGCGCGCACCTGCGCCCCCAGAAGGCGCATGCGGAAGACATTGGGCTTCTGCCGTTCGATGTCCACCTCGCCCATATAGATGGTGCAGGGAAGGCCGAAGCGCGCCGCCACCGTGGCGGTGGCCACGCCATGCTGGCCCGCGCCGGTCTCGGCGATGATACGGGTCTTGCCCATGCGCCGCGCCAGGAGAATCTGCCCAAGGCAATTGTTGATCTTGTGCGCGCCCGTGTGATTGAGATCCTCGCGCTTGAGATAGATTTTCGGTCCGCCCAGATGGGCCGTCAGCCTCTCCGCGTAATAGAGCGGACTTTCGCGGCCGACATAATGGGTCAGAAGATCCTTCAGCTCGGCGTGAAAGGCCGGATCCTTTTTCGCGGCCTCGTAGGCCTGTTCCAGCGCCAGCACCAGGGGCATCAGCGTCTCGGCGACGAAGCGGCCGCCATAAGCGCCGAAATGGCCGCCCGCATCGGGACCGGTGCGAAGGGAATTGGGAATCGTGTTCATGCGGCGGCCTGCGGACGTGTGGCGGCGATGAAGGCGGCGATACGCGTCTTGTCCTTCACGCCTGGCGCGCTTTCCACGCCGGAGGAGACATCGACAAGCCCGGCGCCGGAGAGCCGGATGGCGCGGGCGACATTATCCGGCGTCAGGCCGCCGGCCAGGAACCACGGCTTCACGAAGGCGCGGCCTGAAAGGATCTTCCAGTCGAAGGCCGCGCCATGGCCGCCGCCGCGCTCGGCGCCCTCGGGCGCGCGCGCGTCGAACAGAAGCATGTCGGCGACCTTTTCAAATTCCAGGGCAGCGGCCAGGTCGGCGCTCTCGGCCACTGCCAGCGCCTTGATCACGGGAAGGCCGAAGCGTGCGCGGATAGCGGCGGTGCGGGCGACATCCTCGGCGCCGTGCAGTTGCAGGTAATCGGGGCTCAGGGCCGCGACAACCGCGCCCAGTTCGGCATCGTCCATATCGGCCACCAGCGCCACGATCTTCAGCCGCCCGCGCATACGCTCGGCCAGCGCGCGCGCGGCTTCGGGCGCCACGAAGCGCGGCGAACGGCGGTGAAACACCAGGCCGCCATAGGCGGCGCCCGCATCGGCGGCGGCATCGACCGCCGCGGTACTGGTAAGGCCGCAGATTTTGACGGCAATGGTCATGGGCTGGGGCTTATGGGCCCGGTGGATCGATAAATCAAGCAAAGCCGGGAACAGGACTCAACCAGATGAAATCCCTAGGCTTTCGGCAATATCCCGGGCCGCCAGCACAGGGTCCGGCGCAGCGGTGACGGGCCTGCCGATCACCAGCACATCCGCGCCCGCGTCCAGCGCCTCTTTCGGGCCCATGACCCGGCGCTGGTCGCCCAGCGCCGCGCCCGCCGGCCGAATGCCCGGCACCACCAGCAGGAAGCCGGGCCCAAGCGCACGGCGCAGCCGTTCGATCTCGTGCGCCGAACAGACCACCCCATCCAGCCCGCACTGCCGGGCCAGCCCGGCCAGCCGCATAACCTGATCGCCCGCCGGCGGCGCCAGGCCCAGGCCCGGCAGGTCTTCATCGGAAAGGCTGGTCAGCATGGTCACGGCGATCAGCCTGGTGGCGGGGTTGACGGTTTTCACGGCGTCCAGCGCGGCACGCATCATCGCCGCCCCGCCCTGGGCATGGACATTGGTCATGGAAACACCCAGCCTGGCCGCCGCGCGGCAGGCCCCCGCCACGGTATTGGGAATATCGTGGAATTTCAGGTCCAGGAAAACGGGCAACCCCATCCCGGTGAAGGCGCGCACGCCTTCGGCCCCGTGATCGGTGAAGAACTCCAGCCCCAGTTTCAGCCCGCCGACATGCGGGCGCACGCACTGGGCCAGCTGCAACGCGTCGTCAAGGTCGGTGGTATCGAGCGCGACGTAGACCGGATTCATGTTCTTCCTGGACGCGTGAGCGGGCGGTCGCGCCGCTCGCGAGACCTATTCCGGGTTACCGGCGTTCAGCCTTTCGCGCAATTCCTTTCCGGTGCGGAAGAACGGCGCGCACTTCTGGCCAACCGCTACCGGCTCGCCGGTGCGCGGATTGCGGCCCATCCGCGAGGGACGGGTCTTGACGCTGAAGGCGCCGAAGCCGCGCAGCTCCACGCGATGGCCTTCCGCCAGCGCCTTGCTGATGGAATCCAGTACCGTGGTGACGATGCGTTCCACGTCACGGTGGTACAGATGCGGATATCGGGCGGTAAGCCGCGCTACCAATTCAGATTTGATCATCCCCAAGCCCCCTTTGAGGGACGTGCCACAGGTTGAATTCCTGCGCCTGAAGCTAAGTTGTCAGAGGTCTTTGCGGGCGTCAACCGGAAGCATCTGAAAAACCAGACTTTTTCCGAATTTTGTTCCGCAGGCGTCGCTTTTGGGACGTTTGGGCCCCAGGGCTGCCTAAATTTCAAGCGCCTTGCGCCCCGGCGCCGGTATGGGGAAAGTCCCGCCAGCGACAAATCGGGGGAGCGGGACATGAATTTTCGCAATATCGGCCACAGGACGGCTTTGGCGGCGGCACTGATTCTGGTCCTGGCGGGCGGGGCGGCAGCCGCGCCGGCCGACACCTGGATCGGCGCCTGGGGCTTTGTTCCTACCCCCCTGCCCCCCGGCATCACGCCGGCGGCGGGCCAGACCCAGCCGGATGTAGCCCCGCTCGCGCCCGAAGTGTCGGTCAAGCCGATAGCGCCGCCGGTTTCCCACCCGCTGCTGATCGACAATCCCGGCAACCTGCCGGTGGAAGCCGCGCCCGCGCGCGATCCTTCCAACGTCACGGTGCGCCAGCTGGTGCGGGCGGCGGTGGCAGGCAAGCGGCTGCGTCTGCGGCTGACCAACGAAGGCGGCAGCGATGTGCTGGTGCTCGGCGCGGTGCATGTGGGTGTTGCCGGTCCCGACGGCAGCGTGGTTGCCGGCACCGATCACGTCGTGACCTTCGACGGCCGGGGCGCGGTTTCGGTGCCCGCCAGTTCGCCATTGCTGTCCGACCCTGTGGACATGAAAGTCGACGCGCTGCAGAAGCTGGTGATTTCGATCTATGTCCCCGGCTCGCTGGTTCGCGGCGGCCATAGCCTTTATCAGTATGTCGCCGGCACGCCCGGTGACCAGACCGCACAGGCCAGCCTGCCGGGCGCGGCAATCATGCGCGTCACCAGCATGGTCAGCGAGGTCCAGGTCGATCCGGTGTCCGCCACCAATGTGGTGGTGACGCTGGGCGATTCCATCACCGAAGGCGCGCAATCCACCAACAACGCCTTCCGCGGCTGGCCCGACCGGCTGGCCGAGCGGTTGAACGCCACGTCGGCGGGGCGCAAATGGGCGGTGGTCAACGCCGGCATCGGCGGCAACCGCCTGCTGCGCTATGGCACCGGGCCCAGCGCGCTGGCGCGGCTGGACCGCGACGTTCTGGCGGTGCCGGGCGTGAAGACGGTGATCCTGCTGGAAGGCATCAACGATATCGGCCGCGGGTTCACCACCCAGGGACCGCAGGATCCGGTGACCGCCGAAGCGCTGATCGCCGCCGACAAGCAGATCATCGAGCGCTGCCACGCCCACGGCATCAAGGTGATCGGCGCGACGCTGACGCCTTATGGCGGCGCCGGCTATGCCGCGCCGCAGGGCGAGCAGGTGCGCCAGGCGCTGAACAACTGGATCACGACCAGCGGCGCTTTCGACGGCGTGGTGGATTTCGCCGCCGCCACCGCCGATCCGGCCAATCCCCTGACGTTCCGCGCCGGCTTCAACGACTATGACCACCTGCATCCGAATGATGCGGGCTACCAGGCGATGGCAAATGCCATCGATCTTTCGATGATCACAGGCAAGTAGAACCGGGCCACGGCGCCGCCGGCCTGGCGGCGCCGGCCGTCCCCGAACCTATCCGCGCTTCTCGGCCTCGTGCTCGACTTCGAGCAGGTTGCCTTCCGTGAAGAGATAGGTCTTCATCTGCTTGGCGAAATCAGGGTCGTTGCGGCGCAGCCATTCCAGAATCATGGAAGCGTGCTCGATCTCTTCGCGCATATTGTGCAGGAGCACCTGCTTGAGCGCCGCGTCTTCGCAATCGTCGGCGCGCTGGCGATACCAGTCCGCGGCCTCCAGTTCCTCCATCAGCGAGACGATCGCCTGATGCATGGAGATCGTCTTGGCGCTAAGGCGCTCGCGCGGGGCGTGGAGCTGTTCGCTGGACATGCAATATCACCTCTGGAAATGACAGCCCCGTAATAACCGATCGGGCCTCAGGTTTGAACCGTCGGGACATTGTATACAAATCTTGCCGTCCGCGTCCGCCCCGCTTACGGTCGCGCCCAAGATTAAGATTCTACGGGGAGTTCGGCCATGCGCAGACGCGACATTCTGGGTGCAACCACCGCCGGGGCCGCCGCCGCGGCCCTTCTGGCCAGCCGCGAGGCGCTGGGCCAGGAACGGGCGGCCCAGGCCCAGCGCGGCATGCCCACCCCCAAGATCAAGGACGTCAGCGTCATCGAATGTTCGCCCCAGGGCGTGCGCCTGACGGTGGTCAAGATCACCACGGACCAGCCCGGCCTGTACGGCTTCGGCTGCGCCACCTTCACCCAGCGTGCCGACCTGGTGAAGCCGGCGGTGGAAAAATATCTCAGGCCCTTCCTGATCGGCAAACCGGCCGACCGCATCGAGGACGCCTGGCAGGCGATGTATAACTCCTCTTACTGGCGCAACGGGCCGGTGCTGAACAACGCCATCAGCGGCGTGGACCAGGCGTTGTGGGACATCAAGGGCCGCATGGCGAACATGCCGGTCTATGAGCTTCTGGGCGGCAAGGCGCGCGAAGCGGTGGACACCTACGGCCATGCCTCGGGCAGCGAGATCGAAGACTGCCTGAACAATGCGCGCAAATACATTGCCCAGGGGTTTCGCCATGTCCGCATCCAGGTGGGCGTGCCCGGCATGGCCGGCTATGGCAGCCGCACCGGCGGATCGCGCATTCCCTCATTGCACAACGCCCC
>DASTRG010000189.1:0-3799 GCA_035761325.1 Rhizomicrobium sp. | reverse complement strand
CGCCTGGCGCGCGAAGGCGCCGAACGGCTCGGGACGGAAGGTTTGCAGCGCCACGCCCGCCACGGTGGTCGAGGCGCGCTGCCCTGCCCCCGCCAGCGCCTGTTTCAGTGCGCCCACGATCAGCCCACGCACCAGCCCGGCGTCGCGGAAGCGCACCTCGGTCTTGGCGGGATGGACATTCACATCGACAAAAGCCGGATCGCAGTCGATGAACAACGCCAGCGCCGGATGGCGATCGCGCGCCAGGAAATCGGCGTAAGCGCCGCGCACCGCGCCCACCAGCAGCTTGTCCCTGACCGGACGGCCATTGACGAACAGGAACTGCATCGCCGCATTGGCGCGATTATAAGTGGGAAGTCCAGCATAGCCGGACAGTTGCACGCCTTCGCGCGCCGCCTCGACCCGCACGGCATTGTCGCCGAAATCGCGGCCCATGATGCGCGAAAGGCGCGGCAATCGTCCGTCCATCAGGTCGGGTTCCGCGGCCAGGTCGAGGGCGCGCCGCCCTTCCAGGGTCAGGGTGAAGCCGATATCGGGCCGTGCCATCGCCAGGCGCTTGACCATGTCGGTCAGCGCCAGATCCTCCGAGCGCGCGCTTTTCAGGAATTTCAACCGCGCCGGCGTGGCATAGAAAAGCTCGCGCACCTCGGCGCGGGTGCCATGCTGGCCGCGCGCCAGGAACGCCGCCGGCATCGGGCCCGCCACCGCGCCGCCATCGACTTTTATCTCGGCGGCATCGGCGTCCGCCATCCGGCTCACCAACGACAGGCGGGCCACCGCGCCGATGGACGGCAGCGCCTCGCCGCGAAAGCCCATGGTGACGATGTGCGAAAGATCGTCCTCGAGATGACCGCCCTGTCCGGCAGAAACCGGCAGCTTGGATGTGGCGTGCCGCTCGATCGCCAGGCGCAGGTCGTCGGCGCTCATGCCGATGCCGTCATCCTCCACCAGCAGAAGTTCAGCGCCGCCGCCCGCCGCCGAAATGTCGATGCGGGTGGCGCGCGCGTCAATCGCGTTCTCGATCAGCTCCTTTGCCGCCGCGGCCGGACGCTCCACCACTTCCCCGGCGGCTATCCGGTTCACGGTTCCTTCGGAAAGACGGCGAATCTTCATGACCAGGATTCTACCTCACCCGGCCCGTCGCTTGCGCGCCGGGCGTTCGCCGCTCGCGATGATCCACCGGATCGTCGCGCTTGCCTCCGGCAAACCGCGCCTCACCCCTCCGCGAGATACTGCCGCGCCAGAACCTTGCCCTCTTCCACGCCGGGCTGGTCGAAGGGATCGACGCCCATCAACCTGCCCATGACAATGGTTTCCAGCATGAAGTGCATCATCAGCGCACCCATGTGGAATTCGTCCACCTTGGCAAGATGGATCACCCGTACCGGACGGCCGTTCTTGAACAGGGTCTGGGCGGTGGCGCGGCATTCCGCATCGACAAGATCACCCATCCTGCGGCCGGCAAGATACTTCAGGCCCAGGCTGTTCGCGCGTGCCCGGGGCGCTGCCAGGCCCTTGCCCCTTGTTTCAACCTGCATCAGCGTGAACAGGGCATTGCCCGGCCCGTCGCGGAACAGCTGCAACTGGCTGTGCTGGTCCACCGGGCCCAGCACGGAAACAGGCGTCGATCCCTGCCCGTCCTTGCCCAGGCTTTCCGCCCACAACTGGCGCCACCAGCCGCCGAACACCGCCAGCGAATCCGCATAGGGCCAAAGAATCGTGGTGGCGAGCTTGCCCTGGTCGGCCAGCGCCTTGTGCAGCGCCGCGCCCACCGCGGCGGGCGCGTCGGCCGGCGTTTTCGCGTTCAGCACCTGGTCCAGCGCGGCGCCGGCGCCGGCGCGCAGTTGTTTGACATTCAGCCCCATCACCAGCGCCGGCAATACGCCCACCATGGTCAGGACCGAATAGCGCCCGCCCACGCCCAACGGATGATCCAGCTTCGCCGCGCCGAGATGATCGGCGAAGTCGGCCAGCGGGCTGGCATGCGGCTCGGTGATGACGGTGAAGTGCTTCTTCAGGTTCCTGACGCCTGCCTTCTCCAGCGCGTCGGCGGCGGTCAGGGTCTGAATCAGCGTTTCGGCCGTGCCACCCGACTTGGAGATGGCAATGAAGTGCGTCTTCTTCAGGTCGAAGCGCTTCAGCGCCCGCTCCCACGCAAAGGGGTCGGGATTGTCGTGAAACTCGACAAAGGGCTTTTGCACCTTGCGCAGCGCCGTCAGCGCCTGCCCGCCGAGGCTGGAGCCGCCGATGCCCAGGACTGCCACGGTGGAAAAGCCCTTCAGCGCCGCCGCCTGCTTCGCAGCCGCCTTCACGTCATCGGTTCGCGTGGGAATGCCCAGCAGTTCCAGCCCGCCGCTGGCCTTCTGCGCGCGCAGCCATTCCAGCGCATCGCGCGAGGCCCTCAGCGCGGCGTCATAGGCAGCGCGCGGCGGCGCACCGGCACCGGAAAGCGCAAGATCCAGCGAGACGGAGAAAGGCGAGTCGGCCATGGCATCACTCTAGCGGAAAGGGATTTCAGATTGCCCCGACACCCTGCCACTGTTTCCGCCCTGCGCCAAAAATTTTAGCCTCAGGGGTTCTTGGCCGGTCCCGGCGACGTGGAAGGCGAAGTCGCCGCCGGTTGGCCCGGCTTTTCCACGGGCTTGGCGGTTCCGGTGGGCACGCGCGGCTGACCCTGCGGCCGGCCCTGGCTGGCGGCCGGCGGCTGGTGTGGCTCAGGGCGGACCGGCGGCTTGGGCCGCTGCGGCACCTTACCGGCCTCCACGGGTGTACCGCCGATTACCACCGTCATCTTCGCGGGATCGAACAGCTTCCTCGCCACCCGCTTCACATCGGCGAGCGTCACCGCATTGATCAGGCTGTTGCGGCGTGCGACATAGCCGATATCCAGGTTCTGCCGCTGGAATGTTCCCAGTTGCGCCGCCGTGCCGCTGTTGGAGGCGAAGGCCAGCGGGAACGATCCGGTCAGATAGGTCTTGGCGTCGTCCAGCTCCTGCTGGGTGGGGCCGTCCTTGGCGAAACGGGCCATGGTCTGGCGCACCACCTGCACCGTCTGGCGGATGGCATCGGCGCGCGTCGCCACCGACCCAACCAGCACGCTGGCCTTGTTCATGGAACTCAGCGATGTGGAAACGCCATAGGTCAGGCCGCGCTTGACCCGCACTTCATCCATCAGCCGCGAGGAAAAGCCCCCGCCGCCCAGGATATAGTTGGCGACATAGCCGGGAATGAAATCGGGATTGTGGCGCATGATGCCGGGCAGGCCGAACACCGCCGTCGCCTGCGGTACGGGCAGCGGCTCAACATGCACGCCCGGTCGCCCCAGCTTGCCCACATTGGGCGGTGGCGGCACGGCCGCGCCCGACACCGGCGTGAAAGTCGTGCCCAGCAGCTTCTGCGCCTCGGCCGCGGTAATGTCGCCGGCGACCGCGATCTTCAGGCCGTTCTTGACCCAATGTGTCCTGACGAATTCGCGCAGGTCGGCGGCGCTGATCGCCTTGATGGAGGCGATATCGCCGGTCGTCGCGTGCCCATAGGGATGCCCGTTGAAAAAGTCCCGCATGAAGGCCTTTGCCGCCAGCCGGTCGGGCTCGGCCTGGTCCTGCTGCAGCGACTGGATGAACTGGGCGCGCACGCGGGTCAGCGCGTCGGCGTCGAAGCGCGGCCTGGTCAGCGCCAGCTGCAGAAGATGCAGCGCCTCGGGCACATTCTTGCTGAGGCTGGTGACCGAGATCACCAGCCAGTCGCGGTCGGCGCGGGCGGAAAAGCGGATGGCGCGGTTCGCCAGCGCCTCGTGGAA
>DASTRG010000188.1:0-6337 GCA_035761325.1 Rhizomicrobium sp. | reverse complement strand
CTTGGCGGCGAACTGCCGGGCGAGCTCGGCGTCATAGTCCTTCCGCGCCGCCGCCAGGTAATGCTGGAATTCCTCGGGATCGACGAAGGGATTGGCCGCGCCCTCCTTCATGCGCTGCAACTTGGCGTCCATGCCGAACTGCGCGCCATGCGGCGCCAGGAAGACATCGACATGCATGCCCCTGAGCTTGTCGAAGCTGCTCCGATAGTCCTGGGCGATTTCCGGATAGGCGCGCGTGCCGGTCAGCGGATTGCCCGCCACCGAGATCGAGCAGAAGAACATCACCTGATAGGTATGCCCCGCCTCCGTGACCGGCATGGTCCACGTCGTGCAGCCGGGGGTGTGGCCGGGCGTCAGATGGGCGGTCAGGGTGACGCCGTCCAGGCCGACCGTCTCGCCGTCCTGCACCACATGGTCAACCTTCACGGGAGGGAAGGGATCGTTGACGGAAGGCCCGAAGGTGATGCGCCCGCTCTCCAGGAACGGCTTGTCCGCGGCACTGGCATAGAGCTTGCCGCCTGTCGCCCGCTTGAGTTCGGCCAGTCCCCCGGCATGGTCGAAATGGGCATGGCTGTTGAGCAGGATCTTGACGTCCGACAGCTTCACGCCCAGCGCCCGGATGTTCTTCTCGATCAGGGGCGCCGATTCCGGCAGGCCGCCATCGGTCAGGATGTCGCCCGCAGGCGTGCGGATAAGGAAGGCGCTGACCCCCGCCGCACCCACATAATAGACGTTTCCGATCACCCGGAACGGCTGGTGCGGGCGGTTCCAGTCCATCCGCGTCTGGGCGAAGGGATCGTCCGCCGCGGCGGACGTAATTCCGCACAGCATCAGCACGCAGGCCGCCGCCAACATTCTCATGATCGCCTCCCTCGACGCAGGCGATTTTATCGTCAATCCATGGCCGGGCGAAATGACTTCAGCGCCAGCCGGCCGGCAATGATGAAAGCCAGCAGCACCGCCCCCTGGGTGGCGGCGAACAACGGCCCGCCCGTGACCGGCGGACTGGGCAGCTTCTGGAAGAGCTGGATGACCAGCACGAAGACGTTGAGATAGAGCGAGAACACCGCGCCGATCACATAGATCGCCCGCCAGGGTCCGGCCAGCCGCGCCAGGTAGAGCCCATAGAGGGTGGGAATCAGCGCCAGCAGCGCCACCACGCCGGTTCCCTGGGCCGGGGTGAAACCGGGGGGATGGAAGAAGACGAAGCCGGTCACGCTGGTCAGCACCGTGAACAGCAGAAAGATGGCCGTCAGCGACCGGCACAGGGTGCCGCCCAGCATCTGGCCCAGCACCATCAGCCCGGTGGCGATGGCGATGAAGGTGATGGCGGTATGGCTGAGGGTCAGCGGATCCATGGCAAGCACGGGCACGGGTCACCTCCAAATGGAATGCGGAAAAATATGAAGACGGCAAATGCGGCCAGCCTGCGCCGACCCAGGCCGGCCGGCAAGCCCTGGCGCCGGCCGGCAACCCGCCCGGACTTGAAAATCAGGCGCCGCCCCGGCTATCTGGCGCCGCTTTCGCAGGAAATTCCCATGGCCGGCCACAGTCAGTTCAAGAACATCATGTTCCGCAAGGGCAAGCAGGACAAGGAGCGCTCCAAGCTCTTCGCCAAGCTGAGCCGCGAAATCACCGTGGCCGCCAAGTCCGGCCTGCCCGACCCGGCCCACAATCCCCGCCTGCGCTCCGCCATCATCGCCGCCAAGGCCGAGTCCATGCCCAAGGACAATATCGAGCGCGCCATCAGCAAGGCCGTCGGCGGTTCCGGCGAGAATTACGACGAGATCCGCTATGAGGGCCGCGGCCCCGGCGGCGTCGCCTTGATCGTGGAGGCGATGACCGACAACCGCAACCGCACCAGCGCCGATGTGCGCGCCGCCTTCAGCAAGTATGGCGGGCAGATGGGTGAGACCGGTTCGGTCAGCTTCCTGTTCGACCATGTTGGCGTTATCACCTATCCCCCCGACAAGGGCAGCGAGGACGCCATGCTGGAGGCCGCGCTCGAGGCCGGCGCCGACGAATGCATCTCGTCCGCGGACAGCCACGAATTCATCACCGGCATCGAGAATTTCGCCCAGGTACGCGATGCGCTGGAGGCAAAGCTGGGCGCCCCCGCCGGCGCCGCCATCACCTGGCGGCCGCAGAACACCGTCCAGGTGGCCGACGATGCCGGCGAGACGCTGATGAAGCTGATCGAGGTGCTGGACGATCACGACGATGTCCAGAATGTCTATGGCAACTATGAGCTGTCGGACGCCCTGATGGCAAAGCTGGGCGGCTAGAATGCCATCGTGACACTGGCGTAATGAAACGCCGGGTCTTTATACTGGCGCCATGGATCATTCCACGCCGCTGATCGCCGCCATCGTCATTGGCCTGGGGCTGGCCTTCGTATTGGGCACGCTCGCCCAGCGCCTGCGCCTGCCGCCGCTGGTGGGCTACCTGCTGGCCGGGGTGGTGGTGGGGCCCTTCACGCCGGGTTTCGTCGCCGACAGCGGACTGACCCTGCAACTGGCCGATATCGGCGTGATCCTGCTGATGTTCGGCGTGGGCCTTCAGTTCCATGCCGAGGACCTGTGGGCGGTCAAGGGGATCGTCATTCCGGGCGCGACCCTTCAGATGGCCGTCATCGCGGGGCTGGGCACGCTGGCCGGGCTGGCGCTGGGCTGGCCCTGGGGCCAGGGACTGGTGTTCGGCCTGTGCCTGTCGGTGGCTTCCACCGTGGTGGTGATGCGCGCCTTGACCGACCGGCGGCTGACCGAAAGCCGGCGCGGACGCACCGCCATCGGCTGGCTGGTGATGCAGGACCTGCTCACCGTGCTGGTGCTGGTCGTGCTGCCGCCCATCGCCGCCGCGCTGAAGGGCGGAGACATCCAGATGGGCGCGCTGGCGCGTGACCTGGGCCTGACGGCGGCCAAGCTGGCGGTGTTCGCGGCGCTGATGCTGCTGGCGGGCCGGCGGCTGTTTCCGGCGCTGCTGCACTATATCGCCCATACCGGCAGCCGCGAGCTGTTTCGCCTGGCGGTGCTGTCGGTGGCGCTGGGCGTGGCCTTCGTGGCGGCGGCGCTGTTCGGCGTCTCCCTGGCGCTGGGCGCTTTCTTCGCCGGCATGATCCTGGCCGGATCGCCGCTGTCCCAGCGCGCCGCCGAGGAATCGCTGCCGCTGCGCGACGCCTTCGCCGTGCTGTTCTTTGTTTCGGTCGGCATGCTGTTCAATCCGCGCGTGATGCTGCAGGCGCCGCTGGGGCTCGTCATCGCCTTTGTGCTGGTGATGGCGGGCGGGGTGGCGGCCTTCGTGCTGCTCCGGCTGTTCGGGGTGGCGCGGGCCAGCGCGCTGACCATCGCGGTCTGCCTGGCGCAGATCGGCGAATTCTCCTTCATTCTTGCGGACCTGGGCATCGGGCTTGGCGTATTGCGGGCCGAGGCGCGCGACATGATCCTGGGTGCCTCGATCCTGTCGATCTTTCTCAACCCGCTGCTGTTCTGGTTCGCCGGACGCCAGGGGGCGAGGACCGGCCCTGACGCCCCGGCCCAGCCGCGTCCCGTCGCGCCGCCGCCGACGCAGCTTTCCGGCCATGCCGTTCTGGTCGGCTATGGCCGCGTGGGCCGCCTGATTGCCCAGGGCCTCAAGGGCACCTTGCCGCTGCTGGCGATCGAGGAAGGCCAGGTGGACGATTCGGCCATCGAGCACATAAAGGGCAATGCCGCGCGGGCCGACATGCTGGCGGCGGCAAACCTGCCGGGCGCGCGTGTCCTGTTCGTTGCCATCCCCCAGGCCTTCGAGGCCGGCCAGATCGTGGAGCAGGCGCGCCGCGCCAACCCCGCCCTGCCCATCATCGCGCGCGCGCATTTCGACGGCGAGGTCGACCATCTGCTGGCCCGCGGCGCCAGCAAGGTGATCATGGGCGAGCGGGAGATCGCCGCCTCGATGGTGTCCTGGGCGACGCAGGAATTCGCCCCGGCGCAATGACCGCCGGATAGGACATATCCGAACATAAAGGGTACAAAACCCCATGAGCGGGACGATTCGCATCCTGGGCCTGGATCCGGGCCTCTCGGCCATGGGCTGGGGGGTGATCGACGTGACCGGCATGCGGCTCACCCATGTCGCCCATGGCGTGATCGCCACCAAGCCCTCGCTGGGCCTGGCGCTCAGGCTGGTGGCGCTGCACCGCGAGCTGTCCGCCGTCATCGCCCTGCACATGCCCGCCGCCATCGCGGTGGAGCAGGCGTTCGTGGCCAAGGACCCGTCGGCGGCGCTGAAGATCGGCCATGCCCGCGCCGTGGCGCTGCTGGCCGGCGCGCAGGCGGGGCTGGATGTCGCCGAATATGCCCCCAACCACATCAAGAAGTGCGTGGTCGGCGCCGGCCATGCCGCCAAGGAGCAGGTGCAGTTCATGGTGGCGCGGCTGCTGCCCACCGCGCGCGTCACGCAGGCCGATGCCGCCGACGCGCTGGCCGCCGCCATCGCCCACGCCCATCTCGCCGGCCAAAGACCGCTGGTGGTGGCGCGATGATCGGCAAGCTGACCGGTGTGGTGGATTCGATTTTCGAGGATCATGTGATCCTGGACGTGAACGGCGTCGGCTATCTGGTGTTCTGCCCGTCCTCGACCCTGTCGCGGCTGGCGGCGGGCGGCCATGCCAGCCTGATGATCGAGATGAAGGTCAGCGACGACGCCATCCGCCTTTACGGCTTCCTCTCGGGTGAGGAGCGCGAGTGGTTCCGCCTGCTGCAGACGGTGCAGAATGTCGGCGCCCGCGTGGCGCTGGCGGTGCTGTCGACGCTTTCGCCGCGCGATCTCTCCCGCGCGCTGGCGCTGGGCGACAAGGCGATGATCGGCCGCGCCCCCGGCGTCGGCCCCAAGCTGGCGCTGCGCATCACCACCGAACTGAAGGATAAAGTGCCCTCGATGATGGCGGGCGGCGACGAACCGATTGCCGCGACCCTTGCCGCGCCCAGGGGGCCGGAGGCCGATGCGGTGTCGGCGCTGGTGCATCTGGGCTATAGCGAGGCGCGCGCCGCCGAGGCGGTGGCGCGGGCATCCGCCGCGCTGGGCGAGGGCACCGACGCCTCGGCCCTGATCCGCGAGGCGCTGAAAGGCATGGCACGGTGAGCAGACAGAAGAATCCGCTGACCCAGCCCGAACGCACCGAGGACGACGCGCTGGAATCCTCGCTGCGGCCGCGCCGGCTCGCCGATTTCGTCGGCCAGCAACAGGCGCGGGAAAATCTTTCCATATTCATCGAGGCGGCCCGCGCGCGCGGCGAGGCGCTGGACCATGTGCTGTTCTATGGCCCGCCGGGCCTTGGCAAGACCACGCTGGCGCAGATCGTGGCGCGCGAGCTGGGGGCGAATTTCCGCTCCACATCGGGCCCGGTGCTGGCCAAGGCGGGCGACCTTGCCGCCATCCTCACCAATCTGGAACCGCGCGATGTTCTTTTCATTGATGAGATCCATCGCCTCAATCCGGCGGTGGAGGAAATCCTGTATCCGGCGATGGAGGATTACGAACTCGACCTGGTGATCGGGGAAGGGCCGGCCGCCCGCTCGGTCAAGATCAGCCTGGCGCCCTTCACGCTGGTGGGCGCCACCACCCGCTCGGGCCTGATCACCACGCCGCTGCGCGACCGTTTCGGCATTCCGGTGCGGCTGAACTTCTATACACCGGACGAACTGCTCTCGATCGTGGAGCGGGGCGCGCGCGTGCTGGGCTTCGACCTGACGCAGGACGGCGCGCGCGAGATCGCCGCCCGCAGCAGGGGCACGCCCCGCATCGCCGGCCGCCTGCTCAAGCGGGTGCGCGACTTCGCCGCCGTGCAGAAGGCGGCGACCGTCGATGCCGCGACCGCCGATGCCGCGCTGAACCGGCTGGAGGTGGACGCGCGCGGGCTGGATGCTTTCGACCGCCGCTACCTGTCGCTGATCGCGGAGAATTTCTCCGGCGGTCCGGTCGGCATCGAGACCATTGCCGCCGCCCTGGGCGAGGCGCGTGACGCCATCGAAGAGATCGTCGAGCCTTATCTGTTGCAGCAGGGCTTCGTGCAGCGCACGCCGCGCGGGCGCGTGCTGACGGGGGCCGCCTACGGCCATCTGGGCCTGGACGCGCCGCCGGCCCAGCCGCTGCAGGCCGGCCTTTTTTCCGGCGAGGAGGAGGCGTGAACGACAAAGAGACCCTCAAGGGCCTGGGCCGTTTCGAGGGCAAGGTCCATGTCCTGCCCGTCAGCATCTATTACGAGGACACCGACCTTTCGGGCTTCGTCTATCATGCCAATTACCTGCGCTACATGGAGCGCGGGCGCACCGAATGCTTCCGCCTTGCCGGCATCTCCAAG
>DASTRG010000187.1:0-11791 GCA_035761325.1 Rhizomicrobium sp. | reverse complement strand
GGACTCGCCTCCCGCCGCTAGGGCTGCAGTTCAAATCCGAACGCACAGCGTAGAATTACATGGCGAGATGTTATTCCTCTCCGCGTGGCGCGAGCCAAACCGCCAGGGCCAAGAGGGCGAGCGCCACCCCTACTTCGACTATTCTGGCCCAGAGGGGCGCGCGATAAGGCTGCAGGACCCCTTGCAGATAGACAAAGCCCATCAGCACCCGAAACAACGGCGCCAGTACCGCGACGGAAGTCATGGCGGGACCCCCGTCTCAGGCGCTGACTTCCCATCCTGGAAATATCCCCGGTTTCCCGGGGCTTTCGGATCGAGGGGCTCAATGCCTATAATGCCTATTGGCTCGGTAGACAAACAATGGATTTAATCCCCTGGCCGCAGGGCGCTGCATTCATCAGGGGAGGTCTTCGACATGGCATTTCGATCTATCGCACCCGCAGGCATGGCACTGGCCGGCGTGGCGATACTTGCGGCCCCGCATGCCGACGCCGCGACGAAGGGCGGCGTCGACGATTTGCGGCTGAAGGTGCTGGAGCAGGAACTCCATGATGTTCAGCAGCAGTTGTCGCAGATCAGGAATGTCCGCCCGGACGATGATGCGTTCAATACGCTGTCGGACCTGAAGCGCAGCACCAGTGCGCAATATGATGACCTGAACGGGCGCCTGGAGCGCCTTCCCCGGACAGGAATCGAAAATGGCCGTCTTACCGTCGCTTCGGCGGATGGTGCGTTCTCGCTGTCGCTGCGGAGCCTGATCCAGTTCGATTACGGATATTTCTCGCAAGGCCGCGGCCCTGCCGGCGTGGACCTGAACAGCGGCAGCAATTTCCGCCGTGCCCAGTTCGGCCTGGCCGGCACCGCCTGGAAGGACTGGTCGTACAACTTTACCTACGATTTCGGCGGCAACGGGATCGAGAAGAACGGCTACATCTACAGCGCCTACATCGAATACAATGGACTGAAACCCTTTGGCGCCCGGATCGGCGCCTTCGCCCCGCCGGCAGGAATCGAAGATGCCACGGGGTCTGCGGACCTGATTTTCCCGGAACGTCCGGCGGTGACCGACATCGCCCGCAACATTGCCGGATCGCCGGGCCGCGAAGGAATCAGCCTGTTCGCGCAAGGCGACGATTACCTGGTGTCGGTGGCCTATACCGGAAAGAAAGCGACCGACGCCGCGACCTTCGACGCGCAGGAGGCCGTGGTGGGCCGCGCCTCCTGGCTGGCGGTAAAGTCATCCGATTTCAACTGGCTGGTGGACGCCAATCTCAGCCATGTGTTCAAGCTGGCGGACACGGTGCCCGGCCCGAATTCGCCCACCGCTTTCAGCTTCAGCAATGGTCCGGAGCTGGCGGTCGATTCCACCAGGACGGTCAACACCGGCGCGATCGATGCCAAGGCGGTCACCGAATGGGGCCTGGAAACCGCCGCCAATTACGGCCCCCTGTATGCACAGGCCGGCTATTTCCATTTCGATGTGACGCGGCGCACGGCGCTGCCGGACCCGGACTTTTCGGGGTGGTACGCGCTTGCTGCCTGGTCGCTGACGGGGGAATCCCGCCGCTACGATGCCGCAACCGCAAGTTTTCGCGGTCTCAAGCCTGCACATTCTTTGGGCACAGACGGAGGATTTGGCGCGTTTGAGATGGTTGCGCGTTACAGCCGGATTGACCTCGATTACCAGCCTTCGCTGCAACCCGCTGCCGGAGGCATAACGGGAGGTGTTCAGGATGTCTGGGCAATCGGGCTTAATTGGTACCCCACCGGCGGCCTTCGTTTCGCGCTCGACTACGACAACATTCAGGTGAACCACATCACCGCGCCGGCGTCGGATATTTCCGCCGGTGCCATCGCCCTGCGCAGTCAGATTTCTTTTTAGCCCCATCCAGAAGCCGGAGACAGGACATGAGAAAGATCGTATCGCTGCTTGCTGGCGCCACCATGTTCATGGCGGCCACAGCCCAGGCCGCCGACGTCAAGCTGCTGAATGTCAGCTATGACCCTACGCGCGAGCTTTACCAGCAAATCAGCAAGGCATTCAGCGCCGACTACAAGGCCAGGACCGGCGATACCGTCGCCGTGAGCAACAGCCATGGCGGCTCCGGCTCTCAGGCCCGGGCGGTGATCGACGGACTGCAGGCCGATGTCGTGACACTGGCCCTGGCGGCGGATATCGACGCCATCCAGACCAAGGGCCTGATCGCACCGGGCTGGCAGAAGCGCTTGCCGGACAATTCCTCGCCTTACACGTCGACCATCGTGTTTCTGGTACGCAAGGGCAATCCCTGGAAGATCCAGGACTGGGGTGACCTCATCAAACCGGGCATCCAGGTCATCACGCCAAACCCCAAGACCAGCGGCGGTGCCCGATGGGCCTATCTGGCGGCCTGGGACTGGGCCGCCAAGCAGCCGGGCGGCAATGCCGAAAAGGCCAGGGCGTTTGTGGCCGCGCTCTATCACCACGTTCCCGTGCTGGATAGCGGGGCGCGCGGTTCGACCATCACCTTCACCAAGCGCGGCATCGGCGACGTGCTGCTGTCCTGGGAAAATGAGGCCCACCTTGCCCTCCAGGAGCAGGGCGGCGACCGCTACCAGATCGTTTATCCTTCGCGCTCCATCCTGGCAGAGCCGCCGGTGACCATGGTGGACAGGAATGTCGATCGCCACGGCACCCGAAAGGCGGCGGAAGCTTTCCTGAAGTTTCTCTACACGCCCGCGGCGCAGGAGATCGAGGCCAAGGCATTCTATCGTCCCCGCAATCAGGAAGTCGTCGCCCGGTACAGGAGCCGGTTCCCAGCCATCACGCTGTCCACCATTGACCAGGACTTTGGCGGCTGGGCCAAGGCGCAAGCGGTGCACTTTGCCGAAGGCGGGGTGTTCGACCAGATCTACCAGCCCGGGCGCTAGACCATGCTGGCAAATCCCTTGTCCGCGGTCCGGTGGGGCCGAAGGGGTGTGCTGCCCGGATTCGGGCTCTCCTTCGGCTTTACGGTCTTCTATCTCAGCGTGATCGTGCTCGTCCCGCTGGCCGCTCTCTTCATGCGGGCCTTCGAGCCCGGCCTGTCCGGCTTTTGGCAGGCGATCGGCACGCCGCGCGTGGCTGCGGCGCTTAAACTGTCATTCGGCATGGCGGCGCTGGCGGCCGTCATCGACAGTTTGTTCGGCGTAATCGTCGCGTGGGTGCTGGTGCGCTACCGGTTTTTCGGCAAAAGGCTGCTGGATGCGGTAATCGACCTTCCTTTCGCCCTGCCCACGGCGGTGGCCGGCATCGCCCTGTCCACCCTTTATGCGCCCAACGGCTGGCTGGGCGCTCCATTGGCCGACCATGGCATCCGTATTGCCTACACACCGTGGGGCGTGCTGGTCGCCATGGTCTTCATCGGACTGCCCTTCAGCGTGCGGACTCTCGAGCCGGTCCTGGGCGAGATCGGTCACGACCTGGAGGAAGCCGCCGCCACGCTGGGGGCTACGCGCCTGCAGACCATTCGCAAGGTGATCCTGCCGCTGCTGGCGCCGGCCATCCTGACCGGCGGTGCCATGTCGTTCGCACGCGCAGTGGGCGAATACGGCTCGATCATTTTCATTGCCGGCAACCTGCCCGCCGTCAGCGAGATTGCGCCGCTGCTGATCGTCACGAAGCTCGAACAATATGATTATGCCGGGGCGGCGGCGATCGGCGCGGTGATGCTGATCGCGGCCTTTGCGATATTGCTGATCCTCAACGGGCTTCAGGCATGGATGGGCAAGCGCCGATGAACCGCAAGCATCTGCCGACCGACGATCCCCTGTGGCTGAAGCTGTTGCTCGGCATCATCGCCATGGGCTTTGTCGCCCTGATGGTGATTCTGCCGCTGGCCCTGGTATTTCAGCAGGCATTGTCGGAAGGCATCTGCGCCGCCCTGGACGCGGTCACCACGCCGAACGCGCTGGCCGCGATACGGCTGTCCCTGATTGCGGCGGCCATTGCCGTTCCGGTCAACACCATTTTCGGCATTGCCGCCGCCTGGACCATCGCCAAGTTCGACTTTCCGGGCAAGGCGATCCTGGTGTCGCTGATCGACCTGCCCTTCTCGGTCTCGCCGGTCATCGCGGGACTGATCTATGTGCTTGTTTTCGGCATGCAGGGCTGGCTGGGACCATGGTTGTCCGATCACAATATCCATATTCTGTTCGCGTTGCCCGGCATCGTGCTGGCGACCATCTTCGTCACCTTTCCTTTCGTGGCGCGCGAGTTGATCCCCCTGATGGCCGACCAGGGCCGGGAAGAGGAAGAAGCCGCGCTTTCGCTGGGGGCGTCGGGCCTGGCCGCTTTCCTGCGGGTGACATTGCCCAACATCAAATGGGGCCTTCTGTATGGAGTGCTGCTTTGCAACGCCCGCGCGCTGGGCGAGTTCGGCGCGGTGTCGGTGCTGTCCGGCCACATCCAGGGGCAGACCAACACCATGCCGCTGCATGTGGAGCTGCTCTACAACAATTACGACTATGTCGGCGCCTTCGCCGTGTCGGCGCTGCTGGCGCTGCTGGCGCTGGTCACCCTTGCCCTGAAGTCCCTTCTGGAATGGCGCTATGCCGATGCGCTGGCCGCCGTCCATCGCCATTAGGAAAAGATCATGTCGCTGGTTGTCGATTCCATCACCAAGAAGTTCGGCCGGTTCCCTGCGCTGAACGGTGTCAGCTTCACCGCGCCGCAGGGCGGGTTCGTATCGCTTCTGGGGCCGTCCGGTTCGGGCAAGACCACGCTGCTGCGCATCCTGGGCGGGCTGGAGTTTGCCGATGGCGGCACGGTTCGCTTTGCCGACCTGAACTGGCTGGACATGCCCGCGCGCACGCGCAATGCGGGCTTCGTCTTCCAGCATTACGCGCTTTTCCGGCACATGACGGTGGCCGAGAACATCGCCTTCGGGTTGCAGGTACGCCCGCGGGCTGTACGCCCCAGCCGGGCAGAGATTCGCTTCAGGGTCACCGAGCTGCTGCAACTGGTACAGCTGGCGGGTCTGCAATCGCGCTATCCCAGCCAGCTTTCCGGCGGCCAGCGCCAGCGCGTTGCCCTGGCGCGCGCCCTGGCGATCGAACCCAGGATGCTTCTGCTGGATGAGCCTTTCGGCGCGCTGGATGCCAAGGTGCGCAAGGAACTGCGTGCCGATCTTCGCCGCATCCATGACCATGCCGGAGTCACGACGGTGTTTGTGACCCACGATCAGGAAGAGGCCTTCGCGGTCGCCGACCTGGTGGCGATCATGAAGGACGGGCGCATAGAACAATATGGTGCGCCCCTCGATGTTCGCCGGGAACCGCGAACGGCGTTCGTCCAGGATTTTCTCAGCCAGTGATTGTCCCGCCCGCGGCGGGGCAAAGGGCGGGACCGGCCTCGCCATGTTCCTGCCCCATGATCATGGTGCTGTGCGCCCTGTCTGTATTGTGACGCTTGGGAGAGACCATCCGCCGTGGATACGGGCTTAGAAGGGCCTGCGCTCAGGCAGCAGCCCGCTGCCGGTGCAGAACCGGGCCGGGGCCGCATACGCTTCCTGGCCGGGGGGTTCACCATCGGGGTGCATCTGATGGTGCTGGGCTCGCTGTTTTGGCCCTCTGCCGCGCATTCGCCGCCGCGGCACGAGCCCGCACCCATAATGCTGAGCCTGACGGAGGCGCCCAAGTCCCTGCCCAAGACAGCGGAGAACCAGCCGGAAGGGGCACCCGAGGTCGAACTTATCCAGCCAACGCGGCCGCGCGTAACCATGCCCGATGTCGTCATGGCTGAAAGCGAGCCCGACGATTCCAGCCTGCTGAGCGATTCGGATCTGGCAGGGGCGACGCGCGCCGGCGAAGGCGGCACAGGCATGGGAGGATGCGACACCGCGCAGCTGGTGCAGCAAGCCCTGCGGCGCGACCGGCTGGTGCACAGCGCGGTGGCCGACGCCCATCTGGCCGGCAAAGCCATCCTGCTTTGGAATGGCGATTGGGTGCGCTCGGGCGGTCAGGAAGGAAAGGGACTTGCGGCCGTGCGCGAGGCGGTCATGTGGGAAGTCGCCTTCGCACCGCCGGCCTGCCGTGAGGCCCAAATGCATGGCTTGGTGCTGTTGTCCCTGGCCGAGGGAGGCACGCGCTTTGCCATCGGTTCGGGTGACTGGCGCTGGTCCGACCTTCTGGGCTTGCGCCGCGGCGCGCCGGCCGCGCGAAAGGCAGGATAGGGCCGGCCCGAAATCGGGCACGGCCCCAGCCGGTCAGGACATCACAATCAATACGACGCGCCGGTTTTGTGCGCGGCCGGCGCGTGTCTTGTTGTTGGCCACCGGATCCTTCTCCCCATAGGAAATGGTCGACATGCGATTCAACGCCACGCCGTGCTCGTTCAGGAAAAGACGCACGGCCTCGGCACGCTCCTCGCCCAGCCTTTGGTTGATGGACTTGGATCCGGTCGAATCGGTGTGGCCCTGGATTTCAAGATAGACGTTGTGGTTTTCGTTTTTGAGCTTATCCACGAAGTCCAGCAGGCGCTGCTCGGCTTCCGGGGAAAGTCTGGAACTGTCCACCGGGAACTTCACCGAATCATCGGACAGGACCATGGAATAGAGAAACTTTCCCTCAGCAAGTTTGCCGGCGGCCTCGGCGCGGCTAAGCGCGTCCTGGGTCGTCTGGTCGAGCTTGGCCAAATGTGCCTGATGTTGCGCGACCTGGCTTTGGGTCCCCTCCACTTTCGCGTTTACCGCCGCGACCTGCTCATTGACATAGTCCTTTGTCGCGCAGCCGCCGAGGCTGAATGCACCCACGGCCATGACTGCGACGATTGCAGGTTTCATCCTCTGCATGGATTTTCTCTCCTTGTATCCCCCGCACCGCGCGCACCCTGAGCAAACATCATGGCGGGAATGGGCTCTTTTCCGGGCAGATCCGGTCTTGATTGTGCTCAATTACCGCACGCGCGCCGCGCCATCTCAGGGGCGAATACCGTGGAACCCGATGTTTCGCTTTCGCTCTGCAGCCCGGTGGGTCGTCCAAATCGGATGCGGCAGCTACGCCCATATTGCGATTGCGAAAGCGCCGGGCCGTTCCGCGTCAGCCGATCTCTTCCACCTGCACGAACACGCCCGGATCGGGGCGCACCGTCATCGACATGACGGGCTTTGGGCCGGGGCCGGCGGGCGTAAAGCGAAAACGCGCCAGCAGCGTCGCCAGGATGATTCGCGCCTGCATCATGGCAAAGTCGGCGCCGACGCAGACGCGCGGCCCCGCGCCGAAAGGCAGGTACTGATACTTATCGCGGCGGACATTCGCTTCGAATCGCGACGGCACAAACAATTCCGGCTGCTCCCACCACATCTGGTGACGGTGCAGCGCCCAGACGGGCAGGAACAAGACGTCGCCCGGCTCGATCGTGCGGCCGCACAGTTCGTCCCTGGCCAGCACCGTGCGGGCCAGAAGGCCCACGGGCGGATAGAGCCGCATGGCTTCCTCCAGCACCTGGGTGATGAATGCCATCGCCTCCACATCGGCCGCGGTGGCGGCGCGGGTGCCCAGCTGCGCCCTGGCTTCAAGCCGCGCCCTGGCCTGTTCCGCAGGGCTGTTGGCCAGAAGATACAATGCCCAGGCCACCGCCAGCGCAGTGGTCTCATGGCCGGCCACGATGAAGAACTGCATGTTGAAGACCAGCTCCTCGGCGCTCATCCGATGGCCGGTCTCCGGATCCTCGGCCGCCAGCATGTAATCCAGAAGATCGTTGGCGCCGCGGGGGGCCGTATTTGCCTGCCGCCGCGAATCGATGGCGCCGGCCACCATCTCGTGCATGGTCCTGACCGACGCACCGGCCAGAAGTTCGCCGGGCCGGGGAAACCATTCGGGCACGCCCAGGAAATCCAGCAGCGAGGCGCGGCCCGCGGTCTGGAAATAGCGGCTGATGGCTGCACTGAAAGCGCTGCCGTCGAAATGTTCGCGCCCCGACAGCGCCACATCACAGATCACGTCGAAAGTGGCGGTCAGCATTTCACCCACCATCTCTGCCCGCCGACCGCCCTTCAGGCGCGCGCTGGCCCTTTCGGCGGTGGCGGTCATGGCAGGGGCCAGGGTCACGACATTGCGATGGGTGAAGACGGGCGTTACGGCGCGGCGTTGCCAGCGCCAGTCGGCGCCATCGGCATTGAACAGGCTCTCGCCAATGGCGGGCCTGAGCATGCGGCGCATGATCTCGGACTTGGGATAGTTCGCCAGGTTGTCGCTCATCACCCGGCGATAGCCGGCGGGGTCCGCCAGCATGTGCCAGCGCATCAGCATTTCGCCCGAGACGATGGGCTGGCGATAGGCCAGCGCCGGGATGATCTCCAGCACATTGCGCCGCGCCGCCAGCGCGGTTTCCAGCCGGCTCATGACGCGGCGATGGGTCGGTGCGCCCACGGGAATGAAGTGCTCGGCCATTGCCGTCATGCCAACCTCAGTACGCTTTCACCGCGGCAGCATTCACGGCGACAACCGGGCGTGACGGTGTATGCCAAAATGTCGCGCCGTCACGGCTTGGGCTCCAAAGCCGGTGAAAACACGGGGCCGTGTGCGGAACTTTTTGCCCTTGTGGGACAATTGCGCCGGGCAAAGTGTCAATTCCTTCATATTTGCGATCCTACACGAAGCCGCAGAAGCCCGTCAGAGACGCCATCATGTCCCCGACCCGCACGCTTGCGGCCATTGCCCTTGTATCCCTCGCCAGGCCCGCCGCCGCCCAGGACGAGGCGCCTGTCCCTGAAACCGTCGTGGTGTCGGCCTCGCGGATATCGCTGGCCGGTTACCAGGCTCCCACGCCCGTCACGGTGATCGGCACGGAGAAGATCGTCCGTGACGCCAAGATCGACATCGGCGATCTGATCCGCGAACTGCCGTCTACCGGCGCCTCCGCGTCGCTGAACAATGGCGGCAACGCGCTCGATGTCTCCCAGGGCGATGCGGGCCTGGATACTGTGGCGCTGCGCAATCTGGGGCTGGCGCGCACGCTGGTGCTGTTCGACGGCCAGCGCGTGGTGTCTTCCAATATTCTGGGCGGCGGCGTGGATCTGGCCACCCTGCCGGCGACCTTGATCAAGCGCGTCGATGTGGTCACCGGCGGCGCCTCGGCCGCATGGGGCTCAGACGCGGTGGCGGGCGTGGTCAATCTTGTCATCGACAAGGAGTTCGAGGGCACCAAGGCCAGCCTGACCCTGGGCGACGACACGAATTTCGACCAGCGCAAGGTGGCGCTGGAAGGCGCGTTCGGCAGCGCCTTTGCCGGCGGCCGCGGCCATGTGGTTTTCAGCGGCAATTACACCACCAGCCCCGACGGCGTGTTCATGGGGCAGGCCGGCTGGTGGAAGGGCACCGCGCTGGTGCGCAATCCCGCCTACGCGCCCGGTGCGCCGCTGTTCGTGCATCAGGATCATGTCGGCAACATCCAGGTCACGCAGGGCGGCCTGATCGACGCCAGCACGGCGGGCGGCGCCGGCTCCGCCCTGGCGCCGAACGCACTCGTCGGACTTGGCTTCACCGGCAATGGCGCGGTCTCGCCATTCCATTACGGCACCATCTTCGGCACCAACTGCTACAATGGCTGCACCAACAACGAACAGACCGGCGCGCTGCGCTTCACGCCGCTGGCGGTGCCCTATAACCACACGACCCTGTTCGGCTATGCCAGCTATCAGTTGACCGATGGGGTGCGTGCCTCGTTGCAGCTGAATTACGGCCTGTCGGGCGCGCGCAGCCTTGGCGGGTTGCGCCAGGCGCTGCTGACGGTGCGGCCGGACAATCCCTGGCTCGATCCCTCGATCGCCGCCATGTTCGGCACATTGTCGAACGGCTTCAACGCGGCGCTGGGCACGCCCGGCACTGCGGCCACCCCGGCCCAGGCGCTTTACATCGGTTCGCAGAATCTCAACAACATGCCGGCGGGCAGTTACGCGCGCAGCGCGCTGTGCCGGACCGTCGGCTTTCCCTGCAATGTCAACAACCGCGCGCTGATGCGCGGCGTGTTCACGCTGGAAGGCGAACTGGGCGGCGACTGGAGCTGGAAGACCTATTATCAGCACGGCACCGTGCGCGAGCGCCAGACGCTCTACAACAACAGCCTGTCTTCGCGCCTGAACTATGCCGTCGATGCGGTGCGCGTCACCGCCGCCAACCAGGGCACCAGCGGCCTTCCCATCGGCACCATCCAGTGCCGTGCCCTGCTGCAGGGCGTCGCGGCGGCGGCGGGCTGCCAGCCGCTCGATGTGCTGGGCGAAAATGTCGCCTCCGAGACGGCGCTGCGCTACGTCAATCCGGGACGCGATCCCAGCTCGGGCATCCGCGACAACGAGACCATCGTGCTGAACCAGGATGTGCTGTCGGGCGCAATGCAGGGCACCTTGCCGTTTGGCCTGCCGGCGGGACCGGTGGCGGTGGCATTGGGCGGCGAATACCGGCACGAACAGGCCGGGGTGACGCAGGCCGATCCGCTGGGCGCCACGGGTCAGTGGGCGGCGGGCAACTTCCTGCCCTATCGCGGCCAGTACCATGTGGGCGAGGGATTTCTGGAAGTCGATGCGCCCCTGCTGAGGGACAGTGTCGTCGACAGCCTGGACGTCAACGCCGCAGGCCGGCTGACGGACTATTCCACCAGCGGCACGGTCGAAACCTGGAAGCTGGGCCTGGTCTCCCAGGCGAACGAACAGGTGCGTCTGCGCGCGAGCTGGTCGCTGGACATCCGCGCGCCGCAGATCTCCGAGCTGTTCTCGCCCGGCATCCTGTCGGCGCAGCAGTGCCGCTATCCGTCAAACTCGCTCTATTATTCCTGCTTCGCGCTGCAGGGCGGCAATGTCGGACTTCAGCCCGAGAAGGCGGTCACCGTATCGGGCGGCGTGGTGCTGACGCCATCGGCGGTTCCGGGCCTGACCGTTTCGGCGGACTGGTATTCCATCAACATCCATGGCGCGATCGATACGGTGGACTTCCAGACCATCATCGACCGCTGCCTGGCGGGCCAGCGGATCTATTGTCCGCAACTGGTGTTCACCGGCGGCGCCCAGCCGTCGCAGGTCAATGTCTTTCCGCTGAATTCGGCGGTGGATTCGGTTTCGGGACTGGATTTCCAGGCCGCTTACACCCGCCCATTGCTTGACGGCACGCTGAGCTGGGAGCTGACGGGCAATTACACCGACCAGCAGACCCGCACGGCGCAGGGCATCACCTACGACCGCGCCGGCGCGCTGGGGGCCAGCCCCGACGTCTATGCCAGTGGTGTGCCCAAGTTTCGCGCGGTGCTGGCGGCCACCTATGCGGAGGGGCCCCTGTCATTGACCGCGCAGGGGCGCTTCATCGGTTCGGCGGTGCTTTCCAACGGCACGCAAGGCGTGCCCGGCCTGAAGTCCGCGTCCTACGTCGGGGGCGTGCTGACGGGCGGCGACATTGCCGGGCTGGTGGACGACAATTCCATTCCCGCCATCGCCTATCTCGATCTGCGCGCCGCCTGGCAGGTGTCGCAGACGGTTGCGCTGTATGGCGCGATGGACAACGTCACCGACGTGGCGCCGCCCACCATCGCCACGACCAGTGGCGCCAGCTTCACCAACACCCAGGTCTATGACGGGCTTGGCCGCGCCATCCGCTTTGGCATCCGCTTCGCCGGATAGGCAAGGCCCGTCCGCCTGCGCTAGGCTCGCCTGGCGCAGAGACGGGGAACGGGCATGCGATCATGGATGGCAGCGGCGGCGGCGCTGGCCTGCACCGCCGGCCTGGCAGCGGCACAGGACAATACCGAAGGCCAGGTCGATCCCAAGGAACTGGCCGCGATTATCGC
>DASTRG010000186.1:0-6445 GCA_035761325.1 Rhizomicrobium sp. | reverse complement strand
TCAGAAGGAATTCGACAACCGCCAGCAGCGTATCGCGGTTTTCGGCGGCCTGGCGCAGGGCCGCGATGTCGGCGCCGGAAATGGAGAGGAAGCGGGTCAGGGCGTCTTCGTCCCCGGCCAGCCAGCCCAGGCCCTCCAGGCAGAGAATCTCGGCGCGCTCCAGGGTCATGGCAGGACTATAGCGGCGACCGGCGCGTGTGCCCAATCTCTTCCGGGTGGAACCAGGTCGCCAAATTCCAGCCAGGACAAGGGGTTGGCGGCCATTCCGCGATCCGGCAGCGGGACCAGCGTCAAGGGAGCGTTAAGACATCTGCCCTAATACTCCACAACAGCCAGAAGCCCCGGCGCGCCGCGGGCAGGGGAAGCCACGCCGGAGCACGAAGTCATGGACGCCAAGACCAAGACGGTTCTGATCGTGGAAGACAATGAGCTCAACATGAAGCTCTTTCACGACCTGCTGGACGCGCATGGCTACAACATCCTGCAGACCAAGGACGGCATGGAGGCGCTGGACATTGCCCGCGAACACCACCCGGACCTGATCCTGATGGACATCCAGCTGCCCGAAGTGTCGGGCCTGGAAGTCACCAAGTGGCTCAAGGAGGACGACTCGCTCAAGGCCATTCCGGTGGTCGCCGTCACCGCCTTCGCCATGAAGGGCGACGAGGAAGTGATCCGCCAGGGCGGTTGCGAAGCCTACATCTCAAAGCCCATTTCGGTTACCAGCTTCCTGGACACCGTGCGCCGTTTCATCGGATAGGCCGATGACAGCGCGGGTTCTTGTCGTCGACGATATTCTGTCCAACGTCAAGCTGCTGGAAGCCAAGCTGACGGCCGAGTATTTCGAGGTCGTCACCGCGTTCAACGGGCAGGAATGCCTGACCCGCATGTCCGAACAGGTGCCCGACATCGTGCTTCTGGACGTGATGATGCCGGGCATGGACGGGTTCGAGGTCTGCCGCCGCATCAAGGCCGATCCCAGGACCGCCCATGTGCCCGTGGTGATGGTGACCGCGCTGGATCAGTCCTCCGACCGTGTGGCGGGGCTTGAGGCGGGCGCCGACGATTTCCTGACCAAGCCGGTGGACGATTCGGCGCTGTTTGCCCGCGTGCGCTCGCTGGTGCGCCTGAAACTGATGACCGACGAACTTCGGATGCGTGAAACCACAGGCCAGGGCATGGGACTGGTCGACCCGGCCGAGACGCTGGTGGAAAACAATCTGTCCGGCCGTATCCTGGTGATCGAGGACCGCGCCGAATCGGTGGGCTGGTTCACGGCCGCTCTCCAGCCGTCGCATCAGGTGTCCTCGGCCGACACCTTCGAGGAAGCGCTGGTGCGCGTGAAGGGCGGCGATTACGACCTCATCGTGGTATCGCTTGGCATGCGCGGCTTTGACGGCTTGCGCCTGTGCTCGCAACTGCGCTCCCTGCCCGAGGGCCGCCATGTGCCGATCCTTGTGGTCGTGTCCGACGGCGACCGCCGCAAGCTTACCCAGGCGCTGGAGATGGGCGTCAACGACTATCTCACCCGGCCGGTGGACAAGAACGAGCTGGTCGCACGCGTGCGCACCCAGCTGCGCAAGAAGTGCTACGCCGACCGGCTGCGCCACAATGTGCAGCTCAGCCTGGAAATGGCGATCACCGACCAGCTCACCGGGCTCCACAACCGCCGCTACATGGGCCGCCACCTGGATGCGTTGATGGCCAGTGCCCGGCGCCATGGCCGCCCGCTGGCGTTCGTGATCATGGACATCGACTTCTTCAAGCAGGTCAACGACACCTATGGCCACGACATCGGTGACGAGGTGCTGAAGGAATTTGCCGGCCGGATTTCCGCCAATGTGCGCGGCATCGACCTGGCCTGCCGCTAT
Source organism: Rhizomicrobium sp. (assembly GCA_035761325.1). Lineage (GTDB taxonomy): Bacteria > Pseudomonadota > Alphaproteobacteria > Micropepsales > Micropepsaceae > Rhizomicrobium. Next base: position 4,574 of record DASTRG010000186.1, on the reverse strand, counting down.
GGCGGAGAGGAATTCGTGGTCGCCATGCCCGATACCGACATTGCCTTCGCCACCAACATCGCCGAGCGCCTGCGCCAGTCGATCGAGGCCAACCCGATCATGATCAGCCGCGCCCCGCACCAGCTGAACATCACCATCTCCATCGGCATCGCCCGCTATGAGGGCGCATCCGACAGCGCCGAGGCACTGCTGCACCGCGCCGACCAGGCCCTCTACCGGGCCAAACGCAGCGGCCGCAACCGCGTGGTCTCCGACGCGGCGTAATTCAAGCTACCCTCTCCGCCTTACGCAGCCTTGCTCATTGCATGCCGGCATGGCCGTCACGCAATTTCGCGTCGAAGGGTGAGCCTGCCCAGGGCCATTCCCTGCCACTTTGCTTGCCGCCGCAAATCGGCCTAGCTTTCGCCGCCAAAAGGGGGACCGTCATGCGCGCAGGACCGGCCATGCTGTCGATGCTGTCCGCCGTTTCCTTCGCGCTCGTTCCTGCCGCGCTTATTCCTGCCGTTCGGGCTCAGGGCGCCCCGAAGGGCGCGCCCAGCCCGCCCATCACCGCGCCTTTCGGCATCCACGTCGTCGCAAAGGACATCACCGGCGGCTATTCCGCCGCCGTGGCCGACTTCAACCATGACGGCAAGCCCGACCTGGTCGCGCTGGGGCTGAGCGGGGAGGCGATCTACTGGTACGAGAATCCGGCATGGACGCCGCACCTGGTCGTCCGCGAAAAGGACGCGCCCAAGCCTGTATACCTGGACGCCGCTGATATCGACGGCGACGGCGTGCCCGAGATCGTGCTCGCCTATCACTTCAACACCGATCCTCACAAGGATACCGGCGCCATTGCCATCCTGCACCATGACGGCGATTCCGCGCGGCCGTGGAATATCCAGCGGGCGATCGACAATGTGCCGACGACCCACCGGGTGCGCTTTGCCGATGTGGAAGGCAACGGAAAGCCGGCGATCATCGTCGCGCCGATCCTGGCGGGCACCGCCACCGGTTTTCCCGATCCCGACCGCAATGTGACGCCGCTCTATGTCTACCGCTCCGACGACAACTGGAAACGCGAAACCATCACCCTGGAAAACCGCGGCGTCGTGCACGGTCTGACCATCGCCGACTGGGATGGCGACGGCCATGACGATGTCATCACGTCCGGCTATTCGGGCACATACGCGCACATGCTGCACCATGGCAAATGGGACCGTGTGCGGCTGACACCCGGCAGGGACGCGCCCTGGCCGGGCGGCGGCTCCGGCGAAGCCGCCATTGGCACCTTCAACGGGAAGAAATTTTTCGTCACCGTCGAACCCTTCCACGGCAACATGGTGGTGGTGCACGTGGCCGACGCAAGCGGGGGATATACGCGCCAGGTCATCGACGATCAGCTCAAGGGCGGTCATGCCCTGACACTGGTGGATGTCGACGGCGACGGCCGGCCCGAAATCGTGGCGGGCGGCAATGGTCTGGCGGCCGGTCTGTTCTTCTACAAGGCCGACGCGGACGGCACGCGCTGGACCCGCTACCAGATGGACAACGACATGGCGCCCGCCGGCTGCCTCACCAAGGACATGAGCGGCACCGGCCGCGCCACCGATGTGGTCTGCCAGGACCAGCGCGCGCCATTCTGGCTGAAATGGTATGCCCCCAGCGGGCGCTAGGCCTCGTCGCCTTCTTCATCTTCGCCGGAGGTATCCGCCGTCTCCAGCGCCCGGTCGATTGCTTGGGCCAGCATTTCCGGCTCCCGCGCTCCCGACACAGCCACCCGGCCGCCGAAGATGAAGGCGGGAACGCCGGTCACGCCGATTTCGCGGGCCAGCCGGTCCTCGCGCTCCACCAGCGCGATGTCCTCATCGCTTTCGAGCAGGCGCGCAACCTCGATTCCGTCCATGCCGCAGAAGTCGGCGATGTCCGACAACACACGGATGTCGCCGATATCCTCGCCATTCTCGAAATAGGCAATGAAAAGCCGTTCCACGACATCGTCCTGCACGCCCGCCGCCTCCGCCCAATGCACCAGCCGGTGGGAGTCCAGGGTGTTGGGCCGGCGCCGGATGGCGGCGAAGTCGAATTCGATGCCCTCCTTGGAGCCCTCGGCCGCGATGATGGCATCCATCCGCGCGATCTGTGCGTCGCCGCCGAACTTGGCGGCCATGTAGTCCGCGCGCTCCATCCCGCTCCTCGGAACGGTGGGGTCCAGCTGGAAGGGCCGCCATTTCACATCGAATTCGACGCGGGAACGAAGCGCCATGGCGCGGCCCAGCCGGCGCTTGCCGATAAAGCACCAGGGACACACCGTGTCGGAAATGACGTCGATCTGCATGATGGTCCCCCTGAATGACTTTTGGTTTGACGTCCGGTTTCTGGAATCGCCGGTTCAGCGAACCGGAGACGGCCCCGATATCAGTGAAGGACCTGGGTGGTGACCTCGTTGGCATCCGCCACCACATGGACGGAGCCGACGGGCCGGCGGGTACGGATTTCGGCGCTGGCCGTTATCGGCACCAGTTGCTCGATAACGGTCATTTCCGGCGGCGGCGGGGCTGCCAGGAATTCCAGCGTCAGGGTCTTGCCGTCATTGTGCAGCAGGTGCAGCCGGCCCTGCCGCCAGCCGCCGGTCGACACCGCGCCCTTGGCCTGGACCACAACGATCCGGCCCTTGGCCTTGGAGGTGGCGATCACGCTGTCGACTTTATAGATGCGCCTGTCCGCCGCCGCCGATGGATTGCACAATGCGGGAAGGAAGGCGCAAGCCAGAAGTGCTGCGAAGGCGAAACGGAAAGCCATGATCGGTCCGGCAGGGATAATGGGCACTATAACGCAGAATGGGGCGGACAGATGGCGAAGGCGCGCGCCATCACGCGCCGCCTCAGGCATCCAGCTCCGCCCACACCGGCACATGGTCGGATGGCTTCTCCGATGCTCCACGCACCTGGCGGTCGATGCCTGACGCCTTCAGGCGGTCCATGGCGTGGGGCGAGAGCAGCAGGTGGTCGATGCGGATGCCGTTGTTGCGCTCCCACGATCCGAAATAGTCCCAGAAAGTGTAATGGCCGCCTTCCGGGTGCTGGCTGCGGAAGGCATCGGTATAGCCCAGATTCTCGATGCGCCTGAGCGCGGCCTTCGATTCCGGCTGGAACAGCGCATCCTTCAGCCAGTTCTTCGGCTTTTCCGCGTCCAGGTCGGTGGGGATGATATTGTAATCGCCCATCAGCACCACCGGCTCCTCATTGGCCAGAAGGTCCCGGGCATGCACGCGCAGCCGCTCCAGCCAGGCCAGCTTGTAATCGAATTTGGGGCCCGGCCGGGGATTGCCGTTGGGCGCATAGATCGAGGCCACCCGCACCACGCCCTTGTCGCCGGTCACCAGCGCTTCCAGGTAACGGGCATGGTCGTCGGTGTCGTCTCCGCCGGGCAGGCGCGGGGTGACGTCCTCCATCGGCCGGCGCGAAAGAAGGGCGACGCCGTTATAGGTCTTCTGTCCGTGTACGGCACAATTATAGCCCAGCGCCTCGAACGGCTCGCGCGGGAAGGCGTCATCGACGCATTTGATCTCCTGCAGCGCCAGCACGTCGGGCCGGGCGTCTTTTACCCAGGCCAGTGCCGGCTCCAGCCGTGCCTTGATCGAATTGACGTTCCAGGTGGCAATTTTCATCAGACGGAAAAGCTGGTGCCACAGCCGCAGCTGGCGGTCGCGTTGGGATTGTTGACCTTGAAGGCCTGGCCGATCAGGTCGTCGGTGAAGTCGATCTCGGCGCCTTGCAGGAAATCCAGCGACACCGGATCGATCACGACCGTGGCGCCGTCCTTTTCCAGCACCAGGTCCTCCTCGGTCCGCGCGTCGTCCACCGCGAAATTGTACTGGAACCCGCTGCACCCTCCGCCTGTCACCGCCAGACGCAGCATGGCGGGCTGGGCCTCGGCCTGCAGGATCTGGGCGATGCGGCGGGCGGCACGGTCGGAGATGGTAACGGGCATGGCGGTCATGGCGAAATTCCGGTTCTGCCGCGGGGCACTTGCAGTTCGCGGCCAGCCCTCTATGTAGTCCCCGGCATGGCCGAAACCAACCCCGCCGTTCCCGCAGGGCACCTTCTGGGCCCCGTTGTCAGCCCGCCGGGCGCCCATGCCCCCTATGCCGCCCGCCCTGGCACCAGCCGCGGCCGGCTTTATCCCGAAACCGAAAGCCCCACCCGGTCCTGCTATTCCCGCGACCGCGATCGCATCATCCATTCCAGCGCCTTCCGCCGCATGAAGCACAAGACCCAGGTCTTCGTGCAGCATGAGGGCGATTATTACCGCACCCGCCTGACCCACTCGCTCGAGGTCGCGCAACTGGCCCGCAGCCTGGCGCGCACCCTCAAGGCCGACGAGGACCTGGCCGAGACGGTGGCGCTGGCGCATGACCTGGGCCACACGCCGTTCGGTCACGCCGGAGAGGAAGCGCTGGACGCCGCCACCCGCGACATTGGCGGGTTCGATCACAATGCCCACACGCTCAGGCTGGTGACGAAACTCGAGCATCGCTACGCCGATTTCGACGGCCTGAACCTGACATGGGAAACCCTGGAAGGGCTGGT
>DASTRG010000185.1:0-3025 GCA_035761325.1 Rhizomicrobium sp. | reverse complement strand
ACCAACGTCGCGGGCAATGCGGTGGTGCAGGGATCGGCGATCGCCAACAGCTTCGAGGCCGACTCCAACGCCCCGAACTTCCCCATCGTCACCAAGCAGATCAGCAATTCGGCCAGTGTCTCCAACGTCAACGCCAACATGTTCAATGTCGGCAAGAGCGTCGGCCTGTCTTCCAGCGCCGTCGGAAATACCGCCCAGATAATCCATTACGGCGTGAACTAAGCCGGGGGCGGATACCGGATCGCCCAGGGGCAAAACAGGCGTTCCGGTTTCTGGGAGAGAGGGCACGAAGACCCTCTCTCCCGTTTTCTTTCCGGTCCCCCGCACCCTTCGCTTGCCGCCGGAACAACCGTTCTTTTGCCTTTTTTCCGGCGACGCGGTATTTCCGCATCATGAGCGCGTTTCCGAGCGAATTGCCGATCGACCTTGACGCCTTCGAGGCCGCGCCGCTGGCACGCGAGCCCTTCGCCTATGCCCTGGTGCCGCATTTCGTCAGGGCTGATGCGATGGCGGCGATCAACGCCGACTTTCCGCTGGTCGTCCATCCCGGCAGCTTTCCCCTGCCGACCCTGAAATACGGCCCGGCCTTTCGCGCCCTGATCGATGCCATCGAAGGCCCGCACTTCACCGCGGCGGTGGAGAGGAAGCTGGGCATCAGCCTGAAGGGCCGGCCCACCATGGTGACCGCGCGCGGGCAGTCGGCGGCGCGCGACGGGCAGATCCACACCGATTCACGAACCAAGATCATCACCGTGCTGATTTACATGAACAATGCCTGGGAGGCGAAAGAGGGGCGCCTGCGCCTGTTGCGCTCACCCGACAACCTTGAAGACGTGATCGCCGAGGTTCCGCCCGAGGAAGGCACGCTGCTGATCTTCAAGAACGAACCCAATGCCTGGCACGGCTTCCATCCCTTCGAGGGCCCTCGCCGCGTGATCCAGCTCAACTGGGTGACCGACATGGGCGTGGTGCGGCGCGAACAGTTCCGCCACAAGATCAGCGCCTTCTTCAAGCGTCTGCGGGGCAAGGCCCCGCAGGAGCAGATGTAAGATACCGAATGAGCACTTATAAGCTTATTTCTGAAAATAGCGCCGGTGACTTCGACGAACACTTGATCGAAAATGGCGGCATTCTCGACATTGTCTTAACGAATCGAACAGGCCAGGACATGGTTTGTTCTTTTGATTCACCGCTGGCGTATCGCAAACTTGACGAGGGCGATGCATTTGAGGCCCTTCAGGATATCAAGGCATCAAGCGAACTGGGCGCATTGCTATATCTGGTGGAAAATTCTGACTTTTTGATCTGGTTTCAAAGGACGAGCGGCGGAAAATACGCTGGTCGAAATATCCAGCATTACTGCTTGACGACGATAAATAGCGTTATCGACGTTCTATCTTTCGCGCCGCCCAGCTTTCGTTAGCTGGGATAGTCGTGCCAATCCCCGCGCATGTCGCGGATGCGCCAGCCGCCGTCCGTCTTTGCGACGTGATCGGCATTGAGCGGCACCTTGCCGAAGCCGCCGGGAATGTCGAGCATGTAGGATGGCATCGCCAGGCCGGACAGCCGCGCGCGAAGCTGCGCCATCAGCGCCATGCCTTGGTCGATCGTCAGCCGGAAGTGGGACGTACCCGGCGCCAGGTCGGGATGATGCAGGTAATAGGGCTTGATGCCGTTCTCGACGAAGCTGCGCATCAAAGCCTCCAGCGTCTCGACGCTGTCGTTCACGCCCTTCAGCAGGACCGACTGGCTGACCAGCGCGATTCCGCCTTCGGTAAGCCGCGCGATGGCGCGCCGGGCCTCGGAGGCAAATTCGCGCGGGTGGTTGGCGTGCACCGCGATCCAGGTGGCGACACAGGCCGATTGCAACGCCGCCACCATCTCGTCGGTCACGCGCGCCGGATCGGTGACCGGCACGCGGGTGTGCCAGCGGACGATCTTCACATGGGGGATGGCGGCCAGCCGATCGGTTACCTCGGCGATGCGGCGCGGCGACAGGATCAGGGGATCGCCGCCGGTCAGGATCACTTCCCAGATTTCCGGATGAGCGGCGATGTAGCCGATCGCGCGATCGAAATCGGCGGGGGTGAGCGCATTTTCCCGTCCCGGTCCGATCATCTCGCGGCGGAAGCAGAAGCGGCAATAGACCGGACACGCCGCCACGACCTTGAACAGCACCCGGTCGGCATGGCGATGGACGATGCCGGGCACCGGCGAATGGGCGGCGTCTCCGATCGGGTCGGCGCGCTCTTCCGCCAGCAGGGTCAATTCCGCCAGAGACGGCAAATACTGACGCGCGATGGGATCATTGGGGTCGGCAGGATCGACCAGCGACAAGAGATGCGGCGATACCGCGACCGCATACCGCCGCTGCACCTTCTCAATAGTCACGCGCGGGAGCCCTTGAAGTTTGGCAGGAACACGGTCAGCAGGCCGATGGCCGGCAGGAAAGCGCACACCTTATAGACAAATTCGATCGAGCTGGCGTCGGCAAGCGCGCCCAGAACCGCCGCCCCGATCCCCCCCATGCCGAAGGACAGACCGAAGAACAGGCCCGAGATCATGCCCACCCGGCCGGGCAGCAGTTCCTGCGCATAGACCAGGATCGCGGGAAAAGCCGACGCCATGATCAGGCCGATGATGACGCTGAGCACGCCCGTCCAGAACAGATTGGCGTAAGGCAGCATCAGTGTGAAAGGCAGCATTCCCAGGATGGAGAACCAGATCACATATTTGCGGCCGATATGATCGCCAAGGGGCCCGCCCAGCAGCGTGCCCACCGCAACCGCGCCCAGGAAGAAGAACAGGTGCACCTGGGCCGACTGCACCGACACGCCGAAGGTGTGGATCAGGTAGAAGGTGAAGTAGCTGCCGATGCTGGCAAGATAGAAGAACTTCGAGAAGATCAGCGACAGCAGGATCGCCAGCGACCACACCACCTTGCCGCGCGACAGTTCGGGATGCTTGATCGCCTTGTGGCTTCTGATGCGCGAAAGGCCGTGATGCTTGTACCAGGTTCCCACCT
>DASTRG010000184.1:0-13367 GCA_035761325.1 Rhizomicrobium sp. | reverse complement strand
GGGATTGAGGGGCCAGGTGTCAGCGACATGCAGGTACCTGCCCATGTTCACGCCCCAGATACGCGGCGCATAGGATTGGGGAGAGCCGCGAAGACCTTCGTGCGCCAACTGCGGCACGCCCGGACGCTTGAATGGGAAACGCACGCAGGCGCTGGCCGCGACCTCGATCGCCTTGGGATCGCGGGCATGGCAGATGTGGATGCCCATGATGCCGGTATCCATCAACTGGCTGAACACCCAGCTGTTGGCCCACATGTAGGCCTCGTTCAGGCCGATAATGGGCGTGGAGACGAACACGCACGGCATGCGGTGACCGCTGGCGGTGGGACCGCCGTCGGCGATGCCCTTCATGAAGGCCTGCAGGGAGGTGAAGTCGAGCGGATTGTGCTCCATGTCGTAGCAGATGGCGTCGGCCCAGGTCTTGGCCATCTTCTTGCCCTGCTCATACGGGTCGACGCCCGGCCCAATGCCGGGACCGGTGTAATAAGCCGGCTGGTTATCTTCCCACAGCTCGATCACCTTGTTCAGGCGGCGCGGCTTGTAGCTGCGGTCGACACTGGATGGCTGTGTACCCGAATTGATGGGCCGCTCGCCCGGCTGGGCCTTGGCGCCGCTGGCGGCCAGGCCGGCGCCCAGCGCCGCGCCGGCGATCAGTAAGTCTCGCTTCTTGATATCCATGGGGGTCTCCGCAAATGTCATAGAAATGCAATGCCCGCGCGCGGGCCCGAGAGGTGACCTTGCACACCCGGACTCGCGCGCGCAAGCCGATAGACGAAACGCCCATTTCGTCTTGTGGAACGCCCCGTCATCTCGCACCTGCACAACAAAAAAGGGCGGCGCCGATCCGACGCCGCCCTTTCAAGGCATGCTGCTGGCCGGGCTGTGCTTTCAGCCCGGTATTCTCAAACGGGCATTTTCCGCTTGGTGTACTCGCGGCCCATGATGGCAGCGTCCTCGCCGCATTCCAGCACCATCGCGCCGTCCTTGATCTGCTTGATGACGAAGTCCGACGAGTTGGGATCGGTGTTGGCCGCATTCAGGAACCGCACATTGTTCTTCTTGCACAGGTCCAGCACGGTCTGGCGCACCTTCACCATCTCGGGCATGTCCATGATGTTCGGCGGACGCGAGCCGTCTTCGGGCATCACATCAAGACCATAGAGCCAGTAGCTGTGGTCGCCCGGGCCCCATTCGGCCATCGACATGCCAGGCAAAGCGATGGTCCCGGCGACCTGTTCGTCACAATAGGTGTCCTCGATCTTCACGCCGAAGATCAGCTCGCCCTTGGGATTGAGCGGCCACAGATCGGCGACATGATTGTACTTGAAGGTGTTAACGCCCCAGATCTGGGCGGCATAGCCGGCCGACGAACCGCGCAGGCCGCGCATCGGCAGATCCTTGATGCCGGGACGCTTGAAGGGGTAGCGGCAGCCCATCTGCATCGCCACCTGCACCGCTTTGGTGTCGCGGGCATGGCACATGTGAATGCCATGGACGCCGCAATCCAGCAATTGCTGGATCACCCAGCTGTTGGCGCGCATATAGGGTTCGTCCAGGCCGATGATGCAGGTCTCGACGAACACGGCCGGCGTGCGGTGGCCGCTGCGGGTGGGACCGCCATCGACCAGGCCGCGCATGAATTCGCGCAGCTGCGAGAAGTCGAGAGCGCCATGCTCCATCTCGACGTTGATGGCGTCATACCAAGTGCGCGCCATCTTCACGCCCTGGGCGTAAGGGTCCACGCCTGGGCCGAGGCCGGAACCGTTGTAATAGATCGGCTGGCCGTCTTCCCACAGTTCGATCGCCTTGTTGATACGGCGCGGCTTGTAGTTGAAGTCAACCGTCGAGGGTTGCTTGTTGCTGTTCGCCAGAATGGGACTCCCGGTGCGAACGCCCATCATTCCCGGCGGCACCTGGCGCCTCGGCTGTGCCTGGGCAGCGCCCGCCAGACCGGCGACGGCGCCGACCCCGGCCGCCAGGCCCAGGAAATCACGCTTCTTCATGTCCATGGAAAAATCCTCCCCTTGTTGTTGTGGCGCAAAGCAAAGGCGTCACACCAATGCCCCGCGGCATGGCATCACCAACACTGCACACAGCCAAGTCATGACATGATGGCGTCCCGCCCAGCATTAATTCTGGGAAAGTCCTGTCGCAGGAATGGCTTGCGTGTCCCGGCGGGACCGTTTTCACGACAAAAAGACAAATGATGAAGAAAAATTTATGTCGGAATATCAGCCAGCTAGAACTCTATTTCACCTTCCGGCACCGGAAGCCCGAATTCTTTCGCGCGCTTGCGTCTTGCCAGCGAATCAAGAACCGCGTTGACAAAGCCCGGCTCATCGCCGCCGAAAAAAGCGCCCGCGACCGCGATATATTCGTCGATCACAACCTTGGCGGGCACATCGCGGCGCGCAACAAGCTCGAACATGCCGCAGCGCAGGATCGCGCGCAGGATGGAATCCACCCGATCCAGCTTCCAGTTCTGCGAAAGGGCCGAGGCAATGGCGCGGTCGATCTCCACCTGGTGCGCGGGCACGCCCTGCAGGATGGCGGTGAAAAACGCCTCGTCGGGGGCGGGCATGCCAGCCTCGACCAGCTCCGCGAAACGATGGCCAACGAACTGCTCGGCCACTTCTTCGGCGTCCTCGCCCGAGATTTCCATCTGGTAGAGCGCCTGGACCGCGGCCAACCGCGCCGAGCGCCGTTCCTCAGCCTGAATCGTCATGACAACAATCCCAGTCTTTCGCGCAGAACCACCAGGGACAGGACGGCACGCGCCGCATCACCGCCCGCATCCTGATTCATCGCCAAGCCCATTGCCGTGTCCTCGTCAGGCGCCAGGAGCACACCATTACCAATCGCCATTCCCTGGGTGCCCAGCGTCACCAATCCGCGCACCGTCTCGCGGTAAAGCGTATCGGGTATGGCGGCAAGGCCCAGCACACAGCCCAGCGCGACATAGCCTTCGAACGTCCGCCCGCTGCGCGCTGCTGCTGCGATCGCCGCCGGCAATTCCAGAACGCCGGGCAGCGAGAAGCGCTCAAACCGCGCGCCGCCCCTTTCGAGTGCCAGGGTTGCCCGGTCGAGCAGCGCATCCGCGACGGCCGGGAAGTAGCGGGATTCGACAATCAGGATGTTCATGACCTGCCGGAGCGAACACGATCCAACCTCCCCCCTTGGCGCGAAGCGCCGGCGAGGGGGAAAACGGCTTCAAGGGCCCAGGCCGCGCAGCGATCCAAAGATGAGCGTGCGCACAGGCCGGAAGAAAAATTGAAGCCGGAGGGAATCATCATTCCAACTTGTCGTCGCCTTCGAGTTCACCGATCAACGTCTCGAAATCGCGGGTCTCGCGGAAGTTGCGATAGACCGAGGCAAAGCGCACATAGGCTACCTTGTCCAGACTCGCCAACGCCTGCATCACCAGTTCGCCGATCACATTAGCGGGGATCTCGTTCTCGCCCATGGATTCCAGGCGCCGGACGATGCCAGTGACCATCCGGTCCACGCGCTCGCGCTCGACCGGGCGCTTGCGCAGGGCGTGGTTTATGGAGCGTTCCAGCTTGTCCCGGTCGAAGGCTTCCCGCCGCCCATTCTTCTTCACCACGATGAGTTCCCTAAGCTGCACGCGCTCGAAGGTGGTGAAGCGGCCACCACATTCCGGGCAATGGCGCCGGCGGCGGATGGCGGAATTGTCTTCGGAAGGACGACTGTCCTTCACCTGGCTATCGTCATGTCCGCAAAACGGGCAGCGCATCCTGGCCTCTTTCTGTTTATGGGTAGATGGGAAAACGGCTGCACAGGTTGGCGACCTTGTCGCGCACTCGCGCTTCGACTTCGGCGTCGCCGTCCTCGTGGTTCTTGCCCGCCATGCCGTCAATCACTTCCACGATCAGCTTGCCGATCTCGCGGAATTCGGCGATGCCGAAGCCACGGGTGGTTCCCGCGGGGGTGCCCAGCCGGATGCCCGACGTGACGAACGGTTTTTCCGGGTCGAAGGGAATGGCGTTTTTGTTGCAGGTAATTGAGGCGCGGTCGAGAGCCTTTTCGGTGTACTTGCCGTTGACCCTCTTGGGCCTGAGGTCGACCAGCATCAGATGGTTGTCTGTCCCTCCCGACACGATGTCCAGGCCCTGCGATTTCAACTCGGCGGCCAGCGCCCTGGCATTCTCCACCACATTCTTCGCATAGACCTTGAATTCGGGTCGCAGCGCCTCGGCAAAGGCCACTGCCTTGGCGGCGATCACATGCATCAGGGGCCCGCCCTGCAGGCCGGGGAAGATGGCCGAGTTGATCTTCTTTGCCATCGCCTCGTCATTAGTCAGGATCAGGCCGCCACGGGGACCACGCAGCGATTTGTGGGTGGTCGACGTCACAACATGGGCATGCGGCATCGGACTGGGATGCACCCCCCCCGCCACCAAGCCGGAAAAATGCGCCATGTCGACCATCAGCCAGGCGCCCACCTCGTCTGCAATCTCGCGGAAGCGCTTGAAATCCCAGAACCGGCTATAGGCGGTACCGCCGGCAATGATCAGCCTGGGCTTGTGCTCGCGCGCCAGCCGGGCAATCTCGTCCATGTCCAGCAGCTGGTCGTCGCGGCGCACGCCATAAGACACCGGCTTGAACCATTTGCCGCTCATATTGACCGGTGAGCCGTGGGTCAGATGGCCACCCGCCGCCAGGTCCAGGCCCATGAAGGTGTCGCCGGGCTGCAGGAGCGCCAGGAAGACCGCCTGGTTCATCTGGCTGCCGGAGTTGGGCTGGACATTGGCAAAACCGGCGCCAAACAACTGCTTGGCGCGCTCGATCGCCAGGGTTTCTATCACATCGACATACTCGCAGCCCCCGTAATAGCGCTTGCCGGGATAGCCTTCGGCGTATTTGTTGGTCAGGATCGACCCCTGCGCCTCCAGCACCGCCCTTGAGACGATGTTCTCGCTTGCGATCAGTTCGATCTTTTCCCGCTGGCGGTTCAATTCGTCCCGGATGGCGGCCGCGATTTCAGGGTCCGAAACCTCCAGGTCTTTGGTGAAAAAGCCGGAATTCCGCGGTTCGGGACTGACGATGGCCGACATGCAAGCCTCTTTGAGATGAAAAGGGGGGTGGATTTAGCGCCCCCACGCAGAAGTGGCGGATTTACCGTCTTCGCCGCACCAAATCTAGCATCTTGCTGGCGCCACGGGACAGGATTGTAAAAAGGCCCGGGAATTGGGATTCATTACCACTGTCATCAACGGTGATTCCACGGGTTACTGGATGGGAAAAATGAAGCCGCGGCCCAACTTACGCCGCGATGCTGCCGCAAAAGCCCGGTTCCTGCCGCGTTCCGGCCTTGCCACCCGGACCGCCGCAGCCGGTGTTCGGAGGGAGTGGCGTGATGCGTAACGACGGCGATGACGAGATCCTCAAGATGGTGACGGAGATTGTCTCCGCTTATGTCAGCAAAAATCCCGTTCCCCCGGGCGACTTGCCCCTGATCATTCGAAACGTCCATGCCACGCTTGGGGGCATGAGCAACGGAGAAGCCGCCGGGACCTTCCCGCGGACCCCTGCCGTGCCTGTGAAAAAGTCGGTAACGCCCGACTACATCGTCTGCCTGGAGGACGGCAAGAAACTCAAGATGCTCAAGCGCTATCTGCGCTCACGATACAAGCTTTCGCCAGACGATTACCGCCAGCGCTGGAACCTGCCTGCCAACTATCCGATGGTAGCCCCCAATTATGCCAAGCGGCGCAGCGACTTCGCCAAGAAGTTCGGACTGGGGCGCAGCACTCCGCCAAAACGGCGGCGCAAGGGCTAAGACTTCTTCCGGACCAGATAGTCCAGCTTGCGGCATGCCGCTTGCGCCAGCACCGGCCGGAGCGCACCAGCGGGCCCCAAAATGCTGGCCTCTAGACCGCTGGCAGCGTCGATGGCCGTCGCCTTGATCATGTTTCCCAGGACGGTGAACTCGACGTAGATGGCGCGCTCGGTGTTCAAGCCGCGCGGGCGAGCTTGTGGGCGTCCCATACCGCCACCAGCGCGTTGACCAGCGTGTCCATCATCGCGTCGGTATGGGCGGGCGACGGGGTGAAGCGCAGGCGTTCGGTGCCGCGCGGCACGGTAGGATAATTGATCGGCTGCACATAAATGCCGTGGTCATTCAGCAGGCTATCGGAGACGCGCTTGCACAACGCGGCATCGCCCACCATCAGCGGCACGATATGGCTGTGGCTTTCCATCAGCGGCAGGCCAGCCGCGGCCATCTTCTTCTTCAGGGTAGCGGCGCGTTCGGCGAGGGCTTCGCGCTCCGCATCGCTGGATTTCAGATGGCGGATCGAAGCCAGCGCGCCCGCGGCAATCACCGGCGCGATCGAGGTGGTGAAGATGAAGCCCGGCGCGAAGGAACGGATGCAGTCCACCAGCTCGGCGCTCGCCGCGATATAGCCGCCCATTACGCCAAAGGCCTTGGCCAGCGTGCCTTCAACGATGTCGATGCGGCCCATGGTGCCGTCGCGCGCGGCAACGCCGGCCCCCCGCGGGCCGTACATGCCGACGCTGTGCACTTCGTCGATATAAGTCAGCGCGCCATATTTCTTGGCGAGGTCGCAGATCGCTTCGGTCGGCGAGAACTCGCCTTCCATCGAATAGACACTCTCGAAGGCGATCAGCTTGGGCGCAGCCGGATTGGCCGCCTTCAGCAGCTCCTCCAGGTGCGCCATGTCGTTGTGGCGGAAGACATATTTCGCCGTGCCGCCGTGGCGAATCCCCTCGATCATCGAGGCATGGTTGAGCTCGTCCGAGAAAATGATCAAGCCGGGCAGTACCTTGGCCAGGGTCGAAAGTGTCGCGTCGTTGGAGACAAAACCGGAGGTGAACAGCAGGGCGGACTCCTTGCCGTGCAAATCCGCCAGCTCACGCTCCAATTCTACATGATAGTGGGTGTTGCCGGAGATGTTGCGGGTGCCGCCCGAGCCGGCGCCCACGGCATCGATCGCCTGGTGCATGGCCTCCAGAACTTTCGGGCTCTGGCCCATGTTCAGATAGTCGTTGGAGCACCAGACGGTAATCGGCCACCCCTTGCTGTCGGTATAGGTGACACCGTTTGTGAACAGCCCGGCTTTCGGGTAGGCGCCGCATTCGCGCAGAATGTCGGCAAAAACGCGATAGCGTCCCTCGCGTTTCAGGGCTGCCAGAGCTTCCTGGAAGCTGGACCGGTAGGAAAACGTCATGGAAACTGCCTCTGATCGGTACCCCGACAGCTTAGGATAGACCGAAAGAAGTGTTTGATTCCACGCAATTTGTCACATGCCTGTGCTGCCATTGATGCCTCTTTCGCCACCGCTCTGGGGCCTTGTATTCGCCGTTTCCGCCGGGGTCATGCTCTGGCTGATTTCGCTGCGCACCAAGGACGCGAGCATCGTCGACATATTCTGGGGGCCCGGCATTGCGGGGGTGGTCGATATCGCCGCCTTCATGGTTTCCGCTGCCGGTCCAAGGGCCTCCGCCGTGCTTTTCCTGGTGAATATCTGGGCCATCCGGCTGGCTGCACACCTCTATGCCCGCCATCAGGGCGAGGATCACCGTCGTGCCGACATGCGACGATTGTTCGGGCCGCGCTGGTGGTGGTTGAGCTTGTTCCAAGTGTTCCTTTTGCAAGCGATTCTCATTTGGTTCATCCCCGCGCCCCTGGTAGCCGCCATGCTGTCCGGAATTCCCGTGCTGGGCTGGATGGATTATGCGGGCATCGCCCTGGCGGCTGGCGGCATGCTGTTTGAGGCGGTAGCCGACTTACAGCTGGGAAGGTTCCGAGCCGACCCCTCCAACCGGAACAGGGTGCTCAGCCACGGCCTCTGGGCCTGGTCGCGCCATCCAAACTATTTCGGCGAAACGGTGATGTGGTGGGGCTTTTTCCTAATCGGCTTTGCCGCCACCCACGCCTGGTGGTTGATCCTGTCGCCGATCCTGGTGAGCGTCCTACTGCTGCAGGTAACGGGCGTCGCCCCGATGGAAGAGAAGATTGTGGAACGTCGCCCCGCCTATGAGGAATACAGGCACAGGGTCAGCAGTTTCATTCCACTTCCACCCAGGCGTTAGCTTGCCATCGCCACCGCCGAATTGACCGCCATGGCGATGAGGACGGTGTTGAAGAAAAACGACACCACGCCATGCAATACCACCGCCCGGCGCATCGGCGTCGTGGTTACGCCGACGTCCGAAACCTGGGCCGTCATGGCAATGACGAAAGAGAAATAGACAAAGTCCCACCCACCCGGATCGGCCTTGCCGGGAAATTGCAAATCACCCTCGTCGCGCTCGACTTCGGGATCGTCGAAGTAATGCAGGCCGGCATAATGGAACGCCATCACCGTGTGCAAAACGCACCAGCCAAGGGGCACCCCGGCCGCCGCCAGTGCCAGCTTCACGAAATCGGCGTGGTTTTTTTCGTTCAGCGCCAGGAAGACCGCCACCACGAAGAAGATCATGGTGGCCAGGGTGATCAGCACGACCACCACGATGCCCTCGTCTTCCCGCTTGGCCATGTGCTTCAGGTCATCCGGTGTCTGGTCCAGAAACGAGACGCACGACAGCAAGAACACCAGATAGAAGACATCGCCGCCCGCCAGCGCCGCGGCATCCAAGCCGAACTTGCTTACCGCAATCCAGGCCAACACGCCGGCAGCCAGCGCGCCATAAAAGCGCATATGACGCGTCAGCGCGGTGGGGAGCCCCTTCATGGAGCCAGATTAGGCGAGTCGGGTCAGAGCCGGAAGCGGACCTGGTCGATCCAGAAGCGTTCCATGCGCTTGAGGATGATGTTCGAGCCTTCAAGGTCGGCGCCGCCGACATTGCCTACCGCCTCCAGCGAAAGCAGGTGACGATCGAACAGTTCGCGCAGCATGTCGCGCACCGCCTCACCCTTGCGCGTCAGCCGTACCAGCACGGAGCGGCGATCGGCTTCGGAGCGCTCGTGATGGATATAGCCGCCTTCGACCAGCTTCTTGAGATTGTAGGAAACGTTCGAGCCCAGATAGTGGCCGCGCGTGCGCAATTCGCCCGCCGTCAGTTCCTGGTCGCCCACATTGAACAGCAGAAGCGCCTGGACCGAGTTGATCTCCCGCTCATCACGGCGATCAAGTTCGTCCTTGATCACGTCGAGAAGCTGACGATGCAACCGCTCTACCAGATTGAGCGTCTCGAGATAGTGTTTGCGTACTGCCGAGGCGCCGTCAAGCGCCGCCGCAGCCTGCGGTTTGGCCAGTGCCGTCATTTGTCTTCCCCGCTTTTTGCGGAGCCCACCTGTTGTTACGGACAGATTAGGTGAGATGTCTTAAAGGCTCGTAAAATTCGTATCGCTCTGTGTGCGACCTCGGTTGCGCAGACCGGGAAACCGGTACACGGATAACGCGCGGTAAAGGCCAAACATTCAATCGTGGAACAATTCGCGCGGAAGCGGCGCGAAGGCGGCTTCTATGTCCTGTTCCGGCACAGCGGCGAGCGATGCGGGGCACCAGCGCGGATTGCGATCCTTGTCCACCAGCGCGGCGCGCACGCCTTCGCGGAAATCGTGCCCTTCGATGACTCGCATGGCGAGGCGGTACTCCATGGCGAGACATTGCCGAAGGGTCAGGCCGCGCGCGATGTGCAACTGGCGGAACACCAGCTTCAGCGAAGTGGGCGAGCGGCTGCGCAGCATTTGCGCGGTATCGCGCGCAAACGCGCTGCCGTCGCGATCCAGGCGTTCCAAAATCGCTTCGACCGATGACGCCGCGAAGACTGTATCGATCCTGCGGCGATGCGGCGCGAGCACGGCTGGCGTAACCCGGTCCGGGGCGCACTTGCGGGAAAAATCCTCCGCCACGGCTTGCGGCGCCTGCCCGTCCGCCAGCCGCTCGAGCAACGCCGGAAAATCCGCACGCGCCACGATGTGGTCGACCAGGCGGGCCGCCTGCGCGTCTGCGGCGCCGATGCGCACCCCCGTCAGGCCCAGATACAGGCCAAGCCCGCCGGGACAGCGGCTGAGGAAATAGCTGGAGCCTATATCCGGCACAAAGCCAATGCCGGTTTCCGGCATGGCGAAGGACATCTCCGGATCGGCCAGCCGCACACTGCCGTGAACCGAGACGCCCGCGCCCCCGCCCATGACGAACCCGTGCATCAGCGCCACGAAAGGTTTTGGATAGGTGCCGATGCAGGCATTGAGCCTGTATTCGTCGGCCAGGAACTTCGCGCCAACGCCATCGCCCGCCAGAACCGATTGCTGTACCAGCCGGATATCGCCGCCGGCACAGAAGGCCCGCTCGCCGGCGCCCTGGATGGCCACCGTGCGAATTTGCGGATCCCCCGCCCATTCGCTCAGGGATGCCGCGATGGCCGCCACCATGCCCGGGGTCAGGGCATTCAACGCCTGGGGCCGGTTAAGGGTCAGAAGGGCCAGCGCACCCCGCTTTTCGGCTAGAATGTGGCTATCCTGCTGCATCGCGTCTACTTGCGTGGAAGCGGTCGAATTGGCAAGACAGCATTTGCATGAGCTATCCCGAGACCCGCCTGCGCCGTCTGCGCCGAACTGCCTGGAGCCGGGCGATGGTGCGCGAGACCAGCCTGACGCCGTCCGACCTGATCTGGCCACTGTTCATCATCGACGGCAAGAACGAACGCAGCGCCATCAAGACCCTGCCCGGCGTGGAAAGGCTGTCGGTGGATCTGGCGGTGGCGGCCGCGAAGGATGCCGCGGCGCTGGGCATTCCCGCGCTGGCCCTCTTTCCCAACACACAGGACGAGCGGCGCAACGAGACCGCCAGCGAAGCCTACAACCCTGACAATCTGATGTGCCGCGCGCTGGCCGCCATCAAGGCGGCCGTCCCCGACATCGGCCTGATCGCCGATGTGGCGTTGGACGAATATTCCAGCGATGGCCAGGACGGCCTGGTACGGGACGGCGAAGTGTTGAACGATGAGACCGTCGCGGTGATGGTCAAGTCGGCGCTGGTGCAGGCCGGGGCCGGTGCCGACGTCATCGCCCCTTCCGACATGATGGATGGCCGTGTGGGCGCCATCCGCACCGCGCTGGACGAAAACGGTTTCGAACATGTGCAGATCATGTCCTATGCCGCCAAGTACGCGTCGGTTTTTTACGGACCCTTCCGCGACGCGGTCGGCTCGGGCGCACGGCTGAAGGGCGATAAGAAGACCTACCAGATGGACCCGGCCAATATCGACGAGGCGCTGCGCGAAGTGGCGCTGGACATCGAGGAAGGCGCCGACAGCGTGATCATCAAGCCGGGCCTGCCCTATCTGGACGTGATCGGCGCGGTGAGGCACAATTTCAACATTCCCATATTCGCCTATCAGGTGTCCGGCGAATACGCGATGATCGAGTTTGCGGCGCGCGCCGGCGCCTTCGACCGCACGAACGCGATGATGGAAAGCCTGGCGTGCTTCAAGCGGGCCGGCGCCAGCGGCATCCTCACCTATTTCGCGCCCGAAGCGGCACGCCTGCTGGGACGCTAGCGTCGCCGGCATGTCAGATAACTCGTTTATCCAGAGACGGCACTACAGGAGTCTTCTTTCCGGCCGGCGGTGGCGCATGCGGCTGGTTTTCTGGGGCGGCGCAGTGGCGGTCGGCGCCGTCAGCGTGGCCTTCGCTGCCGCGGCGACCTTGATGGCGGCGCTGTTCCGCACCATGCTGTTCAATCCCTGGATCGCGCTGGTCCTGACACCAGCCGGCTTCACCCTCTCGGCCTGGATCGCAGCGCGCTATTTTCCCGGCAGCCAGGGCTCGGGTATTCCTCAGGCGATCGCCGCGCGGCACATTCGAGACACAGGCCTGAGATCCCGGATTCTCTCTCTGCGCCTGACCTTCGGCAAGATCGTCCTGACCCTGTTCGGCCTTGCGTGCGGCGCGTCCATCGGGCGCGAAGGCCCCACCGTGCAGGTGGGCGCGGCGATCATGCTGCAATCTGCGCGCATCGGCCGGATGATCAGCCAGCGCGGCGTTATCCTGGCGGGATCCGCGGCCGGCGTGGCCGCCGCTTTCAACACTCCGCTGGCCGGTATCGTTTTCGCAATCGAGGAAATGGGCCGCGCCTTCGAGCAGCGCACCAGCGGGCTGGTGCTGATCGCGGTGATCCTGGCGGGCATGGCCTCACTGGGCTTGGTGGGCAATTACAGTTATTTCGGCAGCAACGCATCGATGCTGACGGTCACCATTGACTGGGTGGCACTGCCGCTTTGCGGAATCGCGGGCGGCGTGCTGGGTGCGCTGTTCGCCCGCGCGGTGCTGCGGATCAATGCCTTCACAGGTGCCTATGTCGCGGCCAATCCGCGCCGCCTCATGCTTGTGGCGTTTATCGCCGGGATGATAGTGGCTCTATGTGGCCTGGCCAGCGGCGGGGCAACCTATGGCACCGGCTATGAAGCGGCCCGCCGGGCGGTGGAAGGCGGCGGCATGTCATTCGGTTTTGCACCGCTGAAATTCCTGGCCACCGTCGCCTCGACCTGTTCAGGCATACCCGGCGGCTTGTTCGCTCCGTCCCTTTCCATCGGCGCTGGGCTCGGTGAAACCGTCGCGGCCGCGCTTCATGTCCATGCGCCGGGCGCTATCGTGCTGCTGGGCATGACGGCCTATTTCGCGGGCGTAGTGCAGGCGCCGATCACCGCTGCTGTCATCATCGGCGAGATGACCGACGCCACCGCCATGCGTCTGCCGCTGCTGCTGGCGGCGCTGATCGGATATGGCATCTCGCGCGCCATCCAGCGCGAATCGCTCTACCACGCGATGGCGCGGCAGTTCCTGGCCAATCTCAAACGGTAGTCAATCCCGTGCGGTTGAGAACAGGCTGCGCAGGATGATCTCCGTCCGCGCCGGCAGGACATGCAGGCCCGAACGGCGCTGTCCCAGGTCGATCACATTCTCCAGCACCAGCATGGCCAGGCCATGTACCGAGGACCAGACAGCCAGCCCAAGCGCCGGATCGGACAAGGCATCGCCAATCTGGGTGCCGATGGCATCGGCTTTCAGTCCCAGTGTGGGAAACTGATCGCGATTGGGAAGCTGGCCCCCGAACATCAGCCGCGCGAGCGCCGGGCGGGCCGCCACAAAACGCATATAGGCGGCGCCAATGTGGGCGATGCGATCCGAGTCGGAGCCGGGCATGTTCGCCGCCCCGGCCAGCGACTCGCGCAACTCTTCGAAACCCTCGGTAGCCAGTTCGACCAGAAGCGCCTCATGATTAGGAAAATGCCGATACGGCGCGGCGTGGCTGACCCCGGCGCGGCGCGCGACCGCACGCAGGGTCAATGCCGCCAGCGACTCTTCCTCCAGGATGGCGCGGGCCGCCTCCAGCAATCCGTTGCGCAGGTCGCCGTGATGATATCCCCGCGGGGCC
>DASTRG010000183.1:0-10347 GCA_035761325.1 Rhizomicrobium sp. | reverse complement strand
CTGCACGGACTGGCCTTCACCGCCCATAGGACCGGGATTGGGGTCAATCATGGCTTCGCGGATGCGGTGGCACATGAACCACGCGGTCTTGTAGGTCACACCCAACATGCGGTGGATTTGATGGGCGGAAATGCCCTTCTTGGAGGCCGTAAGTAGTTCGGTCGCCAGTACCCACTTGTTCAGGGGCACCTTGGAGTCCTCGAAAACGGTCCCCACGGTCACGCTAAAGGGCTTCTGGCAGGGCTTGCACTTGTAGACGCCCGGACGGGTGGACTTGCCCTTGAGCTTCGTAGCCTCGCCCACGACGCCACAATGAGGACAAACGGGGCCTTCCGGCCAAAGCAGCTTTTCCAGGTGCTTACGGGCGGCTTCGGGGTCTTGGTAGATGCGGGCGTTGAGGTTCATGGCCGGTAACTCCTTGACCTATTTTATATAGGAAGGGAGTCCGGTACGTCAAGTATATAAATGCGACAATTATCCTATACGCCCGAATAGGGGAGGATAGGAATATCCACTCTGGCGTGCATAACCAGAGAAAATATGCTTAAGTGGGAAGGATTTATCTCTTAGAAAAATATTTTCTCCAGAGGGGGATAGGCGCGTATTCCCTACACCGCCGGCTGAAACCGGCTGGGAGTTTGTTTGTGACAGAAACATACTACAGATTGTGGGACTAAAGTCGTAATATGGCCGTTCTAGGGCGGCACTCTCACTTGAGAGTGAGATTTACCCGCGCACGGCGCGGCACACGCGTCCGCCGCTCCCTGCCCGCGAAAACCTTGCGCCCGGCGCGGCGGTCGGGTCCGAAAAATTCCGCCGCCAGGATGAAGGGCCGGGGCGACTTCAGCGCGGCCCTCAGTTTGGTGCTGATGGTCCGGGGACTGATCGGTACGGTCAGCACGTCCGTGGCGCCCAGGTCCCGCGCGGTTTCCACGTCGCGGCGCCGTGCCCTCTCATGCAGCACGAAGATGGGAATCAGGGGCTCGAGAATGGCGGGCGCGCGCCGGACCGCCACGGTAAAGGCCATGCCGCCCTCCACCGTCAGTTCCTCGCAGAATATGGCGCCGAAATGTTCCAGGCGGAGCATTTCCAGCGCGCGGTCGGGCTTTTCCACCTGCCACACGCGATTGATGCCGACAATCGCCAGCACCGATCGCACCAGCGACAACATGTGGGTTTTCGATCCCACCAGCATCACCCGAAGATCGGCGAAATCCGCCTGCCCCATGGCCATCGTCGGTACCGCTCAGCAACATTTGTTTATGGCGCCACCCTGCGCCCTTCTGGCTTAATCCGCCGTAAATCGCCACGCTCGCAGCCCAAAGGCATCTGCATGACCTTTCGCTTCCTCTCGCTCGCCCTGGCCCTTGTTCTGGCCGGCTGTGCCCTGTTCGGTCCCAAGATCACCCGCGAAATGCGGCGCACGCCGGAATATCACGACGGTTACCGGGACGGCTGCGCCAGCGCGCCCGGCCCCGACGCCAACAAGCGCAACGGCTTCGACCAGGTGAAGGACGAGCAGGCCTTCCGCACCGAGAAAAATTACCGCCTGGGCTGGAATGCCGGTTACGGCGCCTGCCGCACCTATACGCCCCAGGGCCAGCCGCGCCCCTATTCCAGCCCGATCCCCGACCAGAACCCCGGCAATGGCGGTATTCCCCGCTGACGAAAAATCCCCACAGCCCGCCCTTCCCGGGAGAAGAGGTGCTGTGAGGATCGGTCCAGCGGGATTCAGAATGCGGCGCGCGCCTATTCGGCGGCGGCGCGCAACGCTTTCTTGCTCATGTTCTCGGAAGCGAATTCCCAGTTGAGGAGCTTGCCCAGCACGCTTTCCAGATATTTGGGGCGGGCGTTCTGGTAGTCCAGGTAATAGGCATGTTCCCACACATCGACGGTGAGCAGGCAGTTGGTGCCCGCCGCCATCGGGGTTTCGGCGTTGGGGGTTTTTTCCACCGCCAGCTTGCCGTCCTTCAGCACCAGCCAGGCCCAGCCCGAGCCGAACTGCGTCTTGCCCGCTTCGGCCAGTTGCGCGACCAGCGCGTCCCTGGTGCCGAAGGCAGCGGTGATCGCGCTGTCCAGCTGGCCCGACGGCTCGGTCTTGGTCGGGGTCAGGCTGCGCCAGTAGAAATCGTGGTTCCACACCTGACCGGCATTGTTGAAGAGCGTCTTCTCCTTGGCGTCATTCGACTTGAAGGTGGCCTGGACGATCTCTTCCAGCTTCATGTCGGCGAATTTGGTGCCCTCGACCAGCTTGTTCAGCGTGTCCACATAGGCCTGATGGTGTTTGTGGTAGTGGAAGGAAATGGTGTTGGCGGAAATGGTCGGCGCCAGGGCGTCCTCGTCCCAGGGCAATGGAGCAAGCTTGAATGGAGCAGGCATGTGAAAACTCCCGGTCAAAAAAGGATGGAAAGACGGATTACCCGTTAACGCCGCACAGGTCAAAAGGCTCCCCTTTCAGCGGCGATCCGCAACTGTGAAGCAGCAAAAAAACCGGCGGCGGCACGATCACTTTTACCTGATTGTCACTCGACATTCTTGGGCCCGTCGCGCAAAACTTCAATAAGCGGGGTAGGCAAACTGCATTAGCCAGGAGGCGATGATGCCGGCTTATGAAATCCGCTATCTCGATGAAGGCGGCGGCCTTACCTACAAATTCTCCGCCACCTGCGACAATGACCAGCGCGCCAAGATATTGGCCCATGCCATGAAATTGCCCAGCATCAAACGCCTGCAGGTGTGGAGCGGCGAAGATCTGATCTATGCCCGGCCCACCGTCGAGGGACGGGATGGCGGGCAGCGACGGATGCGGGCGAACTGACCGCTCAATTTTTTGTTTGCGTGGAGCTTTTGGAGTTTTCGCGCGTTCCGCTCGATGAGCCCGGGGGCGGGCCCGTCGCAAGCGGGTCGCCCAAAATGCCAGCATTGCGACTGGCAGGGACTAAGGAGTGTGGGCCAATGGTAAGACGCTACAGAGTCTTGTTTCTGGACCGCTGCCAGATCGTCACGCGGGAAGAACTTATCGATGCCGGCGATGACGGAGCGGCGGTGA
Source organism: Rhizomicrobium sp. (assembly GCA_035761325.1). Taxonomy (GTDB): domain Bacteria; phylum Pseudomonadota; class Alphaproteobacteria; order Micropepsales; family Micropepsaceae; genus Rhizomicrobium. Next base: position 7,298 of record DASTRG010000183.1, on the reverse strand, counting down.
ACAAGGCCGACAGTCTGGCCGGAAGTCAGGGCGCCGAAGTGTGGGAGGGCCTGCGCCAGGTGGCGCACCTGCCCCGTGGGCGGTCGCACCCGCCGCCGCCCTACGCGTACTAGGCAAAAAATCCTTGGCTGCGTACCCAATCATGGGTACGCGCCAGGGCCCGGTCGAAACGGTCGAACAGTTCATGCACCTCCGCCTCGCTGATCACCAGCGGCGGACAGAAGGCGATGCGGTCGTTCAGCAGCGGCCGCACGATCAGCCCTTCCTGCTCGCAGAAGCGCGAACACGTCAGCGCCACCGCCTTGCCCGCCTCGAAATTGCGCTTCGTCTTCTTGTCGGCCACCAGTTCGATGCCGCCGATCAGGCCGACGCCGCGCGCCTCGCCTACCAGGGGATGCGCCGCCAGCGCGCCGAGCCGCGCATTGAACACCGGCGCCACACTGCGCACATGGCCGATCATGTCGCGGCGGCGATAGATCTCGATGGTCTTCAGCGCCACCGCCGCGGCCACCGGATGGGCGCTGTAGGTAAAGGCATGCCACAGCCCGCCGATGCGGGTGGCTTCCTCCTCGATGATGTCGGTCAGTTCCGGCGACAGCAGCACCGCCGAAATGGGGATATAGGCCGATGACAGCGCCTTGGCGACGGACATGGAATCGGGCTGGTAGTTGAAGGTCTCACAGCCGAACCAGTTGCCGGTGCGCCCGAAGCCGCAGATCACCTCGTCATCCACAAGCGGGATGTCATGGCGCCCCAGCACCCCGGTGATGGCCTCGAAATACCCCGCGGGCGGAACGATCGCGCCGCCCGCGCCCATCACGCCTTCCGCGAACATGGCGGCGATGGTGTCGGGGCCCTCGCGCTCAATCATCGCCTCCAGGTTGGCGGCCAGGCGCGCGGAATACTGCTCCTCGCTCTCGCCGGCCTCGGCGCCGCGATAGTAATGCGGACAATCCGCGCGCAAGGTGAAGTCAAAGGGCAGGTCGAAGCTTTTGTGGAAGGCATCCAGTCCGGTGAGGCTGGCGCTGGCCAGGGTCACGCCGTGATAGGCGCGCTCGCGGGCGATGATCTTCTTCTTCGCCTTGTGGCCGCGCGCATTGGCGGCATACCACATGAACTTGATCTGGCTGTCATTGGCCTCCGAGCCGGAATTGGCGAAGAACACCTTGCCCACCGGAAAGGGCGCGATCTCCTTCAGCGTTTCGGCAAGCGCGATCGCCGGCTCGTGGCTCTTGCCGCCGAAGATGTGCTGGAAGGAAAGCTTCCGCATCTGCTCGGCCGCCGTCTCGGCCAGTTCTTCCTCGCCCCAGCCCAGCGCCGTGCACCACAGGCCGCCCATCGCCTCCAGATAATCCTTGCCGTCCTCGCCATAGACAAAGACACCCGACCCGCGCTGGATCACCGTCGGGCCGGTCTGGCGCAATGTCGTCAGGTTGGTGAAGGGATGCAGCAGGCTTGCCATGTCGCGCGCCTGTGTGTTGCTGAGCTCGCCGCGGAACGTCCTGGAATCCGATTGCATCACGCACCTTCCATGCCGCCGCGGTCTGCGGCGCCGAGCGACTTTAGCGTCTCGTCCGTACAACGCCAGCACCGCGAAGGGCGGGCGGGCATGCGTGGGACGCGCGGCGTGGCGCCATATGCGCCAATGACCCACGAGCCAAATACCCCCGCGACTCAAATGCCTCATGACCCGAATGCCTCATGACAAGGCGATTGCACCGGGCCGGTCCCGATTTTAAGTTGCCGCGTCATTCGGGCTTCCATCATGCGCCTTCAGACTCTTGCCGCGCGGGCCGCCCTCGCCGCCCTGGTTCTCGCCCTGCTGCTCGCAGCAACGGCGATTGCTGCCGTGCGCCTGGACCGGCTGTCCTTCGCGACGGGCCTGGAGCTGATCGTGCCGGCCACGGGATTGGGCCTGGCTGCGCTGGCCGGCGCCCTTGTCTGGCTGTGGCAGGCCGCCAGCCGCAACGCCGGTGACGGCAAGCGCCCCGGCCTTGTCGCCCTGTTCGGCGCGCTGGCCTTTCTCTATTTCCCGCTGTCCAGTGCCTGGTATGGGCTGGCGATGCCGCCCATCGTCGATGTCTCCACCGACACCGACAATCCGCCGCATTTCGTCGCCCTGGCAAGGCTGCGCACCCCGGCCATGAACCCGCTCGTCTTCGATGGCCGCAAGACCGTAACCTACCGGGGAGAGCAGCGGACGATCGCCTACGTCCTGCACGATTTCAAGGATGGCGAAATCACGCGCCCCTATCCGCGCTTCTTTCCCCACAGCGAGGCGCCGGTGAAAACGCTGTTCTGGCGCAGCTTCGAAACGGTCAAGCGCCTGGGCTGGGACATCGCCGCCTATGACGACAGGACCGGCCGCATCGAGGCCACCACCCGCTCGTTCTGGTTCGGGCGCATCTTCGACATCGTGCTGGAAGTCAGGCCCGCCGGCGCGAGCGCGCGCGTGGCCGTGCGCGCCGAAAGCCGCAGCGACCGGAACGACCATGGCTATGCCATCCGCCTGGTACGCGGCTTTCTTCGCGCAAATCCCTAGGCGTCTGTCCCGCCGTCGACCGCGTTCCCATCCACCAGGCCCTGTTGCGCCAGATGCGCCAGGTGCGCGCGCACCTGCACCGCTGCCGCCGCCCGCAGGACCGGCGCGACATCGGGATAAAGCCGGGCGGCGATCCGGCCGGCATCGCGCGCGCCTTCACGCCACGCCGCCAGCACCTGCGCCTCGCGCATGCGCCGGTGCGCCAGAAGCGACGCGAGGAACGCATGCGGAGCGCCGACCGGCGCGCCATGGGTGGGATAAAGAACGCGGTCCCTTCGCCCTATCAGCTTTTCCAGGCTGGCCATATAGGCGCCCATGCTGCCGTCGGGCGGCGCGATCACGCTGGTGGACCACCCCATCACATGGTCGCCGCAGAACAGCGCGCCCTCCTGCTCCAGCGCATAGGCCATGTGACCGGCAGTGTGGCCGGGGGTCGCCACACAGGTCAGCGTGAACCCCTCGCCCACGACGGCCTGCCCATCGCCGACCACTTCGTCCGGCACGAAATCATGGTCGTGCGCCTCATCGACCGCGGCCTGGCGCGCGTCCGCATGCGAGCCCTGTGGCGCCGCCGCCATCGCATAGGTCTTCGCCCCGCTCCAGGCCTTCAGCGCGGCCGCGGCCGGGGAATGATCGCGGTGGGTATGGGTGATCAGGATATGGCTGAGCCGCCGCGCGCCGATGGCGCGCTTGAGCGCCTCCACATGCCCCGGCAGGTCCGGCCCCGGATCGATCACCGCCACGCTGCCGCGGGCGCCGACAAGATGAACCCCCGTGCCGCGAAAGGTGAAGGGCCCCGGGTTGGGCGCCAGCACCCGCGCCACCAGCGGCGAAAGCGGCTCGGCCACGCCATAGGGCGCGGAAAAATCGCGGTTGAACCGGAGGCGGGAACTTTCAGCCATGCCTTCTCCTGCCGCAACGGCCCCGGCGCGGCAACCCCCGACGATTTGTTAACGCCCATCCTTTAAAGATCGCCGCCAACCCTGGCGCCGGGCAGGCAGCCCCGAAGGCGCCCGCTGGAGCCACGACACCAAGACGCCGCAATGCCGCTCGACCGTTCCATCCGCTTTCTGGGCGCCCTTGGCGGCGCTTCCACCAGCCGCGTGCTGAATCTGAGCCGCATCGCGGCCGACAATGCGGACAATCCCGACCATGCCCGGCGCCCACTGTTTCTGTCGCCGGTGATCAATCGCGGCTTTCTGGTCAAGCATCGCGTCCGCAGCGACGAGGCCTATCTGTTCAACGCGCCGCGCACGGTGGCCACCAAGCTGATCCTGCCCTTCGACCATGGCGATCTGCGCGCGGGCGGCCGCTCTCTGTTCGTCGGCCAGCGCGGCTTTGAGGAAGCACTGTGCAGCGCGGGCAACTACAGGCCCCCCGCCCTGGATCGCGACCTGGGCGTGATCAGGCTGGTCGCCGCCGTGCCTTCGCTCGATCCCTTCCTGCTGCGCGAGCATCTTCGCAACAACGGGATCGAGGTGGCGCCGTGCTATTTCACCATCTCGCCCGGCGATCAGGAGCGCATGCACGACTTCGTCAGCCGGGAGGTGTCGCAGTTGATCGAGCTTGCCGGCGGCAGCGGCGAGCATGACATCGGCCGCATGGTCAGCGCGCTGCTGTCCACCGAGATCACCGACAGGCTGGCGCCTTTGCGCGCGACACTGGACCTGACCGGCGAGGACTTCCGCGAAGGCGTGTTCAGCTGGCGCGGCTTTCTCTATTACAAATGGTCGATGCAGCGCTTCTGGCCGGACGTGCTGGACGTGCTGCGCGAGATCGGCTGCCTGCAGCCCGTCGGCGCGGTGGACGCCGACCAGACGGCCTTCCTCACCCGCACGCGCCATCACATCATCCGCATGGTGCGCGAGAGCGGCGGGCATGTGACCAGGGCGCTGTCGGTCTATGACAGCTCCTTCGCCGACCTGGTGGCGCACCACAGCCCCCGGACCTTCCGCGACTTCCTGTTGTCGGCACCCTTCATGTTCCTGGAGCTTGGCGAAAAGCTGGGCGCGATCGCCCACATTGTCAGCTTCTGGCGCTACCGCTTCCCCGCCGGCGCCCCCACCCTGGTGGATGCCGAGGAACTGGCGGCCATCTTCCAGGACTTCTCCAGCAGTTTTTCGGAAAATCCCGCCCTGGGACCGGCCGTCCAGCGCCCGGCGGCGTCGGTCGAGGTGCTTGTGGCGCCCTGACCGCCGGCCGCGCCGCCGTGTGGAACTTTTTGCGCGAATATGGCGTTATTCGGGCGAACCCCAAGGATTTCTCCCCATGCTCAAGCAACTTGCCCAGATGGCAATGGCGGCGGCCATGGTCGCCGGGCTGGCGGCCGTGCCCGCCCGCGCCGACGACATGTCCGACCTGCTCCATGACGCCAACAGGACGGTCGACAATCTCAAGCGCGATCCGGCCTTTGCTACCGCCCGCACCATGCTGCGCAACGCGCGTGCGGTTTACATTGTGCCCAAGCTGGTCAAGGGCGGCTTCATCTTCGGCGCCGAGGGCGGGGACGGCGTTCTGTTGCGGCGCCAGGGCCGCGGCTGGTCGCAACCCCGCTTCTACAGCATGGGTTCGGCCTCCTTCGGCCTGCAGGCGGGCCTGCAGCAGGCCCAGCTGGTCTTCATCATCAACTCCGATCGCGCCCTGTCCGGCATCGAGCACGGCAACTTCAAGCTGGGCGCGGGCGCGGGCGTGACGGTGGTCAACCTGTCGTCGGGCGCGGAAGGCGCCGTCACCGCCCATGGCGGCGACATTGTGGTGTGGACCTCCGGCTCGGGCGCCTATGCCGGCCTGACTTTCAACGGAACCGTGATCCGGCCCGACAAGGAAATGAATGCCCGGCCGGCGGGCGGCCCGCAAGCCAACCGCCTGAGGGCCAACCTGGCCAGTGTGCTGTAGGAACCTTGGCCCGCTGGCAAACAGGACACGGCGGGTCTAAGGTTTACGGCGTCTCTCGCGCATGTTTTCAGCCTGAAGATCGCATCCATTTTGCAACAGAGGAATCTCCCCATGAAAAAACTGACTCTCGTCGCCGGCGCCGCCGCGCTGGCCCTGTCTTCCGTCTTCGCCCTCCCCGCGCTGGCGGACGCGTCCCAGGAAGTCACCATCGCCGCCACCCATGCGGGTCTGGCGGCCAAGCAGGCCGACGTCGCCAAGGTGCACATGCACCTGCAGCACGCGCTGAACTGCCTGGTCGGGCCCGCGGGCTCGGGCTTCGACGCCGCCCCCGGCAATCCCTGCGCCAAGGCAGGCAAGGGCGCGATTCCCGATTCCACCGACGCCGCCGAAAAGGCCAAGCTGGAAACCGCCGTCGCTTCGGCCAAGTCGGGCCTTGCCGCCAGCGACCTGGCAGCCGCCCAGGCCGACGCCCAGAAGACCGCCGACGCGCTGAAGTAAGCCGTTTCGACGGAAAACCCTCTCTCCTGCTGTGCGGGAGGGAGGGTTTTTCTTTGCCGCGCGTTCAGGCGCGCTGCTTGCGACAGACGGGGTTAATTCAAACCGGCATCTTCCGCTTAGTATACTCGCGCCCGATGATGGCACTTTCCTCGCCACCGGCGATCACCATCACGCCATCCTTCAGTTGCGAAATGACGTCGCGGCCCGCCGAATTGAGGAAGCGGATCTTGCGCTTGTTGGCGGCGGCCAGAACCGTGGAGCGCGCCTTCATCATGTTGGGCATGGTCTCGACATCGATCCGGCTGCCGTCGGTGGGAAGCCCCGCCAGCCCGTTCATCCAGTAATTCTGGTCGCCCGGACCCCATTCGGTGAACGAGATGCCCTGCACGTCCAGGATCTTGTCGACATTGGCGACGCCGTACGGGTCCTCGATCTTGCAGCCGAAGATCATTTCGCCCTTCGGGTTCAGCGGCCAGGTGTCGGCCAGGCGGACATACTGGTTGGTGCTCATGCCCCAGACCTCGGCGGCGTAATTGGCCGACGAGCTGCGCAGCCCCTCCCACGGCAGCTTGGGCGTACCCGGATAGTCGAAGGGATAGCGCACGGCCATTTGCGCGGCCACCTGCACCGCCTTGGCGTCGCGGGCATGGCACAGATGGGTACCCATCACGCCGCAATCCAGGATGGAGCTCAGCACCCAGCTGTTGGCGCGCATGTAAGGCTCGTCCAGCCCGATCACCGGCGAGGTGGTGAAGACGCAGGGGAAACGATGGCCGCTGCGGGTGGGGCCGCCATCGACCAGGCCCTTCATGAAGGCCCGCAGCGCCGAGAAATCCAGTGCCACGTCATGTTCCATCGACACATTGATGGCGTCGGCCCAGGTCTGGCACATCTGCACGCCCAGGGCATAGGGATCGATTCCCGGCGCGATGCGCGCATCGGTGTAATAGACCGGCTGGCCGTCTTCCCACAGCTCGATCACCTTGTTGAAGCGGCGCGGCTTGTAATTGTGATCGACGGTGGAAGGCTGCTTGCCCGAGAAGCGGAACGAGCGGTACATCGCCCCGCGCCGCTGCACCGGTGCGTTCTGCGCCACCGCTTCGCCCACGCCCATCGCGCCCAGCGTCATCAGGCTGCTCGCCAGGAAATTGCGCTTTGTGAAATCCATGCCGTCCCCCTTTTATTGCATTTCTGCAATCTTGCGGCAGGAAGTGTCTCAGAAGCTTGTCAGACCTGTCCGAACGCTTGCCGGAAGAGGGCTTAAACCTTCCGCGACGGACCTGGTAGCGCACGCATGCCGCGACGGCCGGCGCCCGCGTTAATGCTCTTTCGGCTTTTCGGCGCGGTTGCCGACATAATCCAT
>DASTRG010000182.1:0-9667 GCA_035761325.1 Rhizomicrobium sp. | reverse complement strand
CTATGGCCGCTGCTCGCGCTTCGGCATTGTCGCCTTCGCCTCATCGCTGGATCAGGCGGGCCCCATGACCAAGACGGTCAGGGACGCGGCGATCATGCTCAAGACGATGGCCAGCGTGGACCCCAGGGACTCCACCAGTGTCGATCTGCCGGTGCCTGATTACGAGAAGCTGATGGAAGGCCCGATCAAGGGCCTGCGCGTGGGTATCCCGAAGGAGTATCGGATCGACGGCGCGCCGGCCGAGATCGACACCCTATGGACCAGGGGCGCCGAGTGGCTGAAGGCGCAAGGCGCCGAGATTGTCGAAATCTCGCTGCCGCACACCAAATATGCGCTGCCGACCTATTACATCGTGGCGCCTGCCGAGGCGTCATCGAACCTGGCCCGCTATGACGGCGTGCGTTTCGGCCACCGTGCGGCCGGCCCGCACGACATCACCGATCTTTACGAGCGCAGCCGCGGCGAAGGCTTTGGCGCCGAGGTGCAGCGTCGCGTGCTGATCGGCACCTATGTCCTGTCCGCGGGCTATTACGACGCCTATTATGCCCGGGCCCAGAAGCTGCGCACCCTGATCGCGCGCGACTTCGCCGGCGCCTTTGAAAAATGCGACGTGCTGCTGACGCCTTCCACCCCAGGTCCGGCCTTCGCGGTGGGCGCCAAGACCGCCGACCCGCTGGAGATGTACCTGCAGGACGTCTTCACCGTGACGGTGAATCTGGCGGGTTTGCCCGGCATCTCGGTTCCCGCCGGGCTGACCGCCAATGGCCTGCCGCTGGGTTTGCAGCTCATCGGCAAGGCATTCGACGAAGGCACGCTTCTGCGCGCGGCGCGGGCGGTGGAAGATGCGGCGGAATTCGCGCACAGCCCGGCCAAATGGTGGTCTGCATGAACACTTCCGTTGGAAACAGGACGATCAAGGGCGAAACCGGGGCGTGGGAAATCGTGATCGGCATGGAAGTCCACGCCCAGGTCCTGTCGCAGTCCAAGCTGTTTTCCGGTGCCGCGACCCGGTTCGGAGCCGACCCCAACAGCCAGGTCAGTTTTATCGATGCCGGCTTTCCGGGAATGTTGCCGGTCATCAACGAGAAATGCGTGGAACAGGCGGTCCGCACCGGCCTGGGACTGAAGGCCCGGATCAACCTGACCTCGGTGTTCGACCGGAAGAACTATTTCTACCCCGATCTGCCCCAGGGCTATCAGATCAGCCAGTACAAGAACCCCATCGTGGGCGAGGGCGAGGTGCTGATCGACCTCAAGAACGGCGAAACCATCAAGGTGGGGATCGAGCGGCTGCACCTGGAACAGGATGCGGGCAAGAGCCTGCACGACCAGTCTCCCGACAATTCGTATGTCGATCTGAACCGGTCGGGCATCGCCCTGATGGAAATCGTCACCAAGCCGCACATGCGCTCGAGCGAGGAGGCCGCGGCCTTCCTGAAGAAGCTGCGGGCCATCGTTCGCTACCTGGGCACCTGCGACGGCAACATGGACGAAGGTTCCATGCGCGCGGACGTCAATGTTTCGGTCTGCAGGGAGGGGGGGTACGACGAATTCCGCCGCACGGGCTCGTTCAAGACTCTGGGAACGCGCTGCGAGATCAAGAACGTCAACTCGATGCGCTTCATCGCGCAGGCGGTGGAATATGAGGCGCGCCGCCAGGTCGACCTGATCGAAGGCGGCGGCACCGTCATCCAGGAAACCCGCCTTTTCGACGCCAGGGCGGGCGAAACCCGGTCCATGCGCTCCAAGGAGGAAGCGCATGACTATCGCTATTTCCCCGATCCCGACCTGTTGCCGCTGGAACTCGATCCGGCCTGGGTGGAGGAAATCCGCAAATCCCTGCCGGAATTGCCGGACGAGAAGAAGGCGCGGCTGATGAAGCTGGGCCTGTCGGCCTATGACGCCTCGGTCCTGGTGGGCGAACGCGAAACCGCCGACTATTTCGAGGCGATGCTGGCGGCGGGCGCCGAGGCCAAGGCCGCGGCCAACTGGTTGAACAACGAATATTTCGGCCGTCTGAACAAGACCGGGCTGTCCATCGCCGATGGACCGGTGAGCGCGAAGGCCAATGCCGACATCATTGCGATGGTCGCCGAGGGGCTGATCAGCGGCAAGATCGCCAAGGATGTGCTGGACATCGAATGGAACGAGCGCACCGGCGATCCCCGCAACGCGATCGTCGAGGCGCGAGGCCTGAAGCAGGTGACCGATACCGGCGCCATCGATGCGGCGATCGAGACCGTGATCGCCGCCAATCCCGACAAGGTGGAAGAGGTGAAGGCCAAGCCCAAGCTCGCCGCCTGGTTCGTCGGACAGGTGATGCGCCAGACCGGCGGCAAGGCCAATCCTGCGGCGGTGAATGCCGCCCTCAAGGTCCGACTCAACCTGCCCGACGAGGGGTGATTCGCACAAAATGCGCAATCGCCGGTCCGGAGCGGCAGTTCCCCGGATTTTTAATCCGTGTACTGAATAGCGCATTTAGCCCTTGTAAAATGGGCATTTCCTGCATTTCCAGAAAAACCGGGATTTTCAAAAGTCAAGGCAGAGTTGCATTTCAAAATGCAAGTAATTCATATTGTTCGCGTTTTGGGGGGCGACGCGAGTCGTTCAGACCCGAACAAACGATAGAGGAGTTCAACATGGCTGCGAAGAAGAAGGCCGCGAAGAAGAAGGCCACCAAGAAAAAGGCGACCAAGAAGAAGGCCGCCAAGAAGAAGAAGTAATTGACGTAAGTCAGTTCCTTTTTCTCGGGTCCCCTGATCATTCACTCGGGGAGTATCCGATGATTAAAGCGAAGGCCGCGGTCCCGTAAGGGTACCGCGGCCAAGCTGCTTTTAGGCCTTGCCCTGGCGATTGCCGTGTCCCATGTCTTGGACCGCAGCACACCGAGCATCCGTCATGGCCAGCAAGAAAACCCGCAAGCCCCCCCGCAAGTCCGCCTCCGGGGCAGGAAAAAAGCCTGCCCGCAAGGCCGCGAAAAAGCCCGCAAGGCCCATCCAGCTCTATTATTGGCCCACCCCCAACGGCCACAAGATCTCGATCATGCTGGAGGAACTGGGGGTTCCCTATGAGGTCCATTTCGTGGACATCGGCAAGGGCGAACAGTTCGCCCCCGCCTTCCTGAAGATATCGCCCAACAACCGCATGCCCGCCATCGTCGATCCCGACGGGCCGGGTGGCCGGCCCATCTCGGTCTTCGAGTCCGGCGCGATCCTCCAGTATCTGGGCCGCAAATACGGCAAGTTCTATCCGCAGCAGGAACGCGCCCGCGTCCAGGTTGAGGAGTGGCTGTTCTGGCAGGTGGGAGGCCTGGGCCCCATGGCCGGCCAGGCCAACCACTTCAACAACTATGCGTTGGAGAAAATCCCCTATGCCCAGAAGCGCTACACCGACGAGGTCCATCGCCTGCTGGGTGTGATGAACACGCGCCTGGCGACCCGCAAATACCTGGCGGGCAGCTATTCCATCGCCGACATGGCGTGCTGGAGCTGGGTCCTGTCCGCGGGCAAGCATGTGCCGCTGGCCGAGTTTGCCCATGTGCTGGCCTGGCGCGACCGGGTGGGCGCGCGCCCCGCCGTCAGGCGCGGCAAGGCGCTGGCGGCACAGATGAGCCGGCCCATCACCGACGAGGCGCGCAAGCACCTGTTCGGTCAGCGGGCGCGCTGATTTTCTTGTTCCCTTCCGCCCCCGCGCGTCGGCCACCAGGCAAGGCGTCGTTAGGGTTTGATTCACCCCGCCTAATGGTTCTTAGCAATTATGGCTAACGCCGGTTTACCGGGCCTTAGCTTCTAGCCCGCACCATCCCACCTGCGCGAAGGGGTCTTCGCGCGACCGCACGACGAAGGGAGTGTGCTGTGGCGTGCATCGATGTGGACAGCCTCGCGCAGTATGAGCGCGACGCCGAACAGGGGCGGGCGGACGCGCTCTACAATCTTGGCCTGGCCTATTCGACCGGCCAGGGCGTGGGCGTGGACCTGATTGCCGCCCACAAATGGTTCAACCTGGCTGCCGTGCGCGGCGTTGAAGCCGCCAAGCGCTGGCGCAACCAGCTGGCCAGCGAGATGGCGCCTTCCCAGATCGCGGAAGCGCAGCGCCAGGCCCGCGAGTGGCTGAACGTTTCGCGGGTCTAATTTGCCCGGCTTACCGGTGCGCTTGCGCCGGGCCCCGCCGTCAGCACCGCCATCCGCGGCTGTGACGGCGCGTACAGGTCGCTCAGGATCTTCAGCGGCACATCCTTTCCCGCCAGCCGGGCGCGATAGACCTCGGTATTCTCCAACACCCTCTGCACGTAATTGCGGGTCTCGCCGAATGGGATCTGCTCGATCCAGTCGATGGGATCGACGCTGCCGTCGCGCGGATCGCCCATCGCCGCCAGCCATTTGCGCGTGTTTCCGGGTCCGGCGTTATAGGATGCCGCCGCCAGCACCAAGGATCCGCCATAGCGGTCCAGATGGCTGCGATACTCGGTCATGCCGAGCTGCATGTTGTAGGCGCTGTCCGCCAGCAACGCGTCGGGGCGATAGGGCAGGCCCGCCTGTCTGGCCGCCACCTTGGCGCTGGCCGGCATCATCTGCATCAGCCCCTTGGCGCCGGCGCTGCTGATGGCATAGGGGTTGAATTCCGTCTCCTGCCGGATCAAGCCCAGCACAAGCGCCGGATCGGGCGCCGTGCCCGGTCCCGCATAGGCGGGCAGGGCGATTGTCGGATGGGTAAAGTCCGGCAGCATCAGGCCGTCATAGCTGGCGTTCTTGGCCAGCCGCACCGCTATCTCCGGATAGCCCCAGTCCGCCAGCATCATCATCAGCCGCTTCAGATGCGCGGGCGCCGGATCGGCGGCGGCATTGCGCTCGGCGAAGAGCCGAAGGGTCGCCGCCTGCCCAAGATCGGCCAGCACCATGATCTCGGGCATCAGCGGCCCCGCCTCGACCGCGGCCTGCGGCGCGGCCTCGACCACGCTGGCGGTCAGATGCAGAACCGGATCGGGTTCGATATGGGCCAGCGCGATCTGGCCATAGAAGGTTTCGGGGTATGTCGCGGCCCGCCGGTAGTGGACCAGCGCCCTGGTGTCCTGGCCCATCGCCTCATAGGCGCGGCCCATCCAGTATTGCGCACGGCTTTTGCTGATCGGCCGGCTCACCGCTTCGTCCAGCTTGCGGAAATGGGCCAGCGCCGCCTGCGGCGCTTTCAGCAAGCGCAGGGCGATGAAGCCGGCCAGGAACTCCTGCTCGGCAAAATGGGTGCCCTCGGTGAAGCCGCAATGGCGCACCAGTGCCAGCGCGGTTTTCGGATCGCCCGCCGCCAGCGCATCGCGCGCCTGTGCGTTGCATTCGCCCCACCAGCGCGCCGCGTGATCCTCCACCATTGGCGCGGCTTCCACCCTCAGCAGCATGGCGTGGGCCTCACGATCGCGGTCCTCCATGCGAAGGGCATGCGACCAGTCGAACAGCAGGCTGGGATCGGACGAACCTGCCACCTTGGCCAGTTCCTTTTTCGCCCGCCCCAGCCCCAGCCGCAAAGCGATCCGTGCCTGGGCTATGTCGGCGGCCGCGCCGCCGACACGCGACAGCATGCGGCGCGCCGCGGTCACCTGGCCGCGCCATAGAAGATTGTCCAGCCGCGCCCTGTCCGCGGCCGGGGTGATGTGCGCGCCGTCGCGCTGGACGATGTCCAGCTCGGTGCTGGTATCGAAACTGCCATCCTCCCAGCCCTGACGGATCAGCCGGGCACCGCGCGACACCTCGCCGGTGGCCACCAGCGCTTCGCCCAGCCGGATTCTGCCGATGCTGGAATTGGGCGATCTGCCCTGGAACCACGCCAGGGTCTGCGCCGGCGTCAGCGCGCCCGGAAATGCGGGACCGGGCATGGCCTCCTCGGCCCGGGCCTGCAGCGTACCGGACAGCGGCCACTGCGCAGCCTTTGAATTTGACGCCAGCTCGCGCATCACCGCGTCAATTTCCGCGAATGTGGCGCCGCTGTCGCGGTCCAGCGCATAGCGCCATTCCAGCAGCCGGCGGGCAGTCGCCGCCGGACCGGTGGTGGCCCCGCTCTGTGACGCCAGATTGCGAGCCGCCACCCAGTCGCCATGACTGGCGGCATCGAAGGCGCGGGCGAACAGGTCGTGGGCGGCCGGGCTCAGCACACGCAGTCGGCTGGGGCGGATATTGAGATCGCTGTCCTGGGAAAGCGGCCGGGGCTGCGGTTGGATTACCGGCGCACCGGCCGGCCGGGGCGTGGGGCCGACCGCCGGAATGCCGTCAGCCAGCGCCCAGCTCCCGCCCATCGCCAGGATGGTGGAAAGCAGCAAGGTACGCAGGCGCGGCATGGTGGATGTCCCGGTCAGGCGGCTTGTTGAATCTTGGGGACCAGCTTAAACGAAGCATCGGTCCCCAAGCCATAATGGGATCAGCCGCGGGCACAAATGTGACCGGGGTGTCCGACCGAGACAGCAAGCCCCTTGCTGTCCACAGAACCGAGAGCAACCATGACGGCCGTCACCGATCGCATCAAAGGTTCCATCACCGCCCTGATTACGCCGATGAAGCACGGCGTGGTCGACGAGGCCGCTTTCCGGAAGCTGGTGTCCTGGCAGATCGCGGAAGGCACGCACGGCCTTGTCCCCTGCGGCACCACCGGCGAATCGCCGACCCTCAGCCATCTCGAACACCGGCGGGTGATCGAGATGTGCATCGAGGAAGCCGCCGGCCGCGTACCGGTGATCGCGGGCGCGGGGTCCAATTCCACCGACGAGGCGATCTCGTTGACCCGGTTCGCCAAGGACGCAGGGGCGGACGCCGTGCTCTCGGTGACCGGGTATTACAACAAGCCGTCGCAGGAAGGCATGTACCGCCACTTCATGGCGATCGCGGATGCGGTGGACATTCCCATGATTCTCTACAACATCCCCGGCCGCGCCATCGTCGAGATCGGGGTCGAGACCATGGCCCGCCTGTCCAGCCACCCCAACATCATCGGCGTCAAGGACGCGACCGCCAACCTCATGCGCCCCAGCCGGGAGCGGGTGGCGATCGGTACCACGCGGCAGGACTGGCTGCTTCTGTCGGGCGAGGACGGCACTGCCCTGGGCTACATGGCCCATGGCGGTCATGGCTGCATCTCGGTGAGCGCCAATGTGGCGCCGCGCCTGTGCGCCCAGTTCCAGGAAGCCTGCATGAAGGGTGACTTCGCCGCCGCCCTGAAGCTGCAGGACGTGCTGATGCCGCTGCATGACGCCATGTTCTGCGAGCCCAGCCCCGCGCCGGTGAAGTATGCCGCCTCGCTCCTGGGCCTGTGCAGTGCCGAGGTGCGCCTTCCGCTGGTGGAGGCCAGCGATCCGGCGCGCGAACGCATCCGCAACGCCATGGGCGGTGCGGGTTTGAAGATTTAGGCCTCCTGCCTTTCGGCCATGGCGAAAAAGAAAGACGACGGCACGAAGATCATCGCCGACAACCGCAAGGCACGCTTCGCCTATGCGATCGACTCCACGCTGGAGGCGGGCATCCAGCTTACCGGTTCGGAGGTGAAATCCCTTCGCGGCGGCAAGTCGACCATCGCCGAAAGCTATGCCCAGGCCAAGGACGGCGAGCTGTTTCTGGTCAACGCCTATATCCCCGAATACAACGAGGCCAGCCGCTTCAACCACGAGCCCAAGCGGACCCGCAAGCTGCTGGTTCACAAGCGCGAGGCGGCAAAGCTGGCCGCGGCAACCCAGCGCGAGGGCATGACCCTGGTGCCGCTGAAGATGTATTTCAACGCCAAGGGCGTCGCCAAGGTCGAACTGGGCATCGCCAAGGGCAAGAAACTGCACGACAAGCGCGAAACCGAGAAACAGCGCGACTGGGCCCGCGACAAGGCCCGGCTGCTCAGGAACAGGGGCTGACCGTGAGCGATCATGCCGCCATGGCGGACTGCGGCGGGACCCAAGCCGGCGGGACGGGCGTTTCCGGCCGGTTGTCCTTTCGGATCGCCACCCGGCCCGAGGCGGGCCAGTCAGGATATGCCGATGTCCGATGACGAAAAAAACGGCCTCGTCGGCCAGATCAAGGACAAGCTTATCCGCTCCAAGCAAAAGTGGGCGCAGGAGGGCCGCGCCATCACCGGCCGGCCCGATATGGGACATGTGAACCGCCTGCCGCCCGGCCAGAAGCTGACCCGGAACTGGCCGGTGCTGGACCTCGGTGTGCAACCTGATGTGAAGCCGGAAAACTGGCGGCTGCGCGTCACCGGCCTGGTCGATAATCCGTTGCACTGGACGCTTGACGAATTCCGCGCGCTGCCCGCGTTCGAGGACGTCAGCGACATCCATTGTGTCACCACCTGGAGCCGCTACGACAATCGCTGGAAGGGTGTTTCCAGCCGCACCATCCTCGACCTGGTCAGGCCGAAGGCGCAAGCCGCCCATATCGTCTTCCATGCCTATGACGGCTACACCACCAACGTCTCACTGAAGGTCTTTGCCGATCCGAATGTGCTCCTGGCCTATGAATGGGAAGGCCGGCCCCTGGCGCGCGAGCATGGTGGCCCGGTGAGGGTGGTGATTCCAGACTGGTACTTCTGGAAGAGCGCCAAGTGGGTGAACCGGATCGAATTCCTGGCCGAGGACCGGCCCGGCTTCTGGGAGGTTCGGGGCTATCACAATGAAGGCGATCCCTGGAAGGAAGAGCGGTACGGCTGAGACTCAGGCCTGCCCGATCCCTGCCGCTTTCTTCGCCTTTTCCACCACATCCTCGAACATTGCCGTGGTCAGCACGCCCGTATTCGTGTTGTAGCGGGAGCAGTGATAGCTCGAGACGAGTGTAAACTTCCCTATGTTGCCACCGACATTCTCGTAAATCGCCCCATGCCGGAAGGGGTGCAGGGCCTTACGGATCTCCAGTGCGTCGCAGACACTGTCATGGGCGATCTTGCCCAGGGCCAGGATTGCCCTGACCTTGGGCAATGTCTTCAGTTCTGACATCAGGAACTTCCTGCAAGTCCTTATTTCCAAAGGCTCCGGCTTGTTTTGTGGCGGCACGCAGCGGACCGAGTTGGCGATCCTGCAATCGACCAGCTCCAAGCCGTCATCGGGCCGCTCCCGGTACGTCCCGCGCGCCAGGCCGTGCTTCAGGAGCGTCGCGTAAAGCAGGTCTCCCGCCCAGTCGCCGGTGAAGGGCCGGCCCGTTCGGTTTGCGCCCTGCAGCCCCGGCGCCAGGCCCGCGATCAGCAGGCGCGCGTTGAGCGGCCCGAAGCTGGGCACCGGCCCATTGAACCAGTCGGGATACTTCTGCCGGTTGGCATCGCGGAACGCTGCAAGGCGCGGACAAAGCGGACAATCGTGGGACGGCTGGTCGGGCGCTTTCATGCCCTTCCGTTAGCGGCTTCAGGCGCTTTGCACAAACTGCGGCGTCTTGGCGCCTTCCCGCGCGATCTGGACTTTCAGGTCATCCAGCTCGATGAAATTGTCGGCCTGCCGGCGCAACTCGTCCGCCACCATGGGGGGCGAGGTGCGGATGGTCGACACCACGCTCACCCGTTTGCCCTTGCGCTGCACCGTCTCCACCAGCCGGCGGAAGTCGCCATCGCCGGAGAAGATCACCACATGGTCCACGCTGGGCGCCATCTCCAGCACGTCGATGGCCAGTTCGATATCCATGTTGCCCTTGACCCGGCGGCGTCCGGCCGCATCGGTGAA
>DASTRG010000181.1:0-16122 GCA_035761325.1 Rhizomicrobium sp. | reverse complement strand
CCGGGTTCTGCATCTTGAGCGCGCGGCCACGGCCCGAAAGAGACGGGTTCGTCATGAAGTACATGTGCGCGGAAAAGGCATCTGCGTCCTCGGCGTGGGAATCACGGACATAACGCCCGTCCGCCTGCATATACCAGCTTTGCGCCTGGTCTTTCATCTGGGCCACCATGATCTGGTCAAGGACCTGTTGATGGACGGTAGGATTTTCAATGGGAACCAGGATCTCCACCCGGCGGTCCAGGTTGCGCGGCATCCAGTCGGCCGAGGAGATGTAGACCTTGGCGTCCTTGTGCGGCAGGCCGTGGCCGCCGCCGAAGCAGACAATGCGGCCATGTTCCAGGAAGCGGCCGACGATGGATTTGACCCGGATGTTCTCGGACAGGCCGGGAACGCCCGGCCTGAGGCAGCAGATGCCGCGCACGATCAGTTCGACCTTCACGCCCGCCTGGCTGGCACGATAGAGCCCGTCGATCATCGCCGGATCGACCAGCGCGTTCAGCTTGGCCCAGATCGCGGCGGGCCGGCCGGCGCGCGCATGCATGATCTCCTGCTGGATCGCCTCGACCAGCCGTCCGCGCAGCGTGAAGGGAGACATGGCCAGCTTTTCCAGCGCCACCGGTTCGGCATAGCCGGTGATGAAGTTGAAAATCTGCGCGGCGTCGCGGCCCAGCGCCGGATCGGCCGAAAACAGCGACAGGTCGGTATAGATCTTGGCCGTATTGGGATGGTAGTTGCCGGTCCCGAAATGGACATAGGTGTGCAGCTGGCCCTGCTCGCGGCGCACCACCAGGCTGATCTTGGCGTGGGTCTTGAGCGTGACGAAGCCATAGACCACCTGCACGCCGGCACGTTCGAGGTCGCGGGCCCATTTGATGTTGGCGGCCTCGTCGAAGCGGGCCTTCAGTTCCACCAGCGCGGTGACCGACTTGCCGGCCTCCGCCGCCTCGATCAGCGCCGCGACGATGGGACTGTCTGAACTGGTGCGGTAGAGCGTCTGCTTGATCGCCACCACGTCGGGATCGGCGGCGGCCTGGCGCAGGAACTGCACCACCGTATCGAAACTTTCGAAGGGATGGTGGACGATCAGGTCCTTTTCGCGAATGGCGACAAAGGCGTCGCCGCCATGATCGCGGATGCGCTCGGGAAAGCGCGGGATATAGGGCTTGAACAGCAGGTCCGGGCGTTCCGGCAGGATCAGCTTTCCAAGATCCGACAGGCCCATCAGGTTCGTGATCATGACGATTTTCGAATCGTCCAGGTCCAGATGCTCGGCAATGAACTGGCGCAGCGATTGCGGCATCGACTCGCTGCACTTCATGTGGATCACGCTGCCGCGCCGGCGCCGCTTGAGCAGCGTCTCGAACAGCAGGACCAGATCTTCGGCCTCTTCCTCCACCTCCACGTCGCTGTCGCGAAGCAGGCGGAACATGCCCCAGCCGCACACCACATGGCCGGGAAACAGGCGGTCGAAATAGAGCGCGATCACATGTTCCAGCGGAATGACGCGCACGCGCCTGGCCGTATCGGGCAGGCGGATGAACCGGCGCAGTTGCGGCGGCACCGGAATCAGTGCCGAGAACGACTTGCCGTCGCGGCTGTTCTTCAGCTGCACCGCGATGGTAAAGCCCAGGTTGGGAATGAAGGGAAAGGGATGCGCCGGATCGATGGCCAGCGGCGTGAGCACGGGAAATATCTGGGCGCGGAACTGGCCGTCCAGCCAGTCACGGTCCCTGTCGTCCAGTTCCTCGCCCGCCATCACACTGATGTTTTCCTTGCGCAGCTCGGCATGCAGCTGCGACCAGATGTTCTGCTGGTCGGCGATCAGGGCGCGCGCGGTTTCATCCACCTTCTCAAGCTGCTGGGCGGGAGTCAGCCCGTCGGCACTGGGCGTGGCCACGCCTTCGCGCACCATGCCCATCAGGCCGGCAACGCGCACCATGTAGAATTCGTCCAGGTTGGACGCGGAGATGGAAAGAAACCGTACCCGTTCGAACAGGGGATGACGCCTGTTCTGCGCTTCCTCGATCACCCGGCGGTTGAAGGCCAGCCATGACAGTTCGCGGTTGACAAAGCGCTCCGGGGAGGCGGGATCAAAGGACAGGTTGCTGCCGCCGGCGGCCAGGCTCACCACATTGTCGGTGGACGCCTTGGCCTCCCCGGCCGGCTCGTCAGGGACGAGCGCCAGCGGCGGGTTCGGACTGGAACTGATCATGTGCAACCCTAGACCGCCGACGGTAAAATTGTAATGACGGAACGCCCTCAGAACAGCATGGGCGGCTGCGGGCCCGCCAGCAGTTCCTTGAGAAGACCCAGATTAATCGGCCTTTTTTCCGCCAGGGCCCGCGCATCGGCTTGCGCGACGAAATCGCGGATCGCCGCCGGCGACCGCTCCAGGCAGCGGATCATGTGGCTGACCACGGCCTCGGGAACCGTCACCTGGCGGTCGGCAAACAGCTTGACCGCCAGCCCCATCAGCAAGGTTTCGTCCGGCGCCCATAGCGCAAACCCCAGAAGCGCCTGACAGCGCGAGACCAGGTCCGGGAGCGTGAAGCCGAAATCCCGCGGCCACTGTGCAGGCGGGACGGGCGCGGTCAGCAGCAGCGGGTGGCCCCGTTCCAGCAGGGCAAAAAGCGGCGCCTCGGGCGTGTTGGGTCCCACATCCTCGACCACCAGGGGGCCATTGGGGATGTCCCGCTCCAGGTCCGGCGCGGCGATTACCGGCGCCCCCGCCTTTCGTGCCCAGATCGCCGCCAGGTGCGACTTGCCGGCGGCGGCCGGGCCATGCAACGCCGCGGCGGGCTGGGCCCAGTCCGGCCACGCATCGATGAAGGCCACGGCCTTGGCATTACCGGGCCCCTCCAGGAAATCCTCGCGGCCAAACGCCTCCGGCAACTCCAGCGGCAAGACGAGCTGCCCCTTCATGCCGCCCGCCGTCCGAACAGAAGACCGCGCAAGAACAGGCCCGCATACCCTGCGCCCGAGAGGATGGTCAGGAGCCCCGTGGCGATTGCCGCGGCCGCCGCAACACGCGGCTGGACGATGTCGAATGCCAGCATCAGCAACATCATTCCGATATAGCAGATCTGCACCAGGGTCGTTGCCTTGCCGATCCGCAGGGGAACCCGCGCCACCGGCAACGACAGGCACTGCACGACCAGCCAGCCCGCCGCGATCAGCAGGTCGCGCAGGACTATCAGCACCGCCAGCCACCGGGGCGTGACGCCCACCCAGAACAGCGCCAGCACACACAAAATCATCAGCAGCTTGTCGGCGGCCGGGTCCAGCCAGCCCCCGAACTGCGAAGTGAAGCCGAAGCGGCGCGCGATCCAGCCGTCCAGCGCGTCGCTCAGGCCGGCCAGGGCAAACACCGTCAGCGAAGCGGCGTCATGCCCCGCCAGGATCAGCCAGGCGGCGAACGGTGCCGCCAGCAGCCGGAGCGCCGAAAGAATGTTCGGCACATGCCGCATGGCTATGACCGCTCCCTCATGGGCCCGGGCGCCGCACACACGTCCGCGAACCGATCTAGGGCCCGTTGCCGGCGCTGAGTTGCCATTGACCGCCCCGACTGGTGAGGGTAAGTCCCGAAGCGCCCATCGCATCGCGCAGTTGATCGATATTGCCGATATAGGCGATCGACAGGCGCGCATAGGCCATGTCCATTGCGACCACGGTCACGCCGGTGACATTGTTCACACCGGCAAGCTGGTTCTGCACATCGGCCCATTGCGGCAGGCTGACGATGCGAAGGTCGGCGGTGATGCGGCCGCGCTGGCTGTAGTCGATCACGTTGCGCGACTTCCACAGGTCCTCGATGGCGTGCACCGCCGCGTCCGCCGCGGCCGGATACGTGGTCCCCACCGTCTGCATCAGGGGCACGTCGACCTGCGTTTTGGCCGGCGGTTCGCCGGGGCCCAGGCGCCGGATGTTCACGGTGATGTGGCCATTGGCATAGACGGCCTGCGCCAGTACCGCCTGGGCAGCCTGCTCGCGCACGGCAACCGCGGCCACGTCGTTCCAGGTCGCGGTGTTGAAATCCAGGCCGGAAAGGCCGGCCGCCTCCTCCGCATTCGCCACCACATAGGGCACCATGCTGTCCTGCAGGGCCGGGTTGGCCAGGGCCTGCGACCAGGGACCGTGGCTGACCTGCGGCGACATGGGGATCACGAGCACGCGCCGGGCCGGCGTTTGGGCATAGGCGATGGCGTTGGCACGCAGCAGCCGGGCCACGGCGTCCGGATTGAACACATAGGTAATGTCGGCAACATAGCGCGTGGTGGAGCGCCGCTCATTGGCGGTGGTGAACCCACGCGACAGCCGCAGCAGCGCACCCGCATCCAGTGGCGGCTGGCGGTCCCAGTCCTGCTGGCGGGTCAGGCGGCGGAACAGAATCTGGAACGCCCTGGACCGGCCCTGGACGATCGCCGCATTCATCGCCTCGGTCGAGGACGCGGCGGCGGCATCGACATGGATGTCGGCCACGGTGAACAGGCCTCCTGCCGCCCTGGCCGCTCCGGGCGCCATGAAAAGCGCAAGGATAAGGACGGGCAAAAACCGGTGGAGACGCGAAATCATCGAAGAACCTGTCTGGAATGCGCGGGAGTATAGGCACCGGCCCCGTCCGGTGAAAGTATCACTTTGAAGCAACATGGCTCTTTCGGACCGAACATTCGGTTCGATTTCGGCCATTTCAAGGCCCGCGCCACCACGGCCTGTGCGCGGTTGGATGCGCGTGCTTGCGCCTTCGCCGGGGGCTGATTAAACGGGGCGGAGCTTTCCCAGCCGGAACCCATGACCAGCAATTCTCACGGGACGAAAGATGGTCTGACCTACAGGGACGCCGGCGTCGATATCGATGCGGGCGAAGCGCTGGTGGCACGGATCGCACCTGCCGCGCGCAGCACCCGCCGCCGCGGCGCCGATGCCGATCTGGGCGGGTTCGGCGGATTGTTCGACCTGAAGGCTGCCGGCTTCAAGGACCCCATCCTGGTGTCGGGCACCGATGGGGTGGGCACCAAGCTCAAGCTCGCCATCGACACGGGCCGGTTCGACGGCATCGGCCAGGACCTGGTTGCGATGTGCGTCAACGATATCGTGGTGCAGGGCGCCGAGCCGCTTTTCTTCCTGGATTATTACGCCACCGGCAAGCTGGAGGTGGAAAGCGCGGCCATCGTGGTGGAAGGCATCGCCCGCGCCTGCCGCGAATCGGGCTGCGCCCTGATCGGCGGCGAGACCGCCGAGATGCCCGGTCTCTATGCCAAGGGCGATTTCGACCTGGCCGGTTTCGCGGTGGGCGCGGTGGAGCGTGACGCCATCCTGCCGAAGACCGCCGCGATGAAGCCGGGCGACGTGCTGGTCGGCGTCGTCTCCAGCGGCGTGCATTCCAACGGCTATTCGCTGGTCAGAAAGGTGGTCGAGCGCTCCGGTCTTTCGCTGGATGCGGATGCCCCCTTCGCACCCGGAAAATCGCTGGGCGAAGCGCTGCTGACGCCCACGCGGCTCTATGTGAAATCGGCGCTGGAAGCGATGCGTTCCGGCGTGCTTGGGCTGGCCCACATCACCGGCGGCGGCATCACCGACAATCTGCCGCGCTGTCTGCCCGGCGGTTTGGACGCCGAGGTGGACCTGGACTGCGTTCCCGTGCCGCCGGTCTTCTCCTGGCTGGCGCGAACGGCGGGGATCGCCGAGGCCGAGATGCTGCGCACCTTCAATTGCGGCATCGGGCTGGTGGCGGTGGCGGAAGAAAAAAACGCCGGCCACGTGATCGACGCCTTCCAGGAATGCGGCGACAGGGCGGTCAGGCTGGGCAAGCTGGTGGCCGGCGAAGGCGCGGAAGGTGAAGCCAAGGTCGTCTATCGCGGGACCCTGAAGCTTTGAGAACGGTAGCCGTCCTGATTTCCGGGCGCGGCAGCAATCTTGGCGCCCTGATCGCCGCGCAGGGCGACAGCTACCGGATCGTGCTGGTGATTTCCAATATCGAAGGCGCGGGCGGACTGGAAAAAGCCGCCGCCGCCGGCATCGCCACCCAGGTCATCCCCCATCAGGGCAGGACGCGCGAGGCCTTCGATGCCGAGATCGACACCGCCCTGCGCGCGGCGGGCGCGGACATCGTCTGCCTGGCCGGCTTCATGCGCATCCTGTCCGACGGTTTCGTGCGTGCCTGGGAAGGCCGGTTGATCAACATCCATCCCTCGCTGCTGCCTGCTTACCGGGGCACGCGCGTCCATGAGCGGGTGATCGAGGCGAAGGAAGCGCTGTCCGGCGCCTCGGTGCATTTCGTGGTGCCCGAGCTGGACGCCGGCCCGGTGATCGCCCAGGCCAGCGTGCCGGTGCATCCGTCCGACACGCCGCAAACCCTGGCGGCGCGTGTCCTGGAAATCGAACATAAACTCTATCCCGAGGCGCTCGGCCTTCTGGCACGCGGCGGGGTCAGGCTGGAAAACGGCCTGGCCATCTTCGCCTAGAAATACTTTTCAGCCAGATCGATGAAGGGCGGGCGCCAGTCGCACGGCATGGCGAAGTTCAGCCGGGCAATGGTCGCCAGATCGCAATAGGGCGGCCCCTTGGGCGGCGGCGCCAGCCGGTAGAGCGAGAAACTGTAGCTGACAAAACCGTCTTCCTGGACATTGGCGACACCAGCCAGCGGCTCGCGCCAGACGAACGCGCCGCCGAAAATCTCAAAGACCGCGGCAGTCCACAGAACCGCGGCAATCCCGCGAAGGGCATTGTTCCTCAAGCTCATGCGCCCTCGTCCATGATACGGGCCGACATTTCCCAAAGCCGCAGCGCCATCCCGTCGTCGCGCGCCGCCGGCGTGGGCACGGCGGCGCGGCACTTGACGAAATAATCGCCGCTGACACCTTCCACATCCGGGGACGACGCCAGATAAATGATGGTCCTGGCCCCCTCGTCCGGGGAGATCGCCGCGACCGGCTTGATCAGCTGGAATGCCCAGCGCAGCAACCCGCCGGATTCATCGCCGAAACGGGTGGCGACAAAACCGGGATGCAGGCAGTTGGCGGTGACGCCACGCGGCAGCCGCCGCGCCAGTTCGCGGGTGAACAGGATGTTGCAGAGCTTGGAATTGGCATAGACGCGAAAGCCGCGATAGCTCTTGCGCGCTTGCAGGTCGTCCGGGTCCAACCGCGCACCCCGATGCGCATCCGACGCCACGCTGACGATACGCGCGCCGGGCTTTAACGCCGCCAGTACCCGATTGGTCACCACGAAATAGGCCATGTGGTTCAGGGCGAAGGTCTTCTCCAGCCCGTCGGGAGTTTCCAGCCGGCGATTGAACAGCGCCCCGGCATTGTTGATCAGAACGTCCAGGCGCGGCAGCGCCGCCAGATCGGCCCCAACCCGCTTCATCTTCGCCAGGCGCGACAGGTCGGCCAAGATCGCGGTGTGGTCGGCGGCCGGGTTGGCGGCGCGCAGCTTCGCCATCGTGGCCTGGGCGCGCGCCGGGTCGCGGGCGGTGAAGACGATGTGGGCGCCCATTTCCGCCAGCCGGATCGCGGCGACCTCGCCGATGCCCGATGTCGCTCCGGTGATGGCAACGGTCCTGCCGTGCATCCCACACTCGTCATGGCCCGGCTTATTCACGCGTCACCGCCAGCCTTTCTTCGTCATGGCCCGGCCCAAACCGCGCGAAGCGCGGCGGAAGGGTCCGGGCCATCCGGTTTCAGCCGTTCAGGCCTTCCGCAAGATCGCGCCAGCCCGGGTTATTGGCAAGGATGAGGTTTATCTTCCAGGCGCGCGGATACTTCTTCAGCCGCGCTTCCCGCTGGATGGCGTCAGCCGCGGTAGGAAAACTCTCGAAATAAACCAGTGTCTTGATGACGCACCGCTTGGTAAATCCCGCGACCAGACCTTCGCGATGCTCATACATGCGCCGGCCCAGGTCATTGGTCATGCCAATGTAAAGCTGCCGTTCGGCGCACTGGCGGGGATGTAGACCGGTAAATGCGTTCAGGGCGCATGCCGTAATTTCGCGGCACACGCCCTGAATTCAAGCCACAACTGGATGGCCCGCATAAAGCGGGCCATGACGACCGGGGATTAGCCGACGATATCCAGATCGCGGAAGAAGAATTTTATCTCGTTGGCGGCGGTTTCGGGCGCGTCCGAGCCATGGACCGAGTTGGCCTCGATCGACTCCGCGAATTCCTTGCGGATGGTGCCAGGCGCGGCGTTCGCCGGATTGGTGGCGCCCATCACATCGCGATTCTTCTGGATGGCGTTTTCGCCTTCCAGCACCTGGACCACCACCGGGCCGCTGACCATGAACTTGACCAGGTCCTTGAAGAAGGGGCGGTCCTTGTGCACGGCATAGAAGGCTTCGGCTTCGGCCTGACTGAGGCGGATGCGACGCGATGCCACCACGCGCAGGCCGGCCTCCTCGAACTTGGCGATGATCTTGCCGGTCAGGTTCCGGCGGGTCGCGTCCGGCTTGATGATCGAAAGGGTGCGCTCGACGGCCATGGTGAACTCCATTTGGGGATTTTGGGGGCCTTATAGCGGGCTTTGCGGCCGGTGCAACCCGAGGGGCGCAAGTCCGGCCTGTTTCCCGAAGATTACAACTAATCCGCCTCCATCCGGGCCGGCTTATACTGCGGCCATGACACTGCCGCCCGTCTCATCGCTGTCCACCACCTGTCCACCTCGTCCCGACAGGGCCTGTCCAGCGCCGCATGGGGCAAAGGCCCACGGCGCGATCTGGCGCGAAGTCCGTGGGATCGCGGCACATTCGCGCGCGCCCCAAGGGTGGACAACAGGGAGGGGGACGGCAATTCATCTTCGCACAATTAAGTTGCGCAAGACCCGGTTTGTCCGCCGCCTGTGCCCCCCCGCTTTGCTCTGCCCTCCGGCCCGCACGCCCTGCGCCCTCCGGGCTTGCTGGCGGGCCATGACGGGTTATAAGGCCCGCCATGCTGTCCTTCGAGAACATCACGGTCCGGATCGCGGGCCGGGAAATCCTGTCCGGGGCCACCGCCAACCTGCCCGCGGGCCGGCGCATCGGCCTGGTCGGCCGCAACGGTGCCGGCAAATCCACCCTGTTCAAGGTGATCCTGGGCACCCTGCATCCCGACGACGGCTCGGTGAGCTGGCCCGCCGCCTGGCGCGTCGGCGCGGTGGCACAGGAGGCACCGGGCACCGACGAAAGCCTGATCGACACGGTGCTGGCCGCCGACAGCGAGCGGACCGCTCTGCTGGCGGAAGCGGAAACCGAAACCGACGGCCACCGGCTGGGGGAGATATATGCCCGGCTGGATGCCATCGACGCCTATACCGCGCCGGCCCGCGCCGCCGAGATCCTGGCCGGCCTCGGTTTTTCCGCCGAGGACCAGATACGCCCCTGCAGGGAATTCTCCGGCGGCTGGCGCATGCGGGTGGCGCTGGCCGGCGTCCTGTTCTCTGCCCCCGATCTTCTGCTGCTGGACGAACCGACCAACTATCTCGACCTGGAAGGGGTGTTGTGGCTGGAGAACTTTCTGGTCCGCTATCGCGGCACGGTGGTGATCGTTTCCCACGATCGCGACCTGCTCAACAGTGCCTGCGAGTTCATCCTGCACCTGGAACGGGGCAAGGTGAAACTCTACACCGGCAACTACGACACATTTTCGGAGACCCGCGCCGCCCAGCGTGCGCTGGACGTCGCCTTCGCCAGGAAACAGGAAGCGGCGCGCGCCCACATGCAGGCCTTTGTCGACCGCTTCAAGGCCAAGGCGTCGAA
The DNA here is from genome assembly GCA_035761325.1 of Rhizomicrobium sp. Classification (GTDB taxonomy): domain Bacteria; phylum Pseudomonadota; class Alphaproteobacteria; order Micropepsales; family Micropepsaceae; genus Rhizomicrobium. Next base: position 6,392 of record DASTRG010000181.1, on the reverse strand, counting down.
AGCCCGCCAGGCGCAAAGCCGCATGAAGATGCTGTCGAAGATGGCGGTGGTGGATGTGCCGGTGGACGAACATGTCGCTCCCATCCGCATTCCCCAAGCCACGCCGGCCAGCCCGCCGCTGGTGACGATGGATCGCGCCTCGGTCGGCTATGAAGCGGGCCATCCCATCCTGACCGGCCTGTCGCTGCGCATCGATCCTGAGGATCGCGTGGCGCTGCTGGGCAAGAACGGCAACGGCAAGTCCACCTTCGCCAAGCTCCTGGCCGGCAAGCTGGCGGCGATGGGCGGCGAGTTCACGCCGGCGCGCAAGCTGGTGATCGGCTATTTCGCCCAGCACCAGGCCGAGGAGCTGGACCTGTCGCTGACTCCAATCCAGACACTGCAGGCCCTGCGTCCCAAGCTGACCCAGGAACAGGTGCGCGGCCAGCTGGGCGGCTTCGGCTTCAATGCCGACAAGCAGATCACCCAGGTCGGCAAGCTGTCGGGCGGCGAGCGCGCGCGCCTGATGCTGGCGCTGTCCACCCTGGACAAGCCCAACCTGCTGATCCTGGACGAGCCCACCAACCACCTGGATATCGACGCGCGCAACGAGTTGCTGACCGCGTTGAATGATTTCGACGGCGCGGTGATCCTGGTCAGCCACGACCGCCGCCTGATCGAAGCCACCGCCGACCGGCTGCTGCTGGTCTCGGACGGCAGGGTGACGCCGTTCGAGGGCGACCTGGACGATTACCGCCGCTACCTTTTGACCGGCGACAACACACCCAATCGCCGGGGCGAAGAGGCACGCCGCGCCGAAGAACCCCAGGTCAGGGAAACCAGGGAAGAGGCCCGCCGCAGCGCCGCCGAAAAACGCGTCCAGCTCAAGCCGCTGCGGGACAAGGTGACGGCCACCGAAAGCCAGATCGCCGCCCTGACCGCCGAGCTTGCCAAACTGGACAAGGCGCTGTCCGACCCCCTGCTCTTTTCCCGGGACCCCGGCAAGGCTGCATCCGTCTCCAAAAAACGGGCGGACGCCGCGCGCAAGCTGGAGGTCGCGGAAAAAGCCTGGCTGGCGGCCAGCGAGGCCTATGAAACCGCCAACGCCTGACCGGCCGGCCGGAATTCGGCTGCGGGTTTGCGCCGCCATACGCATGGATTAGGGTGCGCGTTGCATGACCGACGACAGATTCTATGAACGGGCTGGCCCCTTCACCCTGGCCCGGATAGCCGCCGAAATCGGCGCCGAGATGGAAAAGGGGGCCAACCCCGCATTGGAACTGCGCGATGTCGCCTCGCTGGAAAGCGCCGAGGCCGGCGACGTCTCCATCTTCAGCGACGCCAAATTCGCCAACGCCTTTGTGGTGACCAACGCCAGCCTGGTGATCACCAGCGAGAAGCTGGCCGCCATGCCCCATGGTGTGGCGCTGCTGGTGGTGCCCAATCCACGCTTGGCCTTCGCCCAGGTCGGCCACATGTTCTATCCGCCAAAGCCGCTGGCGGCGGGCGTGCGCGCTGCCACACCGGTCCATCCCACCGCCAGTGTCGGCGCCGGCACGGAGATTTCGCCCGGCGCGGAGATCGGACCTGGCGCGCAGATCGGATCGAACTGCTATATCGGCAACAATGTGGTGATCGGCCGGGGCGTGTCGATCGGCGATGACTGCCGCATCGGCGCGAACTGCACCATCACCCACACCCTCATCGGCAACCGGGTGATCCTGGGCCCCAACAACTCCATCGGCAACCAGGGTTTCAGTTTCGTGCCGTCCATGACCGGCCTGTTGCGCGTGCCGCAGCTTGGCCGCGTCATCATCGAGGATGATGTCGAGTTCGGCTCCAATTGCACCGTTGACCGCGGCGCCATCGGCGACACCCATATCGAGCGCGGCGTGCGCTTCGACAGCCTGATCCATGTCGGCCACAATGTCCGCATCGGCCATCATTCGCTGGTGGTGGCGCAGGTTGGCATCGGCGGCTCGACCACCATCGGTCCCATGGTGCTGATCGGCGGCCAGGTCGGCATCAGCGACCATCGCACCATCGGCGCGGGCGCGCGGCTTGCAGCGCGATCGGGCGTCACGCGCGACATCGGCCCCGGCGAGCATGTCGGCGGCTATCCGGCGCGGCCCCTCAAACGCTGGCACCGCGAGACGGCCCTGCTGGCCAAGATGGCGCGGGCTAAGAAAAGTGACGACGACCAGGATTGAATCCTGACGGCAGGGTGAACGCGATGCGGGGGCAGGCATGGATCACGACCGGATAGCCCGCATCATTCCCAGGCTGCATTGGCGGCTGATGCCCACCCTTCTGATGATGTATGTCCTGGCCTTTCTGGACCGGGCCAATGTCGGCTTCGCGCGCGAGGGTTTCGCGGCTCATGCCGGGATCGGCGACGCCGCCTTTGCCTTCGGGGCTTCGATCTTCTTCATCGGCTACGCGCTGCTGGAAGTCCCGTCGAACCTGATTCTCTACCGGGTGGGCGCGCGGCGCTGGATGTGCCGCATCATGGTGACCTGGGGCCTTGTGTCCGCGGCCACCGCCTTCGTCAGCGGCCCCGCCAGCTACTATGCCATGCGCTTCCTGCTGGGCATCGCCGAGGCAGGCTTCTTTCCCGGCGTGATCTTCTACCTGACCTGCTGGTATCCGCGCAGCGCGCGCGCCCGCTCGGTGGGCCTGTTCTTCTATGGCGCACCGATCGCGCTGTCGCTGGGCGGACCGGTCTCGGGCCTGCTGGTGGCGCATGACGCCTTCGGCCTGCATGGCTGGCAGATAATGTTCATCGTCGAAGGGCTGGCCGCCAGCCTGGGGGGCATCGCGGTGCTGTTTCTGCTGCATGACAGCCCGGCCGCGGCGCCCTGGCTGAACGCGGCGGAGAAAACCGCCCTGCTGGAAACGCTGGCCCAGGAAGAGCGCGCCCATCCGCGCAAGCATGATGTCTGGCAGGCGCTGCGCGATCCACGCCTGCTTTTCCTGGCACTGGTCTATGCCCTGATCCAGATGTCCTTTTATGGTCTGACCTTTTATCTGCCCAGCCAGGTGGCGGCGCTGCTGGGCACCACGATCGGCGCGAAAGTGGGCTTCGTCACAGCCCTGCCCTGGATCACAGCGCTGGTCGCGGTCACGCTGATCCCGCGCTGGTGCGATGCGCGCGGCACCGCACGCGGCGCGGGCGCGGCCTGTACGGCGGTGGCCGGCGTGGCGCTGCTGGTTTCCGCCATCACTTCCTCGCCCCTGGTCGCGGTGATCGCGCTGTGCATCGCCGCGGCGGGACTGATCGTTGCACCTGCACTGTTCTGGAGCCTGCCCACCGCGATCCTGGGCGGGGCGGCAGCGGCGGGCGGCATCGGACTGATAAATTCTATCGGCAATCTGGGCGGATTTGTCGCGCCCAACCTTCGCGCCTGGCTGGACATCGCCTTCCGGTCCGACGGCGCCGGCCTTGCCGGACTGGCGATCGGCGCGATGATCGGCGGCGCGTTGTTCGCGGTGGCGCCGCGCAATTGAACCTCAGTCTATTTCAGATGCTGTCTGGCCAGTTGCAGCCACTCGCGCTGGCGTGCCCGATAGTATGACGGCGCGCCGGTCACGGATTTGATGATTTCCTGGAACAGGGCCTGAGCGCGAGCTTGCTGCCCCACGCTTTCCAGCAGCAGCGCGAACCGGGCGCGCGCTTCCTCTCCCGGATAGCGCGCCACCACTTTCTCATATTGCTGGATGGCCTCGTCATTCTTGTCCTGCAGCGCCAGGGCGCGGGCATAGTCCAGCTCGGCATCGGCATCAAAAGCCGCCGGATCGACCTCGCGCAGCTTCAGGAACAGCGCCTCCGCGCCCGCGCCATCGCCCGACAGCATCCGCGCGCGTGCCAGGCCTTTCAGCAACGCCGGATCGTTGCCGCCGAGGGGCCCCTGCATGGCACCCTCATACAGTTCAATGGCGTCGGCGAAACGATGCATGCGGATGCATTCCTCGGCCAGCTCGCGCTTGGAATCCACCGATCCCACCAGCTCGACGTTGCGCTTCTTCTCGCGATAGCCTCGGCCGGGGTCTGCGGTGTTGATCACATTGTCGGCCAGCCGTCGCGCCGCGCCGGAGCCCAGCATGTCCGGCAACAGCGCGAAGACGACATAGGCAATCCAGCCCAGCGGCCCCAGAAGGCCGATCACCGCGATCCACAGCGGCGAGCGGCCGGTGCGGATCACATGCCAGGCGAATGCCAGATCGATGATCAGGATGAACCCGATGCCGAAGCCGAAATCGAAATTGAACAAGCCCATCAATTCTGCTTTTCGAATTTTCCGGAAGGACTTTCCTTCCAGTAGGTAACGTCATGGCCGGCGGCTTTGGCGTCTTTCCAGGCGGCGCGGGCGCCCGCCAGCGCTTCGCCGTCGCGGCCGTCGAACAGAAGCACGACTCGCGCCAGATCCCTCAACTCGGCCCAATCCCCCGGCCGGGCGCCCCCCACATAAAAGACAATTTCGGCACGATTGAGGTTGGCATCCTCCACCGAGATCAGAACGGGCTGGCTAGCAGAATCGCCGTCACCGACCTGGGCGTGCGGCAGAAAACTCTGATCGTCATAGGTCCACAGCAGTGTATCCAGTGCGTCCGAGCGTTCGGCCGAGTCGGCGCGCACCAGCGCTCGCCAGCCGCGAGCCAGCGACCGTTCCACCAGCCCTGGCAGTACATCTTCCAGTGCACGGCGTTCGAGATGATAGAAAAGCGCTTCGGTCATTTTCCTCCTCACCATCGCCAAAGCCTGTCCCTCCAAAGTCGCGGGCAGGAGTTAATCGCGATAGCGCGAAAGCCCGGCCAGGAGGAGACAGTCAAGACTCATAATGCTCGCTCACCAGCCGGTTGAGCAGCCTGACGCCCCAGCCGGTTCCCCAGCTCGGGATGGTGGGCTTGCGCTCGCCATCCTGCCAGGCCACGCCCGCGATATCCAAATGCGCCCAATGAGTGCCATTCTCGATGAACCGCTTGAGGAATTGCGCCGCGGTGATGGCGCCACTGTTGGGGCCGCCGATATTCTTCATGTCGGCGATCTTGGATTTGAGCATCTTGTCATAGAAAGGATCGAGCGGCAGGCGCCACACCCGCTCCCCGGTATGGCTGCCCGCCTCGGCCAGTCGAGCGGCAAGCCTGTCGTCATTGGAAAAGACACCGGCGTGCTCGAAGCCCAGCGTCTGGATGACAGCGCCCGTCAGCGTCGCCAGGTCAATGACGGCGCGCGGGGCAAAGCGGCGCTGGGTATAGGTGAGCGCGTCCGCCAGCACCAGCCGGCCCTCCGCATCGGTGTTCAAAACCTCAATGGTCTGGCCCGAGAGCGAGGTCAGCACGTCGTCCGGGCGAATGGCGTCCCCGCCGGGCATGTTCTCGACCAGTCCGATCACACCCACGGCATCGACTCTTGCCTTGCGTCCGGCAAGCGCCAACATTGTGCCGGCGACGGCGGCGGCGCCCGCCATGTCACCCTTCATCCCCATCATGCCGCCGCCCGGCTTGAGCGACAGGCCGCCGGAATCGAAACATACGCCTTTACCGACAAAGGCGATGGGTTTGGGCTTCTTCGCTTTCGGCGCGCCGCTCCAGCGCATCACCACCAGCTGGCTTTCGCGCGCGCTGCCCTGGCCCACGCCCAGAAGCGCGCCGAAGCCCTGGCGTTTCATCTCGGCCTCGCCCAGCACTTCGACCTTCACGCCGACTTTCGAGAGTACGGCCCTCGCGCGGCGCGCGAATTCCGCCGGATGCAGCACATTGGGCGGCTCGTTCACCAGGTCGCGCGCCAGGAAAACACCGTCGGCCAGCGCCGAGAGGCCCGCGAAAGCCTTCGCCGCCGGTCCGGCGGCAGCAATGCGCACATGCTTCAGGGTTTTGCGATAGTCCTCCAGATTGCGCGTACGATACTTGTCGAAGGCATAGCCGGCCAGGCGCGCACCCAGCGCCAAATGCGCCGCAAACTGTGCGGGCTTTATGCGGACGCCCTTGGGCGCCTCAAGCTCCCAGTTCGCGGTGCCCTCCCCCGCCGCCTGCAAGCGCGCTACAATCTTGCCACCGAGCGTTTCCAGTCGCTTTTCGTCCAGCGCATCGGCCTTGCCCAGACCCGCCAGCAGGATGCGTGACGCCTTCAGGCCGGCAGGGGCCAGCACCTCCAGGAACTCGCCCGCCTTGCCTTTGAAGGTCGAAACCTTCAGGGCCCGGGTGAGGGCGCCCCCCGACGCCTTGTCGGCGCGTACCGCGGCTGGCAGCAGGGCGGCCCCCTCGGCGGCCGCCACGACCCAGGCGCCTTGTCCGACATCGCCCGTCGCAGGGGTGGGGGCTGTAAAGGAAATCCGCATTGCTGTATCTCCAGGGCGGAACGCGGTTTTTTGGGGAAAATCGCGGTTCCGGTGCTAACTTTGCGCCGAATCCAA
>DASTRG010000180.1:0-37274 GCA_035761325.1 Rhizomicrobium sp. | reverse complement strand
GCTGCTCACGGTCGGTATCTGGATGCATGGCAAGGCGCAGGCCGGTGAGTGGCAGCGCTATATCCGTGAGAAAATGGCGAAGGCGCTGTCGGGGCGCTCGGCCTGGCTTCTATTCGGCCTCGCATTCGTCGTGGTCTACCGCGAGGTCTTCGAAACCATCCTGTTCTATGCGGCGCTGGCGGCACAGAACAATGGAGGTGCAATGCTGGCCGGGGCGTTGACCGCATGCGTGGCGCTCGGTGCCATCGCCTGGCTGATGCTGCGCTATAGCCGCACGCTGCCGATCGCCAAGTTTTTCACCTACAGCTCATGGTTGATGGCGCTCCTGGCCGTGGTGCTGGTGGGCAAGGGGATCGCGGCGTTGCAGGAGGCCGGCATCGTCAACATTACTCCCTTGCGCTTAGGTCCTCGCTTGGAGCTGCTGGGCCTGTTTCCGACGATGCAGACCATCGCCGCGCAGGCCATCATGGCTCTGGCACTCCTTGGCGGATTCCACTGGAATCGGCGCAAGACCGCTCAAAGGGGAAAGGCGAGATGATCTTGCCTACGATACGAAGCAGGCCTTTGTGTCGACGGATTGCGCCGCTAGAGGGCGCAGATCGGGCATGCCCGTATCGCAGGCAACCGCCCACCAATGCATCCTCAGTCGACAGCGACATTGCGGGTTGCCGTATTCACTCGGCCTTGGGCAGGGCGAAGACATAGACGGCGTGCCCCACCATCGGGCGGTTGCGCTCGAAGGCGAACATGCTGCTGGGCCTGACCTGCGGGCTGCCGCCATTATAGCCGGTGGGGACAGCGACAAACTGCTCGCCATTGACCATGAAAGTGGTGGGGAAGCCCTGGGCCGTCGTGCCCAGCCTGGTCTTCCACAAGGTCTTGCCGGTCTTGACGTCAAAGGCCCGGAAGGTGCGGTCCCAGTCCCCGACAAAGCCCACACCGCCCGCCGTGGTCATGGAACTGGTGAGGAAAGGCGCGCGCTGCTGCACCGTCCAGACCGGCTTCAGATCCTTCACCCGATAGGCGCTCAGCCGCCCCATATTGCCGTCCGATCCGGGGGCCTCGAAATTGCCCACCATATCGCCCTGGGTCGTCACGCAGATCTGCATCAGGGGAAGGATCAACAGGTCGTCTTCGGGAACATAGCTCGAGGCCGGCCAGTTATGGCCGCCCGACTGGGCCGGGCAGGAAGGACGCGAGTTGCCCGGCTCCGGCTTCAGGATATCGGCGCGATAGGTGCCGCGGCCGGTCTTGCGGTCGATGTGCGTGAAGACATTCTGGAATACGGTCGGCACGTAATCGATGAACTTGCCGGTGACGCGGTCCAGCTTCCACAGAATGCCCTTCTTGCCCGCGGTCAGAAGCAGCTTGCGGTCGCCGTTGTCGACCAGCACCTTTTCATAGACCTCGTCCAGGTCCAGGCCTTCATCCGGCGCGGACTGGTTGTACCATCTGAGCTTGCCGGTATCCACGTCCAGCGCGATCGTGGCGTTGCTGAACAGCTTGTCGCCAATGCCGTTCTTGCCGGCCTTGGCCTGGCCGGTGCCGAAATAGATCAGCCGCAGCTTGGGATCATAGGTGCCCGCGATCCAGGCGTCGGCGCCGGAGCGCTCGCCATTGGCCATGTTGCCCCATGTGTTCCCACCCGGCTCGCCGGTATAGGCGACGGTGTTGAATTTCCAGATCTGGTGGCCGTCCTTGACGTCATAGGCGGCGATGAAGCAGCGGTCCTCCGGCGAAGGCTCGTCGCAGACGCCCAGCCCTATGATCAGCTTGCCGTCGGCGATCATCACGCCGCCGATCTTGTCGCGGCCATAGTCGGAGATCTTGAACTTCCAGTTGACCTTGCCGGTGCGCGCGTCCAGCGCATACATGGTGGCGTCGCTGGCGGGATAGAAAAGCTGGTTGCCGTACAGCGCCATGGCGCGCGCGGTGGCGTTGACCTGGTTCTCCAGCCTGGGGCCCAGGCGGTTTTCCCAGATCAGGTCGCCCGTCGCGGCGTTGAGCGCCTGCACCGTGTTGTTGACTACCGTCGAGACGAACATCACCCCGTCATGCACCAGGGGCGTGATCTGCTGGCGCTCACCATCCTCCAGCGACCAGACCCAGCGCAGCTGCAGATTCTTCACATTCTGGGGCGTGATCTGCTTGAGCGGCGAATGGCTCCAGCCGGCGTAATTCTGGTAATGCATCAGCCAGTCGCTGGCCGGCGGGTTCAGCAACATCTCTTCGGTCACGGGGGTGTAGTTCGCCACCGTCCCCGGAAAAGTGATGCCGGTGGCGGTCGCCATGCTGCTCAGGCTGGTATAGCCCGCATACCGGTCCCTGCTCCGGGCGCCGCGCGACGCCAGAATGCTGGCGATCGTCACATCCGTCTTGGGCGTAAGGGCGGTGGCGCCGGCCGCGGCGCCATTGCTCTTGAGGATATAGGCAACCACCGCAGTGGCCTCCGCCTCGCTCAGGCTGCCGGGATTGTTGAACGGCATGGTGGTCTTGATGCGGGTGTAAAGCGCGGCCGTGCTGCGCGAATTCCAGGCCTGGGTGAAGGCCGGACCCACCAGGCGGATGGTTTCGCCGCCCGCGTCGTGGCAGCCCGCGCAACGGCTGGCATATAGCGGCTGCCCGGCCTGGGCCTGTGCCTCTGTGAAGGGTCCGGCGCCGGTCTGCGCGACGGCGTGCGACGCCCAGATGGCGGCAGCGGCCGCCACCCCAAGCCCGGCAACCGCGCCGAACGCGCGCATGGTGTTCCTGATCATGTCTGCTCCGCGCTCAGCTATTGTTCTTTTTCGCCGGGCCATCGGCCTGGTCGTCGAGAAGGTTGGGGATATACCAGTGGTCCATCTGCGGCACGCCCTCGGGCACGGTCACATGCGCCGGCTGGAACCAGCCCCACAGATTGCCCTTGGGCGCGCTCTGACTGTCGAGCATGACATAGAGCCGCCCCAGCTTCAGCCCCGCGATCTGTGTCCGCGTCAGCGTGAACGTGCCGGAGATTTCGCCGCTCCTGGCCTGGGGAATCTTGAGGTCGCCGATGGCCGGCCCGGTCCCGCCCATGACATTGCCCATATAAAGGCGTGCCTGCGTTGCCGGCGAAGAAAGGCCGGCGAACTTGCCCTGGATCGTGAAAACATCTCCTTCCAGCGTCGCCAGCACCGTGCCGCGGCCCTGCACATTGGCGCCCTGGCGTCCGTTTTTCGGGGTAGGCCCGATATCGGTCTGGTAATGGTCGGCGGCAAAGGCTGGAGCCGCCGCAAAAATGATCGCCGCGGCCAGCGGACCCAGTCTTGAAATCACGATGCCATTCCTCCGACGTTTTGCCTGTAAAGTATCTTGCTTTCCGGGTTGACGGCCAAGCAAAGCAAAGGCCACCGACTGCACCATTTTGTTCGGACCATAATCCCCGGCCTTCCAACCGGTGCCACTTCATTAAGGCCCGCGCCTAGTTGTATCAACTCAGGCGGCCGCCCCCAAGACGAATATCCATGGTGTCGGGCATCCGGCCACATGATCGCAGCGGGCCGACCGGCCGATGCCTCAATAAGCAGCTGGCTTCTGCAAAAGACCTTCCGCAGCCAATCAGATCGAGTATGGCATCCCGGTTTTGGCCGCCTTTGCCGCCTCACCGGCTGCGGCGCGACGCCTGCACCTGGCCAGGGGAAGAACGACAGTCTTTTCTGCCTTAATGCCCGGCAGGATCGTAGCGAACGACCTTGTCGCTGTAGTAGCTGCTGATCCATATCGAGGAACCCACCATCGCCGAACCTGTTGCACCCCCGAAATCGGCGTCCCCGTCACGCACCAGGACCTTGGTCTTCATGTCAGCCGGCTCCATTTCCAGAACCGTAAACGGCGCCTGGCATGGATCATGGGTGCGCAGGCAGGTCATGACATTGATCGGGTCGGCGTTCTGACCCGCGATAAGAATGGTGCCGCGATCCGTCAGCCGCAGATTGTCGGGCAGAAAATTCACGTGAATGGAGCGCGGGGGCGTATTCCCAGTCAGGGAGAACTTCCAGATCTTGTAGTCGGACCATTCACTGACAAACAGCCAGTCGCCATCCGGCGCAACAGCCGCCCCATTGGCGCCCGACATGCTGATAGGCGTGAAAGTCGACCAGCCGGAGCCTGGCGTCCATTTCAGCACCCCGCCGGTCGCCAGGCCGTTTTCCATATCCTGCAGGAAATCCGGATTGGGCTTGTGGATAAAGTCCGTCACGATCAGTCCACCATCAGGCAGCTCGGTGACGCTGTTGCCCGAGGAATCTTTGGGCAAGACAACGCATCCGACCCAGGTCAGGCCGGGCACCGGGGCCCGTGCATCGACGTGAAAGAATTCGATCGACTCGCGGCCACGATGGTTGACCGAAATAATTTCAAGGCTGCCGTCCGGCCGGCGGGCGATATTAATGCCATGAGGCGCAAATCCAGCGTCAAGTGGGCCCGGACAGTCTTTGAACCGGGCCATGTCCTGCTTCGCTGTCGCGCCCGTGGCGGGATATAAAGGAACGATACGGCTGGGATCGTGCGTATCGATGGCCGAAAGCCCCCCGCGATGGCCGGCATCGCTATGCGGTAAAGCGCCAGCCACCACCCATGGGCTGCCTGGCAGGGCGACGATATCTTCGGGCGAAAGACCATCGGCCGACACGCCGGACTTGTGATAGCTGGGGTTACCCGCGCCTTGCATCTGCGCTGTCGAGGGACCAGCCAACAACAGGCCGCATGCCAATGTGGCGCCAAAGGCAAACTGGAGGCGTATCGTCATCATGCCGTTGTCTCTCCAATATTGCGGACGCCGTCTCTGGAAGGGGTGCCCCCGGCCTCGCGAACGCAAGGCGGGATTGAATTGACGGCAGGCCTCAGCGGATACCACTTTCCGCTTTTCAGTCCTCAAATAGAAGCCCACATCCCCTGCGGCGGCGCAGGTATGGATGCGCCCTGCCGTTTCCGCAACCGCGGCCAGGAAGGCGGCGCGGCACCCCCTGAACGCAAAAAACAGCCGGGATGGGCAAACCATCCCGGCTGAAAAACGGCACGCCACCTGCCGGCGAGCGCCGCACATGCGGCCCAAGGGGGCCGGACCGCCATCTCGATCAGCGCCGTGGATTGATCCGGTCGACCGGCGTCGCCAGGGCGTCCTGGCAATCGCTGGCAATGCGGGTCCAGTTCTTCACCAGGCATTCCTTCATCACCGCTTCAGGCGTGCCGGCGCAGAACTTCTTCTGGTCATTGGTACAGGACGCCATCGTCTTGCTGCCGATGCCGATGGCCGGGCGACTGGTGCTTTGATTCTGGGCCAGGGCGGCGGTGCCGGTCAGCACCAGGGCCGTCGCTGCGATCACTGCGAGTCTCATGCGATATTTCTCCCTCTTGGCGTTTGCCGTTGTCCTCAGATGCCGCGTGTAGCGCGAATGGCTTCTTCCTTCGCCGCCTTGATCAGCCCTTCCATGTAACCATAAGAGAAGGCATAGGCTTGCAGCTTGCCCGGATCGTCGGGGTGAACGGGGTTGTGGTCGGGCAGCAGCGTGCCTTCCCAACCGGTGTCCCGCAGCACCTTCAGGCAGTTGAACATCGGGCAGTCGCCTTCATCCAGATAGACTTCCACGAAATTGTTCTGGTGGCCGCGCACGCTGCGGAAATGGACCTGTGCGATCTTCCCGCGCTCGGCCAGCCAGCGCATGATATTGATTTCCGTGTTCGGGTCGGGCAGCGACTCGCCGGCGACGCCGCACTCATAGGTGAAGCAGTTGTAGGGGTCGTCCACCAGCAGCGCGTATTTCTTGAGTGCGGCGGCATAATCAACCGCGTCCCAGTTGTCGACGCCGCGATAACCCAGCGGCAGCCCGCCCGGATCGTAGGGATGCACGCCCAGCTTGACCTTGGTCTCATGACAGACCGGCAGCACGCCCTTGAGGAAATACTCGATGCGGCCCCAGTAATCGTCCAGTGAGACACGGCCGGATGGACCATACACCGGCAGGTCCTTCCAGTTGGGCTCCAGCTTGAAGCCGTTATAGGTGGAGCCGCCGCGGCCCGGCAGGTTGAAGTTGCGGTAGATGGGGATCATCGTCCAGTGCATGGTCACCAGCGTGGCGCCGGCGGCGGCGGCCTTGCGGATGTTCTCACGGATGATGTCCAGGTAACGGTCGCGGACCGGGCCTTCCTTCATAATGATGTAGGCGGAGTCCATGCGAACCGCTTCCATTATCATGCCCAGCCGGTGGCAATCGTCCTGCATGCGCTTGAGCTGGTCCAGGTCCCAGGGCCCGTCGGCATTGAGGAAGCCGCCAAAATGGGGGAATTCCGCCAGCTGTTCCTTGCTGGCGGTGTTGTGGGCCTGCACCGTCAGCCAGCGCGCGTTGAACCGCCGGAAATAATCGAGGCTGACATGATCGGTCACGTCCTTGCCGGCGCGGGTGTGGTAATCACCGCCGGTGCGGATCTTGTCGTTGTAGCGGACGGGCAGGTCGGGAAATACCCGGTATGCCAGGTCCTTGGGCGCCGGTCCGTCGGCGGCAAGAACCCGCGCGCCGCTTCCGAACGCAGCGCCGCTGCCGGCAGCCCCACCCACCATCATCTTTCCGAAACTGCGTCTGTCCATATACGCCTCCCTCTGTGTTCTTGCCTGTGTTCTTGCCTGTGTTCTTCGCTACATCACCGCTTCCGGTTCCGGGTTGCTCATCACCCGGGCATCCAGGTTGCGGCGATTAAGTTCGTTCTCCCAGCGTGCCACCGCCAGGGTGACAATACCATTGCCGATGAAGTTGGTCGCGGCGCGGCATTGGCTCATGAAGCGGTCGACCCCCAGCAGCAGTCCCAGCGAAGCGATCGGTATGTCCGGCACGATCACCAGCGTGGCCGCCAGGGTGACAAAGCCAGCGCCGGTTACCCCGGCCGCGCCCTTTGATGTCAGCATCGAGATCGCCAGGATCGCTGCTTCCTGGCCCCAGCCCAGATGCGTGTTGGTGGCCTGGGCCAGGAACAGGATGCCCAGGGTCATGTAGATGTTGGTGCCGCAGAGATTGAAGCTGTAGCCCATCGGCACAACCAGACCGACGATGGAATCGGGCGCGCCCAGCCGCTCAAGCTTGCGCATCAGGTTGGGCAGCACCGTCTCGGAAGACGCTGTGCCGATCACGATCAGCAGCTCTTCGCGGATATAGCCCAGGAACTGGAAAATCGAGAATCCCAGCCAGTGCGCCAGCGCCCCCATCACCACCACCACGAACAGTCCACTGGTGACATAGAACACCGCCACCAGTTCCCCCAGCTGGATCAGCGAGCTGACGCCGAAGGCGCCGATGGTATAGGCCATGGCGCCGAAGGTGCCGATCGGCGCCAGATAGACGATCAGCCCGATGATGCGGAAGAAGACGCGGCCCACCAGCTCCACGCCGCGGGCAATGCGCCCGCCGACCTCGCCAAGCTGGCTGAGCGCGACGCCGAACAGCACCGATACCAGAAGGACCTGCAGCAGGTCGCCCTTCGCGAAGGCATCGACGAAGGTCGTGGGGATGATCGCCATCAGATGGGCCACCAGGCCGCTTTCGGACGCGCGGTGGACGTATTCCGAAACCGCTGCGCCGCCGGCGGGATGAACGGCGATGCCGGCGCCCGGCTGGACCAGGTGCGCCGCCACCAGCCCCAGGACCAGCGCGAAGGTCGATGTCAGCTCGAACCAGATGATCGCCTTCAGGCCGATGCGGCCGACCTTGGTCATGTCGTGCATCGAACCGATGCCATGCACGATGGTGCAGAAGATCACCGGGCCGATCATCATGCGGATCAGGTTGATGAAGGCGTCGCCCAGCGGCTTCATCGCCGCGCCCGTCGCCGGCCAGATCGCGCCGGCCGCGATGCCCAGCACAATCGCTGCCAGCACCTGGATGTAAAGCTTGCGCCAGAGCGGAACCCGTTTTGACATATGCCCTGTACGCCTTTCCCGATACTGCCGGACGCTCGGGCCGAATAGGTGCCGCAAATCGCCGATTCTACTGACTGTTCCGGGCGATACGTGGCCCGCAGTGGACAGTGGCGCGGGTGTCGGCCGGCGGGAATACCGAAAAGATATTGAGGTGATATAGAAGAAATTTAGAGCGGCCCCAGGCGGCCCGCCGCAGCGGCGTCAACATGCACTCACGCCGATGTTGCACGGATGGATTCTTCCCTGGCGGCGCGCAAAAGCCCCTCGATATAGCCATAGGAGAAGGCAAAGGCCTGCAGCTTACCCGGGTCGTCCGGATTGACCGGATTGTGATCCGGCAGCAGCGTGCCCTCCCAGCCGGTGTCGCGCAGCACCTTCAGGCAATTGAACATCGGGCAGTCGCCCTCGTCCTCATAGACCTCCAGGAAATTGTGCAGATGGCCGCGGACATTGCGGAAATGCACCTGGTTGATCTTTTTGCGCTCGGCCAGCCAGCGCATGATCACAATTTCGGTATTGGGATCGGGCAGCGACTCGCCGGCGACACCGCAGTCATAGGTCAGGCCATTGGCAGGATCGTCATAGAGCATGACGTATTTCTTCAGGGCCGCGGCGTAATCGACGGCATCCCAATTGTCCACGCCCAGGTAACCCAGCGGCATCCCGCCCGGATCGTAGGGATGGCAGGCCAGCTTGACCCTGTTTTCCTTGCAGACCGGGATGACGGCCTTCAGGAAGGTGTCGATGCGCTCCCAGTAATCGTCCGACGACACTCTGCCGGAGCGCCTGTACACAGGCAGCTGCTTCCAGTTCGGCTCCAGCTTGAACCCGACATAGGTCGAGCCGCCACGCCCCGGCACGTTGAAGTTGCGCATGATCGGGATCATGGTCCAGTGATAGCTGATCAGGGTGCAGCCGGCCTGGTGCACCTTGCGGATGTTCTCGCGCAGCACATCCAGGAAGCGTTCGCGTTCCGGACCCGGCTTCATCATGATGTAGGCCGAGCTCATGCGAATGCATTCAAGCGTCATACCGGCGCGCTGGCAGTCATCCTGCATCTGCTTCATGCGATCGAGGTCCCAGGCGCCTTCCGCCGTCATCTCGGCACCGCCGCCCAGGGATTTCGGATTCTTCACCACGCCGGTGTCGCGCGCCGCCGCGGTCAGCCAGCGCGCGTTGAAACGGCGGAAATAGTTCAAGCTCTCGGGAGAGGTGAAGCCGTTCTTGCCCACCACGGTGTGATAGTCGCCGCCGCTGCGGATCTTGTCGTTGCGGCGGACCGGAAGATCGGGAAACACCCGGTATGCCGCATCGCGCGGCAGCGCGGCCCGGGGCACCGCCGCCCGCGCTGCGCTGCCGGCCGCCGTCAATCCCGTGGCCGCCGATACCAGGGCTTTTGCGAATTGCCGTTTCGTGTGCATGGGAATCCTCCTGCTGGCCTTGGAAAAATGCGGGGTGCGGGCCCATGAGTCCCGCACCCCCAGGGGGAGGCCTTAATAATTGAACTTCAGGCCGACGCGGAAGAACCGCCCGACGGTGTCGTACAATTCCGCCTGTGTGCGATAGGGGTTGTTGCCGGTGGACGGATCCAGCGGCGGTGTGATGTTGAAGACATTGTTGATGCCCAGGAACGCCGACCAGTCCCCGCCCCAGGTCTCGAAATTGTAGCGGAAATTGGTGTCCAGATAGACGGCGGCGGGCACCGCGTTGTTGTCGATATCGATACCTTGGACCAACGAATTGTCCCACTTGCCGGCGCCTATCCAGCGTACCTGCAGGAAAACCTCATAGGGGCCGTTGTCGTACTGGGCCTGCCAGGTGGAGCGCCACTTGGGCAGACGATAGCCATTGGGGCCGACGTCGCCGGCGCGGTCGATGGGAACGATACCGGTGGTGATGTTCTCGTCATGGTCGACGAAGCCGGCCAGGGCATGCACCGAAACGCTGCCGTCCAGGTACGACCACACATCCGAAAGGGAGAAACTGTAACTGGCATCGAAGTCGATGCCGTCGACCTTGTAGCGGGCAAAGTTGAAGGGCTTGCGATAGGCCAGGGTCACCGAATTGGTATTGTCAAAGACGAAGAAGTCGCAGTTGGACGTCACGCCCTGGTTGCAGAAAGCCACTTCCTGCTCGACCGTCGGGGTCGAGATCGCATCGGTGATGTTGATGGCATAGGCGTCGACCGAGAAGTTGAAATTGGGCAGGAAGGTCGGCGTGAAGACCGCGCCATAGGTCAATGTGTTCGAGATCTCCGGCGTCAGCAGCGGGTTGCCGGTGGTGGCGGTTCGCGTGCCCGAACTGGTGACGACCGGTCCGTGGCCCGGAATATTGACCACCAGGCCGACGGTCGGCGCGCCGCCATTGGCGCCCACATTGAAGAGGTCCTGCAGCGACGGCGCGCGGATGTCGCGCGACCGCGTCAGGCGGAAACGGACGTCATCGATCGGCTGATAGTTCAGGCCGACCTTCCAGGTCGTCGCCGTGCCGGAGGTGCGATAGTCCGTCCAGCGCGCCGCCAGGTCGGCATCCAGGTCCTGCGCGAAAGGCAGGTTGGACAGCAGCGGAACCGCGAACTCGATATAGCCTTCCGTTACCTCATTGTGGCCGCGCGATGGCTGGGTATTGCCGGTGCGCCACTGGCCGTTGGCCTGGGTGTAGGGGTTGAAGGCCACCGACAGCGCGTCCGACATCTGGTTGTAGCTGTCGAAGCGGTAATTGGCGCCCGCGGCCACCACGATGTCGCCGGCCCATTCGGTGAGCAGCGGGCCGGTGATGTTGGCTTCCAGCGAATCCTGGAAAACGTGATAGGAGTCGTATTCCGTGCCGCTGACATAGTCGACCGCCTCCGGCGAGCCGCGCCGGTAGCCGACTGCATTGAACGGCACGCAGCCATTGGATGGGCTGGTGAGCGTCGAGCGGCAGACCACCGAGCCCAGGGCCAGACCCGAGGTGCCGACATTGGCCGCCGTCACCTCCACCGCATCGATCGCATCGACCCAGTGCGGTGTATTCAGCATGCGCGAGAAGTTCACCCCGTAATGGGTTTCGCCATGCTGGAGATTGACGTCGCCCTTCCAGTGGTCGCTGATCTGGATGTCCATGCCGGCGGTGGCGCGATAGGTGAAGTTGCTGCCGTTGGGCCGATAGGGCGTCTGGGTGATGACTTCGCCCAGGGTGATGGACTGAAGCCCATTGGCGATCATCTGATCGCGCACTGACTGCGGCAGGTAGGCGTTGTCGACCCGGATCACCGGCGCCAGCGGCTTGCCGGTCGCATAGTTGGCGCCGCCCGAATAGTTGGCATGATCCAGGCCCCACAGGAAATCGGCATGCAGGCTGATCTTGTCGCTCAGATCATAGCTGCCGCGGACATAGACATTGGCGCGCGCCAACGGCGAGGTTTCCGAAGCGCCGCCATAAAGTCCGGTCACCTGATAGGGCTGGCCGTTGGGAAGCTGGCGCTGATTGCCTCCCGTCGAATACTTCGTATAGAGAAACTGATAGGCTTGGCCACTGGCGTCGAACGCCGTCCCCTTCAGCAGGGTCGAGCTCTTGCCCGCGAGCGTGGTGGAAGAAACCACCAGGCCGCCCATCGTCGCCGCCGTGCTTATCGACGCAGGCTGCTTGGTATTTCTCGGCCCGGGCAGGCCGGTGGTGAAAACGTCGGGGCCATTGGCGTCGAACCAGCGGTCATATTCGCGCACGCCGCCGCTCTTGTAGACTTCGACGTTGGCTTCCAGGTGCGCCTTGCCGCCCAGGAAGCTGTCGCCCCAGGTCACCACCGCCTTGGTCTCCAGATCGTCGCCATAGTTGGAGATGCCGGTTTCCACGCTGCCCTTAAGGCCGGTGAAATTGCGGTTGATGATGAAGTTGGCGACGCCGGCCACGGCGTCGGAGCCATAGGCGGCCGAGGCGCCGCCGGTCACGATATCCACCCGCTGGATCAGCCCACTGGGGAAAAGGTCGATATTGGGCACTCCGTCGCCGCGCGCGCCCACGAAGCGCTGGCCGTCCATCAGCGTCAGGGTGCGCGACGACCCCAGCCCGCGCAGGTTGACGACCGCCTGGCCATTGCCGCCGGCGCCTACACCGGACGAGGTCTGGTTGGCGCCGCCGGTGGGCACAACCGCCGGAAGGGTGGACAGCGCGTCGCCGACCGTCAGTGCCACCTTGTCCATCACATCGGCATTCACCGCCTGTACCGGCGTCGGCGAGGTAAAGCCCGGCTGCTCGATGCGCGAGCCCGTCACCACGACGGATTCGGTGCCCGGCGCCGCCGCGTCCTGCGCCAGCGCCTGGCCCGCCCCCAGGGCAAGGGCGCTCGTCCCAAGGGCGATTTGCAGGCCGGCACGGATGCCGCGCGCGACATACGGATGTGGGCTTTTCATGTTTCCTCCCCAGTGAGACCGCGGGATCGCTTGCGTGCAACTTTTCTCTACCGGCTCATGGAACATCAGGATGAAGACGCCTCCGGGGCGTGGGAATACCGAAAAGACCTTCGGTAGCCATAGATGGGTTTTATAGCTGGGTGCCGCCCGCATGTGCGTTTCGCAATCGCACAGGCATGCCGGGCGGATAGCGGCGACGATTGTAACGCCAAAATCCCGCGGCTAGGATTTGCCGCGGGGGAAAGAACGATGCGGTTGCTTATTGTCGAAGATGACGCCGCGTTGGCCAGGGGCATCCTGAAGGTCTTTCGCGATGAAGGTCTGGCTGTCGACCACGTGTCCAACGGACATGATGCGTTCAATGTCGCGCGCCTCGAACCCTATAGCGCCATCATCCTGGACCTGGGCTTGCCCGACATGGACGGGCTGTCGGTGCTGCGCCAGATCCGTCACGCCCATATCCACACGCCCATCCTGATCCTGACCGCGCGCGACGGCACCAACGACCGCGTGCAGGGCCTCAACCAGGGTGCCGACGATTATCTGTCCAAACCCTTTGCCATCGAGGAGCTGGAGGCCCGCGTGCGCGCCCTGATCCGCCGCGGCCAGGGCAACCCCGATCCGGTGCTGGCGCTGGGCGCCATCCGCCTCGATCGCGTCACCGGCGCGGCCTATATCGGCAGCGACATCCTGGAACTGACACGGCGCGAGCGCGCCGTGCTGGAGATGCTTGTCACCAGGAACGGCAGTGTCGTGCCCAAGGCGCGGCTGACCGCCGACGTGTTCGGCTATGACGATCCCGTCGCGCCCAACGCGCTCGAAGTCTATATCGCCCGCCTCAGGCGCAAGCTCGACAACAGCGGCATCGAGATAGTCACCGTCCGCGGGCTTGGCTATCTGCTGCGCGCCACATGAAACTCCCGCACATCCTCGGCGCCCGTCACCCCTCGCTCAAAAAGCGATTGCTGCTGACGCTGCTGGTGCCGTTGTGCGCGATCCTGCTGGGCCTGGGCGCGGCCGGCGCCTGGCTGTCGCACCGCATCGTCCAGAATGTCAGCGATCGCGTGCTTAGCGGTTCGCTGCAGGCGATCAGCGAGACCCTGGCGATGCAGGAAGGCTATCTGACCATGGAACTGCCGCCATCGGCCCTGGGCATGCTGGAGAATGCCGATCGCGACAATGTCTACTACAGCGTCAGCTATCGCGGAAAGTTGGTCACCGGCTATCCCGAACTGGGCCTGGCGGCGACGCACCCGCCGCTGGAAGAGATCGAATTCCGCGATTCCGCCTTTCGCGGCACGCCCATCCGTGTGGCGACAGAGGCACGGCTGGTGCCGCAGCTGGATTCTCCGGTGATCGTACAGGTCGCCGAAACCATGAACTACCGCGCCGCGCTCAGCCGACGGATGCTGACGGCGCTGACCGCCAGCGAGATATTCCTGCTGATGGTGGTAGCGACGCTGGTATTCCTGGGGGTGCATTGGGGCCTGATGCCGCTGTCGGCCCTCAGGCGCGAGGTGGAGGCGCGCAACAGCGCGCCCGACACGAGCTTCGCTCCCCTGCCTTTGTCGACCGTGCCACAGGAGGCCCTGCCCTTCGTCTCGGCCTTCAATGCCCTGCTCGGCCATGTCGAGACCGCATTCCAGACGCTGCGCCGGTTCACTTCGGACGCCTCGCACCAGTTGCGCGCACCGCTGGCGGTGGTGCGCACCCATGTCGAACTGCTGGCGCGCCATTCGGCAGGCTCCCCGGAATTGAAGGGCGCCATCACCGACATCTATCAGGCCGTGCGGGCGCTGCAGCACCTGATGGCGCAGTTGATCTCGCTGGCCAAGGCCGAACGGCCGACCGACGACGACCTGGACAGCAGCGACTGTTTCGACCTGGTCGAATGCACCGCGGCGACGGCGCGCAACTATGCCGCCAACGCTCTCCGGCAGGACATGACACTAAGCTTCGACACCGCCTGCGAGGAACTGGCGGTGATCGGCAATCCCATCTTCGCCGGCGAGATGATCTCCAACCTGCTGGACAACGCCATCCGCTATGGCGAACGGGGCGGCCATATCGCCGTGCGCATTCCCGACGACAGCGGCCTTTTGGAGATCGAGGATGATGGCCCCGGCATTCCCCCGTCCGATCGCGAACGCGTGTTCGAGCGCTTCTTCCGCCTGCCGCGCAACGTCGACCGAGAGGGCAGCGGCCTGGGCCTGTCGATCGTGCAGGCGCTGGGCCGGCGGATGGGGGCCAGCGTGGCGCTGCAGACCGCCGACAGCGGCCGCGGCCTGAAGGCCGTCATTCACTTTCAGCTTGTGTACGAGCCTGCGGAAGCAGACCTTTCGCCGGCGGAATGATCTCCTGTCCCCAGGTACGGTCCTCGCCGCCGACCGGCAGGTGCGGCCAGCGGCGCAGGAATTGCGCCCGCACCAAATTGTCCAGGTCCACCAGCAGGCCCGGCCCGATGCGGATCGCCTGGATACGCACCGGCGTGAGATGCGACTGTTCGGCAGGCACGCCGACATCAGCGCGTATCGACCCCATGCCGTGCTCGCGCAGGATGGTCTGCGCCTCGCGCGACAGCAGGAAGTCCAGGAACAGCCTGGCCGCGTTGGGATGGCGCGCCCCCGCCGCGATGAAGGCGACCCGAGACATCACCAGCACATAGTCGGACGGATAGACCACCACCAGTTCAGGATGGGTCTTGCGCAATTCCACCGCATAGGAGGCGATGGCGTCATAGCCGATCCACTGGTCGCCCGCGAGGATATGGTCCAGCATCTGCCGGCTGGTGCCATAGCTGACGGCGTTGACCTGACCGAAGGTGTCGAACAGGTCCCAGGAATCGGGCGTCACCCTTATGTCCTGGGATGACAGCAGCATCCCCACCTCGGACCGCTCGGGATTGTAGAGCGCCACGCGCCGCCGGAAGCGCACCGGATTCTTCAGCAGCATGTCACGCAGCCCGCTATGGGTGCGCGGCATGTCCCGCGGCGCAAGATATTTGCTGTTGTAGACAAAGGCGATCGGTTCCAGCGTCACGCCATAGCCCAGGTCCTTCCAGTGCGCCCAGGACGGCAGGAAGCGCATCTCAGGCGAGGCATAAGGCTGGGCGAAGCCGTCATTGATCAACTTCTCCTGCAGGTCCATGCCCGGGCCCCACAGGAAGTCGGCGCTGGGCTGGCCGGCCGCCACCTCGCGCGTGAAGCGGCGATAGGTGCTGGCGGAATCGGAGTCGGTATTGTCCAGCTTGATGAAGGGATAGCGGCGCCGAAAAGCATGCAGCAATTCGAACAGGGCCGGGTCGTCATGCAGGGTCGAATAGACCACCAGCGACCGTTCGGCGCGCGCGCCCTCGACGATCCGGTCATAGGCATGGGCATAGTGGTGATAGAGACCGCATGCCAGCAGCCCCGCGCCTCCCAGTAGCGCGAGAATGACCACCGCTCGCGTGATGACGCGCCTCCTGCTCACCGGTCGCGTGCCAATGGGGGCAGACATTGCGGGCCGCCGCAAGCGTTTCTTTGGTGTGGGCGGCCTCTCCATGTTGCAGCGCAGCGGCGCCGCGATCCGTCAGGCCTGACGGTCCGCCGCCAGGACAGCCCGTTCCCGGACCGCGCCCAGCAGCGTCTCGATGCCGGGCGACAGACTGCCGGCATAGACGGCGTTGACCGATAGAAGCACTTCCGGCTCGACGATCCGGCGCGCGCTCAGCAAACCCTTTTCGATCTCCTCCGCGAAGATTCCCCGGGCCGCAACCGTGTAGCGGCCATTATGCAGGATCAACGACCGGCGCAGCGAGCTGGCCTCCAGTTCCTGGTCGATCGTCAGCGACGCGCCGTGGCGGGCGGCCGCTTCTTCCAGCCGGCGGCGCGGCGTCTGGCACTTGCGTCCCAGCACCAGCGGATAGCTCACCAGTTCCGCCAGCCGGATGTCGCTGCGCGCGCGGGCGTTGCTGCACACCGGCCCGATCAGGTACAGCGGCTCGCGATAAAGCATCAGCGTCTTCAGCGGCGGCAGCGCCGGTCGCAGGCAGATCGCCAGGTCCAGCCGCCCCTGTGCCACATCCTCGTGCAGTTCGGCGGAATAGCCTTCCAGCAGCCGGATCTTCATGCTCCGGTCACTTCGTTCGCCCAGCAGAACCCGGCTCATGACATGTGCCGGTGACGGCGACAGTCCGATGCTGATTTCCTGGCAATTGTCGTTGGCGATGGTCGCCATCGACACCTTGGCGTCGTTGATGGCCGCCAGAATGGTTTCGGCATGGTCCAGGAAGACGTGCCCGGCGCTGGTCAGCGACACGCCGCGCGAATGGCGTTGCAGCAGCTGCACCTGCAGTTCCTGTTCAAGCTGCTTGATCTGGTAACCCAGCCCGGGTTGTGAAATGCGCAGATCGCGGCTGGCGGCCGCGAAACTGGAGTGGCGTACGACGGCGACAAAGTCCCTGATCTGCCTGATGTCCATGGCTGTCCCCTATTGCTCCCCGAGGACGAAGGCGGACTGGCCGCCACGTCCTTTATGAACCCTTTGCACGCGGTTCTGCGGGAAGGCTAAGGCCGACCACCTGTCAGGAAGCTGTCGCGTTTCTAAATGCGCTGCAGCAAAATCGTGTGCGCATACCGCGCCCCATCGATACGGTGTGCGCCATATTCATCATATTAAACACATACGGTGATTGGAGCGGCTTCATCGACGCAATACAACCGCACGGATGTGGAAGCTGCCGGGGTCCTGTCCCTTGAGCGCGGGATTGCGCAGATAATCGAATTTCGATTCCAGCACCCAGGCCGTGCGACCCACGGTTGTGACGGCGGTGGGCAGTTCAAAGCCGGTAGCGATCACATTGATCTTCGCGCGGTCGCCTTCAACAGTAACACGATCCAGCCGCCCTTCCTTTAGTCCCGCGCCGGGACGGGCACCGCCTTCCACCAGCAGGATGGTGCCATCCGGTGCCAGGCGCATGCCGTCCGGCTGAAAGAGTTCCTGCGATGGTTTCAACACCGTCGCCTTGCCTGCCGAACCATCGGGATTGACCCCGACACGGATCAGATGATGGCTTGAATAGGTATTGGTATACAGGGTGCCGTCACGCGTCCACACCAGCCCGTCCAGCGAACGATCGGCCGGATCGGCGATGAACCATTCCTGCGGCGCGCCGCCGCTACGCGGCATCTTCAGAATGCGCCCCTTGCTGGTATCGGTCATGTAAGCGGCGTCGCCCTTCAGGGAAATGTCGTTGCAATGGCCCCCGCCGGGAAAGGCCTGGCTGCCCAACTTGCGGCCACTGCCCAGGGCAAAACGCACGATCCAGCTTTCGCGCCCTTCATTGTCGCAGACCCAGAGCTGGCCGCGCGCCTTGTCGACGAGCACGCCGCGAATGCCGTCATGCAGGCCGCTGTCCTCCTTCAATATCCACGGCTCGGCATAACGGCTGCCCGGGCCCGCGCGATAGATGCGTCCGGTCGAGCCGCCGATATAAAGCGTCCCGTCCGGCGCCGCGTCCAGGCTTTCAGGATAGACATTGCGGTCGTCGATCACGATGACGCCCGCGCCGGCATCCATCGCGGGAGCGCCAATGCCGGCACCGCTGATGGCGCATGTTCCCAGCGCGCCCAGAAGAGCGAATATTTGCGGCCGCATGTCCGAACTCCCATAACAGAACCTGCGCAAACTGACGGCAATCGGCGCAGGGGAAAAATCCAAAATTCCGCGGGCAGGCATAAAATTTTTCTATAGGGGCACCGCCTGCAAAACTTGCGATAACCGGAACGCAACAGGGCGGGCGTTTCATGGGATCACTGCACGATCGGGCGCAAAGGCACCGCCGCGCGGGCAACCTGGCCGGCGCGGAACAGCTCTATCGGCGCATGCTGAACACCACGCCGCAGGATGGGCGGGCCCATCAGGGCCTTGCCATCGTCTTCGCCCAGCAGGGCCGCCTGGACCAGGCCATCGACGCCATCGCAAGGGCCGTGGCCGCCGAGCCCGGCAATCTCGCCGCGCTGACCAACCAGGCCAACCTGCTGGCCGCGGCCGACAGGCTCGAAGAGGCGCTGGCGAGTTATGAGGCAGCGCTGCGGATCGCGCCGCGCAGCATCGTGCTGCTGCAAGGCTATGCCGCCGCGCTGCAAAGGCTGGCGCGGCCGGCGCAAGCCGCCGATGCCTATGGCCGCCTCCTGGCGCTGCAACCGGACAACGCCGAGGCTCACAGGGAGCATGCCGATATCCTGGCCGCGCTGGGGCGGACGCAGGACGCATTGGCAGGATACGATGCCGCGCTGGAGTTGAAGCCGCAGGATCCGCAGATTCTCAACAATCGCGGAAACCTGCTGCGGCAGATGCGGCGGTTCGCGGAGGCGCTGGACAGCTATGACCACGCTCTGGCCATCGCGCCCGGACTGGCGGTGGCGCTGACCAACCGTGGCGTGGCGTTGTCCGAGCTGGGCCGGTTCGAAGAGGCTCTGGCCAACCACGAAAGCGCGCTAGCCGTTGCGCCCACGCTGACGGCGGCGATGAACAACCGGGGCTTTACCCTGCGCCAGATGGGGCGGACAGCCGAAGCACTGGCCAGTTATGACCAGGCCCTGGCGCTGGAGCCGGATTACCCCGCGGCGCTGAACAACCGCGCCAAGGCGTTGTGCGAGATCGACCGCATCGACGAGGGCTTTGCCGATTTCATGCGCGCCGCTGCTCTGACCCATGTGCCCAATTCCGAGACGCCGGACACGCCCGAACACCGGCTGCGCCACGACCGGGAACAGCAGATTCACCTGGCCATGGCGGGCCGTCCCGCCGATGCATTCCACATCGAGGGCGGCACCCGGCTGGCATCGGTCATGGGCCCGGGGCTCGCCGGTGTTACGGCGGCATGGCGGGCCGCAGTTCCGGGGATCGTGGTGATCGACGGTTTCCTGTCGCCGGAGGCGCTGGCGCAACTGCGGCGTTTCTGTTGGGGATCGACGATCTGGCGGCGCAATTATGAGAACGGTTATCTGGGTGCCTTTCCCGAGACCGGTTTTGCCTGTCCCCTGCTGGCCCAGATCGCCGGCGCGCTGCGCGCCGGCCTGCCCGACATCTTCGCGCCGCACCCGCTGCGCTATCTATGGGCCTTCAAGTATGACGGCGCGATGGCGGGCACCGCGATCCATGCCGACGAAGCGGCGGTCAATGTCAATTTCTGGATCACCCCGGACGAGGCCAATCGCGATCCACAGAGCGGCGGCCTTGTGGTGTGGGACAAGGCCGCGCCGCTGGACTGGAATTTCGACCGCTTCAACAATGACGCCGATGCGGCGCGCCGGTTCCTGGAAGATGCCGGGGCAAGCGCGCGCACCATTGCCCATCGTGCCAACCGGGCAGTGATCTTCGATTCCAATCTTTTTCACGCGACGGATCGCATCGCCTTCCGGCCCGGCTACACCAACCGGCGCATCAACATCACTCTGCTGTATGGCCGGCGCGGCGCATGAAAGCCGAAGGGCGCGGGATGCCCGCGCCCTTTGACGCCCCAGGAATGGACCGTCAGTTGGTGAACCGGATGCCCAGGTGATAGTAGCGGCCCAGCGTGTCGTACAGTACCGGATTGGTACCGTTGCTGATCGGCAACGCGCCATAGGCCGGGTTCGGCACCGGATCGACATTGGCGACATTGTCGACTTTGAAGAACAACGACGCCTGCAACCCGCTGTCCGGGCGGGTCAGCGAATAACTGCCGCCGACATCGACATAGAAATAGCCGTCCATCTTGTTGTTGTTGATCGTCGGATGGTTGACCGTGGCGATCGGGCAGGCCGAGACGCACTCGATATACTCTTTGTTGATCACGCCGTCGCTCAGCCAGCGCTCGGTCAGGGTGAAGGTGAAGTCGTCGGTCGAATACTGCTCCACGCCCATCCATCGCCACAGGCCCACCGAGCCGGAATTGTTGCCCGCCGATTCCCTCGGCAGGTCGCCCGGCACGCCGGACTGTGTGATGAACTTGCTCACATGCGTCGCCAGAGAGCGGATGGACAGGTTGCCCGGCAGGCCGTCGACCAGGCTGTTCATGTCGGTGGCATAGGACGATTCGATGTCGAAACCGTCGGTCACCAGCGATGACAGGTTGAACTTGACCTGGTGGACATAGGTCACGACGCCCGAAGCCGGATCGCGGTCGATGAACTTGCAGGTGGTCTGGTTGCCCGCAAAGCACAGGTCCATCTCCTGCTGCGCCGACAGGGTGCCGATACCGCCCTTCAATGCGATCCGGTAATAGTCGACCGAGGTGCTGAAGCCCGGCAGCCAGCTCGGCTGATAGACGATGCCGATCTCGGTGGTCTGGGCCTTTTCAGGCTTCAGGTCCGGATTGGCCTCGGTCGGGATGTGGATGATGACCGTCTGGCCCTGATAGCCATATTGCGGGAAGCGATCGATCACGCCGCCGGTCGGGGTGGATGGCGCCGCATGCAGGTCATTCAGGTTCGGCGCACGGATGTCGCGCGATTGCAGAGCCCTGAGGCGCACACCGTCCAGGAAGGCCGGCGAATAGTTCAGGCCCAGCTTCCAGGTGTTGACATAGCCCGACGCGCTGTAGCCGGTGGCGCGCCCCGCCAGGTCGATGTCGGCCACGCCCCAGGTGTCGTCCTTCAGGAGCGGCACCACGGTTTCGGCGAAGGCCTCCACGACATGATAGCTGCCCGAGGACGGGTGGAAATTGCCCGAGAAATAATTGTTGCCCTGAGGCGACAGCAATGGATCGCCGCAATCCGACGACTGGCAGGGATTGGCGGTCTGGTCGAACGCCTCTTCGCGATATTCCAACCCGGTCGCCAGCGAGATCTCGCCGGCCCAGTTGCGGATCGGCGCGCCGTTCAGGGTGACGCTGGCCATTTCCTGGCGCAGGTGCGATCGCATCCAGGTCGTATCCGTGAACCAGTCCGCTGCAGACGGGTCGCCCACCCCGGTGCCGATCACATTATAGGCGATGCACCCTTCGGCCCGCGCCACCGCCGAACGGCAGATGGCGTTGCCGTTGGCGGGATCGGTAATCACGTCGATCGCCGCATTGTAGCGGCCCGTCAGGGTCTGGTCCCAGTTGTTGTTGATGATGTCGTTGGTGCTGTGGGAGAAATAGGAGTTGACGGTCCAGTTGGTCCCCAGCAGGTCGAAATTTCCGTCCGCGCCGACGACATAGCGGTGCAGCGTGCGCACATTCTGCACATTGATGTCCGGCAGGTCGGCGTTCATGGTGCCGAACTGCACCGAATGGCCCGCGCCGCCGCAGGCCGTGGCGATCGAACTGGGCAGGAAGGGATTGTCGCACTGGATCGTCAGGTTGCCGGGCTTGTAGGTGCTGTAGAAGGCGATATTGGCGGTATAGACCTCGCCCCAGTTGGCGGTGGCCCAGATGTTCAGATTTGGCGTCAGGTCGAAGGACACGCGCCCGAAGAGCGTGCCGCGGTTCAGCTTGCTTTCCAGGTCCGCACCCCAGCCTTCATCGGAGCGTTGGTCGCCGCCGATCATCCAGGGACTGAAGATCGGCGAACCATAATTGAATTGCGACGGCACGCCGCCGGCGCCGAAGGTGATGCCCACTACCGACGGCGACAGCGAGGTGCCCCTGCCGGTGATGATGCCGCCCGGCGCCATCAGCATGTCGGCGACGTGAGGCGAGGCGATGTATTGCGGCACGCCGCCCGCCGTCAGGGCGGCGCTGTTCTGCAACAGCTTCCAGCCCTGGTACCAGGGTCGGGCCGAAGCCGTGCCGGGGCGCGGCTGGCCGACACCGCCATCGGTCATGTATTCGGCGCTGAATTCGAAATGACCGCGGCCACCGGCGAAACTGGTGCCGGCGGAAAGTGACGCCGATCCCTGGGCGCCGTCGCCATAGGTGGTGATGCCGCCCTGCAGGCTGCCCTTGATGCCGGTGAAATTCTTGTCGAGGACGAAGTTGACCACGCCGGCCACCGCGTCGGAGCCCCAGGAAGCGGAGGCGCCGCCCGTCACCACATCGACGCGCTGGATCAGGCCCTGTGGGAATTCGCTGATGTCAGTGCCGCCGGTGGTGTCCACGCCTACCACGCGCTGGCCATCAATCAGGACCAGGGTGCGGTTACTGCCCAGGTTGCGCAGGTTCAGTGTCGAGCGGCCGTCGGTGCCGGCGCTGCTGCTGGTGGTGCCGGTGGCCGGCGCGGCGCTGCCCGCCAGGGTCGGCAACTGGTTCACGGTGGTGAAGACGTTCGGTTCGGCGTTGGCTTCGATCTGGTCGGCGCCTACCACGGTGGTGGGCGTGGGTGCATCGAAGCCGCCGCGCGTGATGCGGGTCGAGGTCACGACCACCTGCTCGACGCCGGGATTGGCCTGCTGCGCATGGGCGGCGTTCAGCGACGCCATTACGCTCAGGATCGCCGCGGCGCCGGCGCTCGCCATGGCACGATCCCGGATCGTTGGTGATGACGGTGTGGAATGGCGAACAGTCGCAGGCATTGGGTATCTCCTCAACGTTGGTTCTTTGCCACAGCTGACGGAAACGGAATGGCCTCGCTACGCGCCACGGGAGCGAGAGCGATCCGTCGCTGTTTGTCGTTGGACCTTGAGGGGGAGCGAAAGTTACGACAATACCGAAAATTAATTTCGCAGGTATAAGCGCATTCTATAGATGCGCTGTTTACGCGTGCCTGATGCACGCGCGCAATCGCGCCGCTCACTACGCGCAGGGCTACTACACGAAAGTATGTGCGCGTCAGCGCGGCGTGATCTTGGCCAGCGTGTTGGTGTCGGTCAGGACATACACCGCGCCCTCCGGCCCCACGCGCACATCGCGGATGCGCTGGTGCAACTCATCCAGCAGCGGTTCTTCCGAAACCACCTTGTCGTCCACGATCGTCAGGCGGTCGAGCAGGCCGCCGCGCAGGCCGCCGACGAACAGGCTGCCCTTCCACGCCGGGAACAGATCCGCGTAGTAAAAGGTCATGCCGGACGGCGCGATGGTGGGATCCCAATAGTAACGCGGGTCCACAAGGCCTTCCTGATGTGTGATACCCATGCCCACGACCCATCCCGGATAGTCGATGCCGTGGGTGACGATGGGCCAGCCGTAATTCTTGCCCTTCTCGATCAGGTTCAGCTCGTCGCCGCCGCGC
This sequence comes from Rhizomicrobium sp., assembly GCA_035761325.1. Lineage (GTDB taxonomy): Bacteria > Pseudomonadota > Alphaproteobacteria > Micropepsales > Micropepsaceae > Rhizomicrobium. The sequence goes on along the minus strand of DASTRG010000180.1, from coordinate 13,842 downwards.
GGGCCGTCCTCGACTTCCCACAGCCGTCCCTTGTCGTCAAAGGTCAGGCCTTCCTGGCTGCGCGTGCCGGTGGCCCAGATTTCCGGCAGGGCGTCGGTCTGACCGATGAAGGGATTGCCCGGCGCCGGCTTGCCATCGGTGGTGATGCGGATGATCTTGCCCAGATGGGTCTGCAGGCTCTGCGCGACCATCCAGGGCGGCGGCTGCAGCCGTGTGCTGTCGCGGTTGCCGATGGTGACGAACAGCGTGCCGTCCCGGTCGAAGGCGATGCGACTGCCCTGCTTGGTGGGATACAAGTTGACGGAAATCGCCGGCCGCGACCGGAAGATCACCTTAAGGTCCTTGAGCGCCGCGCCCGCCTCGTCCAGCACGGCGCGGCCGACAACGATACGGCTCTGGGCGCCATCGCGGCCGACATCCTTTTGCGGTCCGGCAGGCTCGTTATACGTGAAGAAGATTCGATGATTGCTGCGATAGCCGGGGTCCAGCGCCACATCCAGCAAGCCGCCCTGCCCGCCTTCCCATATCACTTCGGGCACGCCGCTGACCTGGGTTATGCCGCCCTTCTGGTCCACAATCACCATCTGGCCCATGCGCTGGGTGACCAGCATCCTGCCGTCCGGCAGGAACTGCAGCGCCCAGGGTCGTACCAGCTTGTCGGTGATGATGGTGGTCTTGTAGGGCACGCTGGCGTGGTAAGGCGCGCGCGTCTGGCCGGGGAAGTCCGGCGCGTCATCCTGCTTTTCCGGCCAGCGCGTATCGATGGGCTTGCCTTCCACCCGCTGCCAGGTGAGCGGCACATAGACCGGAACGTCATTCTTGGACCGGCGGGCCGGCGCTGCGCCGCGCGCCGCGGCCGCGCCGAAATTCTTCGCCAGATAGGCGACGACGGTATCGACGTCCCCCGGCGCCACCTGCGCGCCGTTCGAGATCATCTGACGGACCGTATCGGACCATTCCTGCTGGGACTTGTGCTGCGACGTCACCATGCCCGCGTCATGGCAGGCGGTGCAGGCCTTGGCGACAATGTCGTGGCCGGGCCCCGCCGGAAAATCATCCGCCTGCGCGCCTTGCACTCCCAGCAACAAGGCCAGGACACACGGATAGATTGGGTGCAAACGCATGACGGACCAGCCCGATTCAGGGATACCGGCTTATTTTGGAAGGCGCCGGATGGATGCCGCAATACGAAAAAACTCTTTGGCGGATATAAAACAGTCTTATATCCCGACATTCCAGGCATGCCGCACAGGGCCGCACGCCCTGAAAAATCAGACCTCCAGGCGATCGTCCGGGCGCGCGACAAGCAGATACAGCGCCGGCATCAGGAAAATGCTGATCACCAGGCGGGTTATAAGACCGCAGACAATCACCAGCGCAAAGGGACGCTGCGAATCGGTGCCGACCCCGGTCGCCAGGGCGGCCGGCAAAAGCCCGATCGACGCCACCAGCGCGGTCATCATGATCGGCCGCAACCGCAGGATGGCGCCCGTTCGGACCGCCTCCTCCACGGGCCTGCCGTCCCGGCGCAATTCGTTCACATATGAAATGTAGACGACGGCGGTCAGAACCGACACGCCGAACAATGCCAGAAAGCCCACGCCCGACGAAACCGAGAATGGTGTGCCGGTCGCCCATAGCGCGAACAACCCGCCCACCGGCGCGGAAAGCAGAACCCCCAGCACGGTGATGAAGGGGAACTTGAAATTGTTGTAGAGCACAAACAGCAACATGAAGATGAGGAAAAGTGTCAGCGGCAGAATGATGTTCAACTGCCGGCTTGAGGCCGTGTACTCCGTATATTCGCCCCCCCAATCCACACGATATCCCTGAGGAACAACGACCTTCCGGTTCACCTGTTTGATCGCGTCGCCGACCGCATCGGCAAGGTCGCGGCCCTCGACCGAGAACTGCACGCCCAGATAGCGGGAGTTATTTTCCCGATATATGAACGAGGCGCCATTCTCTACTTTGATGTCGGCAAATTCCTTCAGCGGTATCTGCTGCCCGCCGGGCGTGGCGACCGGAATGTTGCCTATTTCTTCCGGCGTGTCGCGGTATTGGCGGTCAAGCCGCGTCACCAGGTCGAATTCCTCCTCGCCCTGGACCACCGACGTCGCCGCCGTCCCGCCGATCGCCGCCTCGATCAGGCTATTTATGTCGTCCACATTCAGCCCATAACGCGCGATGCGGCCGCGGTTGATGCGGATGACAAGGCTGGGCTGGCCCAGCTCGCGCACAAGCGTCACCCCTGTTATGCCCCGCACCTGGGAGAGAATCTGCTTTATCTCCTTGCCCTTCCGCTGGAGCGTATCGAGGTCCGGGCCGAACACCTTGACCGCCAGCGCGCTTTTAAGTCCGGTCTCGGCCTCGTCCACCGCGTCTTCCGCCGGCTGGGTATAGTTGAATATGATGCCGGGAAAGGCCGACAGCTTGTCGTTTATGGCTTTGATCAGGCCGGCCTTGTCGCGGTAGGCCCCGGTCCATTCGTCATAAGGCTTGAGCCCGACATAGAATTCGACATTGAAGAAGCCGGTGGGGTCGGTGCCGTCATCGGGGCGGCCCAGCTCGGACGTCACGGTCGTGACATCCGGGAAGGAGCGCAGGATGCCGCGTATTTGCGGCGTGATCTTGGCCGCCTCGTCAAGCGAGATCGTATAGGGCATGGTCGCGCGAACCCATAACGCGCCCTCGTCAAGGTGCGGCATGAACTCGGCGCCGATGCCCGGCACAAGCAACAGAGAGGCGGCCAGGGCGGCAGCCGAAACAATGGTCGTGCGCCAGGGTCTTGCAAGGCACCAGTCAAGCCCCCTGACATAACGCTCGCGCACATAATCAAGAATGGCGTTGCGCCGCTCGCGCACCCCTTCGCGCATGAACCAGGCGCAGAGAACCGGAAGAACAGTCAGGGTGATGATGAGCGAGCCGATCAGGGCAAAGACCATCGTATCGGCCATCGGCTTGAAAAGCAGCCCCGACGGCCCAGACAGAACATAGATCGGCAGAAAACTGACCACGATCACCGCAACCGCATACACCAGTGGACGATCGACCTCAGCCGCCGCGCCCTTGATGATCTCGACGACATTGAGCGGGCGTTCTTCATGGAGCGCGATCTGGCGAAAGATATTTTCCACCATGAACACCGCGCCGTCGACAAGGATGCCGAAATCCACCGCGCCGATGGACAACAGGTTGGCGGACGCGTTCTGCAGGTCGAGACAGCAGAAGGCAAAAAGCAGCGCCAGCGGTATGGTCACCGCCACGATCAGGCCGGCGCGGAAGTCGTATAAAAAGAAAATCAGGACCGCGACGACCAGCAGCATGCCGCGCACAAGATTGCCTTCGACCGTTCTGGTGGTGAGCGCGATCAGGTCGCTGCGGTCGTAAAAGGGCCGGACCTTGACGTCCTTGGGCAGTATCCGCTCGTTCAGTTCGCGGGTCTTGGCTTCCACCCGCTTCAGGACATTCTGCGTTTTCTCGCCGGTGCGCATCATGATGACGCCCTCGACGGCATCATTCTGCTTTTCATAGCCGAAAAGGCCCAGCCGCGGCGCGACCCCGATCTCGACCCGGGCGACATCCTTCACCAGGACCGGCGTGCCGTTATGGACGGCGAGCACGATGTTGCCGATATCTTCCGGCGTCGCGATGCGGCCCATCCCGCGCACATAATAGAACTGCCCGCCCTGCGAATAAAAACCGCCGCCGCCATTGCTGTTGTTGGCGGCGAGAGCAGCCTGGACCTGGGCGACCGACAGGCCGGCGCCGGCGACCTTGGTGGGGTCGAGCACGACCTGATACTGCATCGTACCGCCGCCAAATCCGGAATCATCGGCGACGCCGGGAACCGAGCGGTATTGCGGCTCGACAATCCAGTCCTCAATGGTCTTGAGCTGCATCCCGGAGCGGTCGCTGCTTTGCAGGACATAGCGATAGATCAGCCCCGAGGGAGATGTCAGAGGCGAGACCGAAGGGGTGACGCCGTTCGGCAGGCCAAGATCACCCATGCGGTTGAAGACCCGCTCGCGCGCGAAATAATTGTCGGTGTTGTCCTGGAAGGTCATCACCACGTCCGACAGGCCGTAGAGCGAAATCGAACGGACTGTCACCATGTCGGGGACACCGTTCATCCCGCGTTCGATGGGGACGGTGATCAGGCGTTCCACCTCCTCGGCGGCATGGCCGGGCCACTGGGTAATGATCTCGACCATCGGCGGCGACAGATCGGGATATGCGTCGACCGGCAGGCGGTCCAGCGCGCGCGTACCCGCCGCCAGCAGCACCAGCGTCATGAGAATGACCAGCAGGGGCTGATTAAGCGATGACGCCACGATCCGATTGATGATGGAACGGGGCGGCGGCGGGACTTCGGCAGTGCTCGGCTCGCTCATTGACTCTGCATGAATTGGAGGAAGAGAGCACCATCGACCACCACATGATCGCCGGCACGCAGGCCCCGGGTGATGTCGTAGCGGTTTCCCGCGCGATAGCCGAGCGTCACGGACCGCCGCGCGAAGCTGCCGTCGGGCAAGGCCAGATAGACGAACGGCAGGTTTTCATCGTCGCGCAGGATCGCCGAATCCGGCACCAACAGGCCCGTGGCGGACCGGTGAGAGGTTATCGTGACCCGCACATACATCTGCCGGCGCAACGCCTGGCGCGGATTGTCGGCGACGATGCGCACGGCGACGGCGCGGGTGTCAGGATTCACCACCGCCCCGACATTGTCGACCCTGCCGGAAAGGACGGGGCCACCCAGCCCCGTGGCGATGGCGGCGGTGTCGCCAACCGCGACATTGTCGAGATCGGCGCCGAAAACCTGGGCCATCACCCACATATGGGAAAGGTCGGCGACGGTGAAGGCGCTGGTGCTGCCCGCCTGAAGCAACTGGCCGGGCGTGATAAGCCGCTCTGCCACGGTGCCGTCGATCGGTGAACGGATCATGCCCTCGACCTGCGATATGGGGCGGCCGTCCTGCACGGCCTTGATGGTTTTTGGATCGACCCCCAGGGACTGAAGCGCCTGAAGCGCGGCGTCGCGGTCCGCTTCCGCGCCCACGGCATCGGTCTCGGCCTGGTCCGCCTCGCGCTGGGACACGCTGTGATGGGCAAACAGATCCTTATCAAGATCGGCGACGTGCCGAGCGGTCGCGGCAGTGGCGAGCGCCTTGCGATAGCTGCTGAGCGCCGCCGCGAAATCCGACGACGCGACGGCGGCCAGGGGATCGCCCCTCTTCACTTTCTGGCCGAGGGAAACGATCAGCCGGGTCACCGGGCCGGTGATGGGCGAGATAACGCTGGTGGAATGTTCCTGGTCGAAATCGACCACGCCGTCGGTTTCGACGGTCTTGCGGAAAGGCAACGCCGCCACCGTATAGAGATGAATATTCCGCCGCTGGGCCTTAGTCAGCGTGACATTGCCCGAATTTTCGGCAGGCTTCTTGTCACTGGGCGAACAGCCCGCGGTGGCCATCGCGGCGCCGGCCAGCAGGGCGGCAATCGCCAGCGAACGGCGCAGGAAGCGCCCCTTATCAGTCCGCGGCATGCGGTGATCCCGTCTAATGTCCATTTTCATTTCCGGCCAGTTCGGTGCTGTGCCACCATCCGCCGCCCAGCGCCTGAAAGAGCGCGGCGGTGTCATCAAAACGGTCAGCCTGAGCCTGCAGCAGGCCAATATGCGCCTGCTGATAGGCCTGCTCGGCCGTCAGGCGCTGAAGCTCGCTGCCATAGCCTGCCCTGGCCTGCTCCTCGGCCATGTCGCGCGCGGTTTTGGCGGCGTCATCGGCATTGGCGGCGGCCTTCAGCGCCTGCGCGTCCTGTTCGAGCGCGACCAGCGTGTCGGCGACGTTTTCGAAAGCGGTAAGGACCGTGCTGCGATATTGATGGGCCGCCTGCTCGTAGGCGGCACGGGCCGCGCGCTCCTGATGCAAAAGCGTGCCGCCTTCGAAAATCGGCGCGGCCAGGTCCGCTCCGATATTCCAGAAATCGGTGCCGGGGGTGAAAAGCTTGCCGAATTCCAGCGCCGAATTACCGGCAACACCGCTCAGCGTGATATTGGGCAACCGGTTGGCGATGGCGATGCCGATCTGGGCGCTGGCCGCGTGCAGGTTGGCCTGGGCCTGAAGAATGTCGGGCCGCTGGTCAACAAGCGCCGATGGCAGGCTGACCGGAATATTCGCCGGCAGGGTCAGGTCCGAAAGGGTGAACTTCGCCGCCGGCGCCTGGCTGGGATAGCGCCCCACCAGGGCCGCCATCAGGTCGCGCAACTGCGCCTGCTGCTTGATGAGGGGCGGCAAGGCAGCCTGGACGGATGCAAGTTGCGCCTTCTGCGCCGCAAGATCGACCCCACTGGCATAACCCTTATCATATTGATACTGGAGAATCCCGAGCGCGCGATTGCCGTCATCGACCAGCGCATGGACCGCCTCTATCTGCGCATCGATGGACGCCAGCTGGACAGCCGTGACGACCACATTGGCGATGAGTGTGTTGTATGTCGCCGCCATCTGATAGCGGACCCCTTCCTTCTGCGCCTCGAGCGACTCGACCGTGCGCCGGTTCAGGCCGAAGACGTCGGGCACATAGGAGACCGAAACCTGGGGCGTGAAGAGGTTGAACTGATATTCCTGCGGCACGGCGGGGTAGTTGGGGACCGGCGCCAGGGTCAGCGGCGCGCGCTGGCGCGTGGCCGAGAAATTCGCCGCCAGGCTCGGGAAATAGGCGCCGCGCTGCGCCAGGACATTTTCCCTGGCGACGCGCAGCGCCGCCTGGGCCGCTTTCAGGTCCGAATTGTTTTTGAGGGCCTCTGTGATCAGGCTGTTGAGCTGTTCGGAATGAAAGAGCGTCCACCAGTCGGCCGCGACGTCGCCGCCTTTGGTAAAATGCTGGGCATCGCCGCCCGCGACCACCGGCGTGGCGGCGGTGGTCGCAAGCGCCTGGGCGGTGTAGCCGTCTACCTTCGGTGCGGCAGGCTTCTTGAAATCGGGGCCGACGGCACAGCCGGCAAGAAGCAGGACCGCCGCCCATGCCGGCAAGGCGCGGGCGCGCGCGGACGGCATCCGCAGCCCGGCGGCACTTCCATTCCTGTCCCTTTGCAACATAGAGATTTCCCCAAAGAGGAAATATCACCAAGAACGCGCGCGACGATGTCGCGGCCCGGCGGCGCACGTGACCGGCTCGCGGTCGCGCGCCAGCCTTCAAATGGTCTGGGCGGATGGAGGAGCGCGGCTTTGACCGTCGCGCCGAACGGTGGCGGGAATCGTCCCGAGCGCCAGCTTCAGCGTCAGGGGGGCCGCCTGCAGAAGCGGCAATGGCAGAACCGGCAGCATCGGTACAAAGACCGCGCTGACGGCGGCATAAGCCTGGCACAAGGCGCAGTCGAGCGGGCTCTTGCCGAACGGTGACTTGCCCGGCGGAACGGCATTGCCGATGACGCGCTCCACCACCTGGCTCGAACCGTGCGGCGCGCCATGGAAGTGGCTCTGGATCACGTACGACTGAAGAAGGAAGGCCGATAGCGTCGCAAAGAGGCAGAAGCTCGCGAGGAGCCGCGCCCCACGGACTACCAACCGTCGTGACTGTGAAACAGGCACGCTTCCACCGACAGAAAAACTGCGATCCTTTTATCCTATGACCGGCCGGATTTCGCAATCCTGCCCGCCGGTCGTGACAAAAGCTTTTGAATTAACCGCCGTCGGTTCGCGCCCCAGATCATTCGGCGTTGCAACATCAGCGGTTAAAAACGCGATACATCGCGGCCGGCGCGGCCGCGGCTCGCCCGGAGCCATGCAAAATTACAGCGCCGTTAGCTTGAGATGCCGGGCCTGGATAACTGCTCCACACCACAACAATTCAAGATGGGTTTGACCGGAAGCGGCATGCATGAAAAGCCCCCGCGCCGGCCGCCCCGCGGGGGCAGCCGGCGTGGTGGTATCGGTCACATATTCACCCTCAAGCCGACGGTGAAGTAGCGGCCGACGATGTCCGCATAGGTCGGCACCGGGTAGAGCATGCCGGGGCTGCCCGTCCAGCCGCCCGTCAGCGGGCCGTGGTCGTTCCACAGGTTGCTGATGTTCAGGAACGCGGACATCGGCGTCTCCTCGGCCTCGAAGGCATAGGCAAAGTTCACGCTGGTCAGCGCATAGTCGCGTATGCGCGGCAGGGCATAGATGCGCTGGCGCGGCGTCGATTGCCAGTTCTCGGGCGCGATATAGCTTTCCACCACGTTGACCGTGAACGCATCAAGATTGTAGCCGAGCGTCAGGTTGACCTTGTCCCGCGGAGCGCCCGTCGTCCCCGCCGAATTGGAGATCAGGCTGCCCGGCAGGCTCTGGCTGCTGTGGACCGGCTGATGGGTCCAGAACAGGCGCAGGTTCACCAGGCCCGGCAGGCTGGTCCAGGTCGTGAGGTCGTTGGCGTAGTCGATCTCGGTGTTGAAGCCTTCGACTTCGGCCAGCGCCACATTCTGGTTCAGGTTGTAGACCAGGGTGGGGAAATTGCCGGGGCTGGGGTCGTTATACGCACCGGGCCGCACGACCAGGCCGCAATATTGCGGATCGCCCGTGCTCTGGCACAGATCGTAGATCGTGGGGTTCAGGCCGCCGACCGCGCCGATCGCGTTGTTTATCTTGATGTGATAATAATCGACCGATGCCGTCAGATTGGGAATGAAGGACGGCGTCAACACCACGCCGGCGGTGTAGTTGTACGAAACTTCGGGCTTCAGGTTCGGGTTGCCGCCGACGACGGTGTTTGCCGACCCGATCTGCTGGGTCAGCGGGTCGCTGATGCCCGAGCTGGATACTTCCTGCTCCTGATACAGGTCCCACAAGGTCGGCGCGCGCATGTCCCGCGATTCCGACAGGCGGAAGCGGACATCATCATTGACGCTCCATTCCAGGCCCACCTTCCAGGTGTTGGCCGAGAAGCTCGAATGCGTGCCCTCGCCCGATGTCGAATAGGTCGTGTAGCGATAGGCCGCGTTCAGCGACACCAGCTCGGCAAACGGCAGATCCTTCAGCACCGGCGCATCCAGCTCGACATCGCCTTCGGAAATGCCCTCATGGCCCTCACCCGGCGACTGGACCTCCTTGAACCAGGCCAGGTTCGAGCTGGGATAGGAGCCCGGTGTCGACGTGCCGTTGGGGCCTAGCCGCTGATACTGGGGATTGAAGGTATCGTCCGGCGTGCTGCTCGTCACCTTCAGGCCCTGGGTACGGTATTCCAGTCCCACCGCCGTCTTGATGGGCCCGGCCCAGCCCTGGAACAGGGTGCCGGTCAGGTTGGCGGCGAAGTCGTCCATGGAGTTTGCGGCGACCCACCAGGTGTTGCCGAACACATAATCCTGTGCCGCCTGGGATGCGTTGTTCTGGCCGAACAGGTTGATCGGCACGCAGCCGGGATAGGCGCCCGGCGCGCTCAGGCTGACATTACATACCGTCTTTCCGGTGACCGGGTCGACAACCGCGTCCAGCGCGGCATAGAAGCGCTGCGAGTTCAGGTTATTGATCGTGGTCAGGTTCACATGGTTCTGGCCATGGGTGAAATGGGCGTCCCAGGTGAAGTCACCAAAGGTCGCGCCCTTCAGCCCGGCGGAGAATGCCGTGCTGGTCGTCAACTGGCGGATGGACAGCTTGCGCATGATGTCGTTGTCGAACCGCGCCACATCCACCGAATTGGTACCGGCGGGAAACAGCGTCGCCTGTTGCGCGGGGGTCAGGAACGCATTGCCGCTGTAGATCCACATGGGATACTGGCCATCGGTGTTGGTGTAACCCTGGCTCGCCCCCTGGGTGTAGTCGGAGCCATAGCGGGCATCGACATAGGCGCTCAGGTCGTCCGTGATGTCGTAGTCGAAGCGGGCATAGCCGTGGAAGGTGTGGTTGGTCGGGATCAGGGTCTCGTGCGACAGCACGCCGCCGTCGCCGCCGATATTGATGTTCGCCGTCTTGGTGGGCGTACCCGGGTTGAACGGCACGATGCTCTTGCCGTCGGGCGAAAACTGCATCCCCATCATCGGACCCGTCGTGATCAGGCCATAGGGCGAGGTATTGGCCTGCCTGAGGTTGCACGACATCACATAGGGGTTTGACGTGCCGTTGCCGGTCAGCGCGCAGCTTGAATCACCATAGGGGCGGCTCGACGCGTCGGGAACCGCATCGCTGTTGTAATATTCCGCGCTGGCCTCGAAATGGCCGCGGCCGAGGACGTCAAAACCGGCAGCCGCACCAAGGCGGAAGCTTTTGGCATCGCCATAGGTCGAGATGCCGCCCTGCGCCATGCCCTTGATGCCGTTGAAATGGTGGTCCAGGACATAGTTCACCACGCCGGCGACGGCATCGGAGCCATAAACCGCCGAGGCGCCGCCCGTGACCACGTCCACCCGCTGCACCAGCATCTGCGGCAGCATGTCGGCATTGACGGTGGTGTCATAGAAGGTGCCCGGCACGCGGTTGCCATCCATCAGGACCAGGGTACGGATGGTGCCCAGCCCATACAGGTTGAAGCCCGGCGTGGGGGTGCCATAGCCGCGGCCGTTCGACATCACCTGGGTCCTGGCCGTGGTAGTGCTGGCGAACTGGGGCAGTTGCAGCAGCGCCTGGGGAATGCTGACCGGCGACTGGGTCAGAAGCTGGGTGGTATCGACCGTCGTCACCGGCGTCGGCTGGGCTGCGCCATTGGTGATGCGCGTGCCGGTCACGGTCACGGTTTCGGTGGATGCCGCCTGCTGGGCATGGGCAACAACGCTGGACGTTGTCAGAAGGGCGGCGACAGACGTGCAAAGCCGCAGCGTATTCGAAATGGCCATAAAGGTTCCCCCGTTGTGTCGTTGTTCATGCCGGCACAGGACCGGCCTTGATGCGCAAGACGGATGGCTGAAAAAAATCCGTCACGAAAAAATTTCGCACCGGGAAAAAAGAAAGGCGCCCGGATCGAACCGGGCGCCCGAAGATTCCGCGCCCCAAGGGGGTGAAGGACGCAGACATGAAAATGGTGCAGCATCGGCAGCAACGCTCCGCCGCAAGGCACGCGCAACCGCATTGGCGACACCCATCCGGGCACCGCAAACACTCGGCCTCTGATGAAGGACGGATGTTCGCGGAAAATCCGTCATAAGAATATTTGCCGTCCCCGAAATGTTTTCGCTTCGAACCCTCATGGCCGCCCGGCACAATCCGCGCGCCGCGAAAATATTCGCGGCCATGCGGCATGGGAGGCAACGATGCGGATATGGCTTGCGGCGGTGGCCCTGATGGCGGCGATGGCGCCCGCCACGGCCATGCCGCTTTATTTCGGCGCGGACCTGTCGTTCGCCAACCAGATGGCCGATTGCGGCGCGGTTTATCATGACAGCGACGGCCAGGTCCGCGATGTCTACACCATCTTCAAGAACCATGGCGCCAACCTGGTCCGCGTGCGCATCTGGACCGACGGCAACAAGACCGGTTACAGCAACCTGGCCGACGTGGAGAAGACGATCGCCGCGGCCCGCGCGCTGGGCATGCAGGTGCTGCTGGATTTCCATTACGCGGACAGTTGGGCCGACGGCGGCAAGCAGCCGATCCCCGGCGCCTGGATGCGCATTACCGACAGCGGCAAACTGGCCAGCACCCTGTACCAATACACTTATTATGTGCTGACCACCCTTTCCGCCCAGGGCCTGATGCCCGAAATGGTCCAGGTCGGCAACGAGATCAACCCGGAGATGCTGCAATACTCCGCGGCCCACTTCGTCAAGAACGGGGTGGTGCAGAAACCCCGCATCGACTGGAAGCGCGACGCCATGCTGATCAATGCCGGCATCCGCGCGGTGCGCGACGCCGGCAAGGCCGCGGGCACCAGCCCCCTTGTCATGCTGCAGATCGCCCAGCCCGAGAATGTCGAAAGCTGGTTCGCCGACGCCGCCAAGGCGGGCGTGACCGACTATGACCTGATCGGCATCAGCTATTACGGCACGCAATGGTCGACATTCGATCTGGCGCGAACCGGCGATACCATCCGCCGGCTGCGCGCCGCCTATCCGGACAAGGGTGTGATGTTGGTGGAGACCGCCTATCCCTGGAGCCTGGATCCTCCCGGCGTGCACAGCAATCTCAGCGCCAAGGCGCTCCTGCCCGGCTATCCCGCCACGCCGGACGGCCAGAAGAAATTCCTGGCCGACCTGACACGGACCGTGCTGGCAGCGGGCGGTGACGGGGTCAATTACTGGGCGCCGGACCTGGTGCCCAACCAGTGCGCCAGCCGCAACAAGGGTTCGACCACGGCGCTGTTCGACTTTCAGGGCCATGTCCTGCCCGGCATCGATTTCATGCGCGCACGGCCGTGACGATACCAGCCGTCAGGCGCTGAGCCCGCCCCGGCAGGCTTGCCACACAGACCCGGCTGCAACAGGATCGCGTTTTTCAGCGCGGAACATGCGAGTCCTCATCCCGACCCTGGGGTCGATCGGCGACCTGATGCCGTTCCTGGCGGTGGCCCAGGCGCTGCGCGAACGCCGGCATGAGGTCATCATCGCCAGCCATGCGGGCTATGCGCCGCTGGTCCAGCGGGCAGGCTTCGGCTTCGGCGTCATCTGGGACGCCATGCCCGCTCCACTGGACGACCTGCTGGAACAGGCGCCGGACCAGGCCTGGGCGCGCATACATGGCGAACTGTTCGGTGCGGCTGCGGCGCCCACGGCCGCGTTCATCCGCCACGCCGGCGCCGTGCGCGATTGCGTCGTGCTGGCATCATGGTCGGCGTTCGGCGCCGTCGGCGCCTGCCGGGATATGGGCCTGCCTCTCATCCGCGTCTGTCTTTCGCCGTTCGCCGTTCACGAGGCGATGCAAGCCGCCGGCGGGGCAGCCCCGTCATGGCTGGGCTTTTTTCCCGACTGGTTCTGCGCGCCGCAGCCGGATTGGCCGGACATCCGCCTGACCGGTTTTCCGGCGCTGGACGACAAGCTTGTTCCGCAGCTTGATCCCGGCGTGGAAGATTTCCTGCGGGCCGGGCCCGCGCCCATCCTGTTCACGCCGGGCAGCTACCAGCGGCGTTCCAGCGAATTCTTCGCCCACAGCCTGGAATGCTGCCGGGCGCTGGACAGGCGCGCCATTTTCCTGACGCCTTACGCCGATCAGGTGCCCGCCCCGCTTCCCGACCGGATACTCCATGTCAAATATGCGCCGCTGCACCGGCTCGCGCCCCGGGCGGCCGCGCTGGTGCATCATGGCGGCATTGGAACACTGGCGCAGGGGCTGCGCGCGGGCGTGCCGCAGATCGCGGTGCCGCTTTTCTTCGACCAATTCGACAATGCGCGCCGTCTTGCGGCGCTGGGAGCAGGCAGGGATCTGCCCGCTTCGGCCTATGATACCGGCACGGCATGCCGGGCGCTGGAAGCAATACTGCACGATCGGGATATCCGGGAACGCTGCCGGCAAATCCGGTCCCGCTTCCCGGGCCGCGACCCGGCGACGGACATTGCCGAATTGCTGGAAGCCCGGGCGTAACGCTCACATCCGGTAACGAAATCCCAATGTGAATGCGCGGCCTATAATGTCTTCGTAAGGGACGACCGGATAGTTCATGCCGGGGCTTCCGGTATAGGACGGCACCTGGAAAATCGCCGGCTGCGCATCCAGAAGATTGCTGACGTTCAGGAAAAGCGTTCCGTACCTGGCCTGTTCGCCGCCCAGTGCGACCGCGATATTGAAATCGGTCTGATACCACTCCGGCAGATTTCCCACCGAAGGGTCGAACACCAGGCCCGGATTGGGGCTGGGATGCAGCGGTCCGTAATAGCGCTCCAGCACATCGATCGAGACGGCACCCTGGATGAAGGTCGCCATCAGCGAACCCTTGTCC
>DASTRG010000179.1:0-81458 GCA_035761325.1 Rhizomicrobium sp. | reverse complement strand
CCTCGGTCTTCTCTATGATCAAGCGCGACGCATCTGGTTCTACCGCTGGCTGATTGTTCTGGTGGCGGTTCCGCTGTTTGCGGGCGCAGCCTTCTTCATCATGCGGATGCCCAAGATTTACGAAGCCTATGCCCAGGTTTTTGTGGACAGGGAGACGGCGGCAGCCGCGGCGGCCGAGCATGTGTCGCTGGTCGGCGGCAATTTCGGCAGTGGCTATGTGATCCAGAAGACCATGCTGAACGACAACAACCTGCATGCGTTGCTCTTTCGCATAAACCCGGCGGCGCGCAACATGGATCGGGGGAGCCTTGCCAATGCCACTGCCGGTCTGCGTGGTCGCATCAGGATTGACCCCGACCAGGGCGATGGCTTTTTCCAGATTCACTATCAGGACACAGACCCGGTGCGGGCGCGCGACGTCGTGAAAATGCTGATTGACGGCTTCATCAACGCCAATCTCGCGCGCAACCGGGTCGAACTTGAGAGTGCGGTACGTTTTCTGGACCGTCAGATCGCGTCCTACGCGAGCAGCCTGCAGGAAGCCAACAAGGCCCTGGCCCAGTTCCGGGCCCTCCATCCGGAAATAGTCGATGCGCGTAATCCCATGGTTGTCGCCAATGCGGCGTCGGCGGTGGCCAGCGCCCGCGCCGCCTATGAAGCAGCGCTGGCCCAGCCGTCACGCGGCGGCGGCAATGAAGGTGAGATCGCGAGCTTGCGCGCTCATATCGCCGAATTGCGCGGCCGGTTCACCGACCAGTATCCCGATGTTGTCGCCGCGCAGCACCGGCTCGATGTGCTATTGGCAGCCGGTGCTGCGGCGCCGGCGCCATCCACGAACGAAGGCGTCGTCGCGCAGGCGCGCGCCCAGCTTGATGCTGCCGAGGGAAGGCTTCGCAGTGCCGAGCGGAGCGCGGCCGGTACCGTCCTGGACGCCCAATGGGCCGATCTCAGGAACAACGCCGAGATCCTGCGCAACAATCGCCAGGAACTGATGGGCCGCCGCCAGGGCGCACAGATGTCGCTGGCGCTTTATGCCGATCGCGAGTCCGGCAAATACCAGGTGACCACGCCTCCGGTCGTGCCGCCTCTGCCGGTGGGCCCCAATCGCCGGCTCTATCTTGCGCTGGCGGCAGGGATTGCGCTGGCCGTCGGGATTGGTGCGGCCTATCTGCGTGCGGCCGTTAACGGCATCTTCGTCGCGCCGCGTGAACTGGAGGAGGCTTTCGGTCTTCCCGTCGCGGGCACCGTCTCGCTCGAAAGAGCCTGGCAGACTCGCGCAATCGCCAGCATGCACCATCTGGCCCTGATCGCCTTCCTTGCGGCAGGTAGCCTGGCGGCATCCATCCCGCCAAGCGCCGGCACCATAGTTCATCCATCCACGTCAACGGCTCAGTACTGGATCTAGCGCAATGAACAGCCCTGTGACTTTTTCCGTAATGACGTCGGTGGATGAGAGCGAGGCGCCGGCGCCTGCCGTTGGCTTTGAAAAGCCGATGGAAAGCCGTGACGGCGCGGTCAAGCGCGTCGGCTCGGTGGCCACGCCACGCTTCGACGAATCCCGCACGCGCGAGGAGTTTCGTGTCATCAAGGGGCATGTCCTGTCGCGTTTCGTCAGCGGCGAAGTGATCGGGCGCGAGCCGCGCAACGTGTTGATCACCAGCGCCAGCCCGCGCGAAGGCAAGACCACGATCACCCTGGGCCTGGCCATGAGCTTTATGTTCGACCGCGATGCTCGGGTCGTGCTGATAGATGCCGACATGCGTTCGCCCGAGCTGTCCCGCCGCATGGGCCTGGAAGGCGAGGCGGGGCTGCTCGACTATCTGGAAGACGAAAGTTTGGGATGGAATGACGTGGTCTATCCCACCAGCGTCCGGGGGGTGTTTGCGGTGCCGGCCGGGTCTCCGCGAATCTATGCGCCCGAGCTGATCGCCGGCCCACGGATGAAGTTTCTTCTGGAAACATTGCGCCAGGGAATCGGCCGAAACGGCATCATCATGATGGATTCGGGCTCCGTCCTGTCCTGCAGCGAGACGATCTCGCTGGCCACCCATGCCGGGCAAATCCTTTTCGTGGCGGCAAAAGGCCAGACAAAGCGGTCCGATATCGATGAGGGGCTGGGGCGGCTGCACCGCCAAGCCGGCCCGATTGACGAGTCACGGGTCTCTATGGTGTTCAATAAGAGCGACCGTTCCCAGTCGCCGGTTCGCTACTCGAGCCGGAACTAGCAGGGCACGGCAATGAGCATCTGGGGGCTTGATAAATATGGATTTTTTGGGGACCAAGGTCGGAATCAACGCCTCGTCCGGTGCATTTGTCCTTCTGCTTTCGGGCGGTTTGCTGGCTGAACCGGCCTGGGCGCAGCAACTTGGATCTTTTGCCCCCGCCGCGCCGCCCCCCAACTTTCAGGGTTTTCTGATTCAACCCAAGGTCGGGATACAGGAATCCTTTACCGACAATGTCCTTCTGTCCGCCACGAACCAAGAGGCGGACCTGGTTTCCCGGCCGGTGCTTGGGGCAGATGTCTTTCTGAATACGGGGCGCTCCTCGGGCACGCTTTCGACCCAGCTGTCCTATGACCAATATGCCAATCACACCGAGCTTGGGGGCTTTTCGCTCTATGCCAACGGCAATGCCGCTTACCAGGTTGTGCCGGACCTCCTGTCTTTCGAGGGAGCCGGCGCAGTGACGAACGGCACGGTCTCGACATTTGGCTCGTCGGCGATCGACCGTACCGGCACCGCCGGACGTGTGCAGCTGTCGACCTACAGTCTGGGTCCGCATGTGACCACCACTGTGGATGATTTTGCCGATCTCGACGTCCTTGGAAGGTTCTCGCAGGTTGCATTTACCTCTGGCGACAAAAGCGCGGTCGCCCTGCTGCCCGCCGATTCAGTCATTGGAATGACGAGCGCGATTCTGGATACAGGCACGCGCTTTGTCGGTTTCCAGCTGCAGACGTCGGGCAATTTCGAGCGCGACGACCATGGCTTCCAGCTCTACAATGGCATCCAGACCCTCTATTTGCGGATACTGCCCCAATTACGGCTCCTCGCGCGCGGCGGGTACGAAAGCATCACACAGCCTGGTATCCTCAGCACCGCTGACGTGGTGTGGAGCGGCGGCTTGGAACTGACCATTAACCAGAACTCCAGGGTGACGGTGGAAACAGGCGAGCGTTATGGCCACCCCGTCTGGAATGCCAACGCCCTTCTGCAATTCTCCGACCGGTTCTATGCAACAATGCGCTACACCGAGGTGCTGGAACCCTCGCAGATATCGATCACTTCGTCCTTTGCCGACTTCGTGACGCAGGCCCGCCTGCTGCCGGTCCCGCTGGTGTCTCCCAATTTTACCCTCAACGGCAATCTCTACAGCCAGACCTCGCTGAACAAGACGGCGGAAGGCCGGTTTGCCTATGTCTGGGACGAAGACAGCGTGAGCGTCACGGCCTATTGGATCGACGCGCGGTTCGAGCCGCAAGGCACGCATGACCGTACCGTGCTTTCCAATGTGGAATATACGCGCCCCATTGCGCCCGATCTCAACCTTGAAGCGCGATTGAACTTTGCCCACACCTATGCCAGTCCGCTGTACGGAGCCAGTCAGAGCTTTGGCGGAGAGGCCGACGTCGCGTACGACCTGAATTCGACCATGGCCCTCAGGGCCGGTTACGGGTTCAGTAGGCAATCCCGCTACAAACCCACTGCCCAGGACTTTTCCGAGAATGTCGTGTTTGCGGCAATCCAGAAAACGTTCTGACTATCGGAGCCGTTCTTGCCTGCTTCGTCTGCTTCCGTCGTGAACGCCCTGTCCGTTGATGTTGAGGACTATTATCAGGTTCAGGCGCTGGCGGGTGTGTTTCCGCGCACGGCTTGGGACGGGTGTCAGCCCAGGGTCGAAGAAAACACGGCCCGAATCCTCGATATTCTGGAGGCTGCGGCCGTCCATGGCACCTTTTTCACACTGGGCTGCATAGCCCGGCGGCATCCGGGCCTGGTGCGGCGCATTGCCGCGGCGGGCCATGAAATTGCCAGCCATGGTCTTTGTCACCGGCGTGTGGACAGCCAGACGCCGCAGGAATTTCGAGCCGATATCCGCGAGGCCAAGGCGATCCTGGAGGACTGCGCGGGCCAACCTGTGCGGGGCTATCGCGCGGCCACCTTCAGCGTAGGGCCGCATACGCCCTGGGCCTGGCCGATCCTGGAGGAGGAGGGCCATGCATATAGTTCGAGCGTCTATCCGGTAGCGCGGGACTTCTATTCCTTCCCCAATGCCCCACGGCGGCCCTACAGGCCCAACGGAACCGGCTCCCTGGTTGAGATACCTATCGCCACGACGCGCCTGCTGGGACGAAACTGGCCCTGTGGCGGGGGC
Source organism: Rhizomicrobium sp. (assembly GCA_035761325.1). Lineage (GTDB taxonomy): Bacteria > Pseudomonadota > Alphaproteobacteria > Micropepsales > Micropepsaceae > Rhizomicrobium. Next base: position 77,084 of record DASTRG010000179.1, on the reverse strand, counting down.
GGCTATTTCCGCCTTCTGCCCTATGCCGTGTCGCGGCAGGCAATCGCCGGCATCAATCGTGAAGGCGCTGCGGCGGTGTTCTACATCCATCCCTGGGAGCTGGATCCGGGCCAGCCCCGCCCGGCCGGCGTGCCGCTGAAGTCCCGGCTGCGCCATTACCTGAACCTGTCCCGCACGGCCGGCCGGCTATACCGGCTGGCGCAGGCGTTCCGCTGGGACCGAATGGACGCCGTTTTCGGCATCGCCGACAAACCGGTCCGGCCTTCCCATGCTGCTGCCTGACGACAGTGCCGCTGCCGGGGCGTGGGATGAATTCGTCCGCCATCATCCCGACGGCAGTTTTTTCCATCTTTCCGGCTGGCGCCAGATTGCCGCTGCCTTCGGCCATCGTCCCCATTATTTGATCGTGCGGGAGGGCGGGGCGCCCGCGGGGGTGCTGCCGCTCGCGGAGATTCGCAGCGCGCTGTTCGGCCATGCGCTGGTGTCCACCGCCTTCTGCGTGGGCGGGGGCCCCCTGGCGCTGTCACCGGCTGCCCGCGCGGACCTGATGAATGAGGCGGATCGGCTGGGCCGCAAGCTGGGCGTTGACTATGTCGAATTGCGTGACAGCGGTGCGCCGCTTGACGGCTGGACGCCCCATAAGGGGCTTTATGCAGGGTTTGCCGGGCCGATCGCACCAGGCGAAGATGACAATCTCAAGCAGATCCCGCGAAAACAGCGCGCCGTGGTGCGCAAGGGGCTCAGTGCCGGCTTCGTTGTGACCGACGATCGCGATACGCGGAATTTTTTCCCTCTCTATGCCCGCAACATGCGCGACCATGGCACGCCGGCACTGCCGCGCCGCTTCTTCGACCGGCTGCTGGCGCTGTTCGGTGGGCAATGCTCGATCCTGACCGTCCATCATGGCGGGCGGGCGGTCAGCAGCGTGCTGTCCTATCATTTCGGCGGGCGCGTGCTTCCCTATTATACCGGCAGCCTGCCCATGGCGCGCGCGCTGGGCGCCAACGATCATATGTACTGGGCGCTGATGCGACGGGCTGTGGCGCGCGGCGATCGCATTTTCGATTTCGGCCGCAGCAAAGTGGATACAGGTCCGTTCCACTTCAAGCGGAACTGGGGCTTCGAGCCGCGCCCGATCGTCAACCTGTTCCGTCTGCGGCCAGGCGCCGGGTTACCCAATATCAATCCCACGAATTCGCGCTACGCGTTTTTCATCCGCGCCTGGCGGCGGCTGCCGCTGCCGGTGGCCAACATGGTTTCGCCTGCCCTCAGCTGCAGCCTGGCATGAGCGTCATGCGAGGCATCCGCAATCAGGTTATTCAGTCCGGCCAGCTGCTTGTCCCAGCGGTGATGGGCAACGACATACGCACGGCCCGCCGCGCCCAAATCCGTTGGCACCTCGCCCCGCAGTACGGCGATGACAGCGCGAGCCATGTCCTCGCTGGTGTCGGCAACCAGCACCTCATGGCCGTGGCTCGCCCCAATCCCGTCCAGCGCCTGGGACGTGACGATCATCGGCCGGCCTGCCGCCATGCCTTCCAGGACCTTGTTCTGGATGCCGCGAGCGATGCGCAGTGGCGCCACGACCGCGGCAGCGCCATGCAGATAGGGCCGCACATCCGGCACAGCGCCCGTGACGTGCACGCCATCCAGCCTGGCCAGGGCCTGCACCGCGGCTGCCGGACGCGCTCCCACGACACGCAGCAGCGCCTGCGGGCAGGATCGGCGAATGGAAGGAAAGACATCGCGCGCAAACCAGCACGCAGCATCGATGTTCGGCAAATAGTCCATCAGGCCGCAAAACACGATTTCGCTACCGGGAACGGTTCCGGCGGGCGGCGCGAAATAATCGGTATCCACACCATTGCCGACCACGTGCAGTTTCGCCGCGGCATCCGGCTGGAATTGCGCCATCAGGTCCCGCTCCGTTTTCGTGATCAGGATGCCGGCGTCGGCTGCTTCCAGCACGCGGGCTTCATAGCGGACCAGGTTGCGAAATTCGGCGCCATAGATCCAACGCAGCGGCGGATGCGCGCGCGCCGCATAGGTGCGCCATTTTTCCGCGTCGGCATCCACGAAGTCCACTATCAGGCTGCTGCCGGCCGGAATGCGACCGGCCACGTAATGTGCCAGGGCCGAGGAAAAGACATAAACGATGTCGGGGCGGACCTCGTCCAGCACCTTGCCTATCCAGCGGCCAAGTCCCGAATTGCGGAATCGGCCCACGCTGGCGGGTCTGCCGGTCAGGGCCGCCAGCGCCATGTTCGCAGCCATCGTCAATCGGCCGGGCGCGCCGAAATAAGCATCGCGATAATGCTGTCGCGCCCAGGACAGATGAGCCATATCGGCCGGATCGTCCGCGGTAGCGCCCAGCCAGATGTCATGCTGCGCCGACAAATGTTCCAGAATATTGTAGGCACGGATCTTGTCGCCCTTGTTCGGCGGAAAGGGTACGCGGTGGGCGAGAAAAAGAATTTTGGCCATGCCAGGCAGCTCGTATTGCGGTTCGGCGGCATTATCCCGTCATGCCCGCGCGGCGCCCATGCCCACAAACGGGTATTGCCGTGTGCGGGTTAGCGGGACTGTTCGATTGCGCCGGACGCAGATCCCTTCCCGAGGGTCTGGTCGCGGCCATGACCAATTCGCTGGCCCATCGCGGGCCCGACGGCTCGGGGCTTTATAGCGGGGCGGGGGTGGTACTGGGCCATCGCAGGCTGTCGATCATCGATCTGGCCGGCGGTGCCCAGCCGATGCAAACGCCGGACGGCAGGCTGACGGTGGTGTTCAACGGCGAGATATATAATTTTCCGGAGCTGCGTGCCGAGCTTCAGGCCCAAGGCGCGCGATTTGTCACCAACAGCGACACAGAAGTGCTGCTGCATGGCTGGCGGCAGTGGGAACTGGCCATGCTGGCGCGCCTTCGGGGCATGTTCGCCTTTGCGCTATGGGACGCGCGGGACGAAACGCTGGTGCTGGCCCGCGATCCATTGGGCAAGAAACCGATGTATTATGCACATCTTGCCGATGGTACTCTGGCCTTCGCATCGGAACTGAAGGCGCTCTTGTGTCATCCCGGCTTCGACCGGACGCTGGACGGGCAGGCAGTCTCCGATTTTTTCACCTATGGCTATGTGCCCGATCCGAAGACGATTTATCTGGCCGCACGTAAGCTCCCGCCGGCGCACTACCTGATCGCACAACGCGGATCGCCGCCGCGGACGGGGCGTTATTGGAATTTGCTGGACACGCTGGGTGTGGACCAGAAGCAAGAGGACGCGGCAGAGGCGCTGCTGGAGCGCCTGACGAGGGCGGTGGGGCGGCGGCTGATTTCCGATGTGCCTCTGGGCGCTCTGCTGTCGGGCGGAGTGGACTCCAGCGCAGTGGTCGCGCTGATGGCGGGATTTGCGCCCTCGCATCTCGACACATTTTCGATCGGTTTTGGGGAAAGGACTTTCGATGAAAGCGCTTACGCCCGGGCGGTTTCGGAGGATTACCAAACCCGGCATTTCACCCAGACGGTGGCGGCCGATGATTTCAGCCTCTTGCCGCGGCTGCCGGAAATTTATGACGAGCCGTTCGGGGACGTGTCCGCCATTCCCACCTTTGCAGTTTGTGCCCTGGCACGGCGGCATGTGACAGTGGCGTTGACGGGCGATGGCGGTGACGAGGCACTGGCCGGCTATCGCCGCTACCGCTTCCATTTGATTGCGGAGCGGGCGCGACGCTGGATTCCTGGGCGAACACGCCCGGCTCTGGCGGCCCTGGCGCGGCATTTTCCGCAGCCGGCCTGGCTTCCGCGCCCGCTGCGGGCAAGGTCGACACTGACGGAATGGTCGCTCGATCCCGCCGATGCCTATGCACGGATGGTCTGTGCGCTGCCCAATGAGGTTCGCCGGACGCTGCTGACACCGGACTTCCGCAGGAGTCTTGGCGGATATGAATCCGCCGACGTGGTGCGGGACCACTTCAATGTAGCAGCGCCGCTCGATACCTTGCAGCGGGCGCAATATGCGGACGTGATGACCTATCTGCCAGGGGACATTCTGGTGAAGGTGGACCGTGCCAGCATGGCCAACTCGCTGGAGCTGCGGGCGCCGATGCTGGATCAAGACCTTTTTGCCTGGTCCTTTGCCCAGCCCCCGGAAGCGAAAATTGCCGGCGCCGAAGGCAAGGCGATCCTGAAGCACGCCTTGGAGCCTTATCTGCCGCACGACCTTCTATACCGGCCCAAGCAGGGTTTTACCGTGCCGCTGGCAGACTGGTTTCGTCGTGCCTTGCGTGCCGACATCCTGGCCTTGGCAGACAGTCCCTGGCTGCGGGAAAGCGGAATCGTTGATACCGACAGGGTCGCGGCCATGGCAGCGGCGCATGTGCGCGGCGCACGGGACAATTCCAAGGCATTGTGGCTTGCCTGGTCATTCGACGCGTTCCTGCGCTGTCACGCGCCGAAGGACTCCACGGTCAAATCCAGCGCAACAAAAGGCCAAGCGCCAGCCACCCCAGCCCGGTCAGAACCAGCCATATCAGCAGACTGACCCGCAGCGACAGGGGCGCGTCGAGCTGCTGGCTGATATCGGTGTCGGGATCGGATAAATCCGTCCGCTGATTGTCTTCGCGGGACTCCACGAGGTACGGGCCCTTGCCGGCTATAATGGGCGATATTTGTGCCATGGCCGCGCTTTCCACGAAAAGCTCGGCCTTTCTGGGGCTTATTTGGTTAACACGAGGTTAGCAGAGCGACAGAGCAGATGGAAATCGCCGCCGGAAAGCCCTGTGGATGGCCGCCTGTGTCAGACGGGTGTGGGCACCAGACCTGATTCCGCAAGGCTCGCGCGGGCCGCCTGGGCAGCCACGGGGCTGGCGCGACCGGCGCGGCCCGCAGCCGCGGCGGCAATCAGCAGTTCTCGGTTGGCGCGGGCGGTTTGCTGCCAGCTGAACCGGCAGGCATGGCGGCGCGTGTCCTGGCGGGAAGGCATGGTCTGCCTGAGAGCCAATATCGCGTCACGGATGCCGGCAACACTTCGCTCTTGGGCCAGCAAACCGGCAGCCGGCGAACAGACGGCTTCGGCACTGCCATTGACGTTGGTTGCCACCACCGGCGTGCCGCACGCCATTGCCTCAAGCAGTACGTTGGCCCAGCCTTCGCGCTCGGAGGCCAGCACCAGCATGTCAGCGGCCCGGTACAGATTCGGCAATTCGGCATGGGGAACTTCGCCAAGGAACCGCACGCGCGCCGCTACGCCTAGGCGTTGGGCCAGCGCTTCCAGCTCGGCGCGCAGCGGGCCGCTGCCGGCAATGGTCAGATCGCAATCGGGCAGGCCGGGCAGGGCGCCAATCGTCAGCTCGTGGCCCTTGCGGGGAATAAGGCTGCCCACCGACAGCAGCGAGAAGCGATCACTGCGGCGGGGAGCGACCGGCGTGGGTGTGAAGCGGTCAAGATCCACTCCATTGCGCAGGACGATGGTCCGATCCGCGGCCGCGCCCAGCAGCAGCAGCCGCTGGCGCAAATCCTCGCAGACAGTGATCATCGCATTGGCTTGGCCGGCGGCCCACCGGATCTGTCGCCGCGCCAGGGCGGCGCTCGGGATCAGGGTCAGATCGGTGCCCCGGCCGGTAATCACTACGGGCAGGCCCAAGGCATGTCCCAGCAGCCCTGCGGCAACGCCATCGGGATAGAAGTAGTGGGCATCGATCACGTCGAACGATTGTCCGGCGCTTGCCAGCCGTTCCATCGCGCCAAGAGCCGCCCGATAAAGAAACCACGGTGTCAATGCGCTGAGGTGCGGCAGGACGAAATAGGACGGGTGATGGACCTCAAGACCGTGGCGTGTTTCTCGCACCGGAATACGGGCGAAGGTTGCATAGCGGCCGAAACGGTGGTGAGCGGAAAAGAACCATGGCCGCGGCGCAAGCACAGCGGCCGTGAGCCCGCCCAGCGCCAGGGTATGCCGGAGCCGGTTCTCGACAAAAATGCCGTGGTTGGGTTGCTCGGCGTTGGGATAGAGGGTTGAAAAGACCAGGACTCGAGTTGTCACGTAATCATTTCATCCTGTACTGGCCCCGCAACCCCGGGCCGGGGGCTCACGGACTGCCCAAGCTGGGACCGCTCGGGGTGGTGCTAAGCCGCGCGAACATTTTTTCGCGGGAATGCACGCCCATTTTTGCATAGATGCGCTTGATGTGCGTGCGAATGGTCAGCAGCGAGCTGCCGTTGGTGCGAGCGATCTCGCTGGCGGTTGCACCGCGTGTCAGCATGCCGACGACCTTTTTCTCGGTTGACGTCAGGCCATACTCGGTCAACATCGCAGAGATGTCCTTTGCCTCGCTGCCCGCCGTGGTAACGGCGCAGCCGATCAGCGATATCCCGTTGATGGAGAGCGCGTAGAGCTGAACCTGCCCATTGGGGTAGTCCGCCATGCTAAGCGTGGTGGTGCCGTTCTTCCAGTTTGCGCGATCGGCGACGGCGTGCTGCAGCAGGCGCCTGGCATTCTGTACCGCCAGTTCTTTTTCGCGTGTGTTGCCCCGGACTACGCCGAACGAATCCTGCCTGAGCCCCAGCTGCTTCATCATGCTGCGTCCGCTGGCGTTAACCCAGATCACCCGCAGATCGTCGGACACAAGGAACAGGGAGATTGATACCTGTTCCAGCCAGTTTTTGGCGACGTCGTTTAGTATCGGGATTCCATATTGCATGCCTTTACGCAGCCCCTAACCCATTCCCATTGTGCCGTGCAATTTCGCGCACGATCGTTCTGTACAAAAAGTTTGGCATGCCCGGGCGCTGGAATCCGTCCTGGATTGGACAACGTAGCAAATAAGAATGATCGCTGTCCGATCAGCGCGGCCGGGCGCAGCCTGATTCGCAGATCACGCCCTCGTGAAACAGATGGCCGGAAAGGACACCGTTTGGTACCGGCAGGTACATTTCCTCGGCGCCGTCCTTGAGTATGTCGTGACACTCGCACGACGCCAGGCGCAACCGTTCAGGGTTGATCACCTGCATCTGGCCATGGCGATACTCAATCAGATTTTTCTTTCGAAACTGGGTGGCGACCACGGAAATGTGCGGACGCTGCGCACCCAGCGTGATGGCCATCATTTCCTGCGTCAGCGTGAAAGGCCGGCCTTCAGCATTCTGGTGCACTGTAAGCAGAAGGCGGGCATATCGCTGTTCCAGCGAGTGGAGGCGGTTGCAGGCGGAGATCTGCGTGATCTGTTCGTTCATGAACAGGCTGTATTGCTGGAGCATCTGGCCAAGCTGCGGCGACTTCAGCGCCAGCCCGAACAGGACCGAGCGGTCGATGCTGAGTGCCGTCCCCGGAATCAGCACGACACATTCTACGCCGGTTCGGTGCGCGCCGCCGAGAATGTTGGGCATCGTCATGCCTTCACGGCCGACGGAAGCTATCATCGTGCTGCGTCCGTCGCTCATCATCTTGGTGAAAAGCGTCAGACCGTTCTCGATGAAGTGAACCCTTGACATCGTGCTATGCGCTTCCGCCAGCACTTCGTCGCGCCGCAACTCGATCCGCTCCATATAGGGAATGAGCTGGGAAAGGATGGCGGGCGGGAGGGCCTGGAGCATCCGATTTCCGGAGGTAATGGGAAGTCGCTGTGCGGAATATGGCCCGCTGAAATCTGCCGTCTTCATTGTCACCCCAGCCCGCCTTCTATCGTGAGCGGATCAAAATCCTTAACGTACAATTAACACCATGTTGGCCTCAAATCTGTTCGGGTTGAGACAAAGTGGTTTGTTCCAGACGATAATTTTGTCGTCCGAAAATATTCATTTGCCAGACCTGGCACGGACAGCCCAACCTGCGCTGCCGTCTCGTTAAACTTGGTTATTTTCGGGCTCCCGCGTTGGGTCGTTAATGATGTTGCGTACGGTTTGATTCAAATAATTCGGTGTACGGATCGTGCATGTGTAACCGTTAAGGTGGAAGCGGTCAGTTGCCCGCTACCAATTAGTGGGGTCGCGTCGACTGCTGGTTTACGGAAATTCTACGGTCCACGGGCCGGGCCAGCCAAACTGATGTCGTGGCGCATCGGCCGGCTCACGGACGGTCGCAGTGAAGATTTTCGGACGCTATATAGCCCTGCCGTTTGTCCTGCTTGCCGGGCTGGATGCGTCTCTGTTCCTGTCGGTCCTTTACACTCTCTCGCTCACCAACCATTGCAGAGGCTGTTACGTGGGCGCGGTGGCGGGACTGGACCCGGTCAGGGCGCTTTTGCTGACAGCGGCCTTCCTGTTGGTGACCGCGTCGTCCGGCCTTTATACGGCGGAAACGCTCAAGGGCTTTGCTCCTTTTCTCAAGCGCTTCCTTCTGGCTTGGCAATTGCTGTTGATCCCGACGGTGACGGTCTTTGCATTGACCAAGTTTCTGGCCGGTCTTCCGTTCGGCTGGTATGTCGGCGTCCTCACGCTGGCCATTACAATTTTCATGATGCTGCTTTTCACGGTGCGGGCGGCCATGATCTGGCTGCTGCGCAAGCCTTTTGTGCGCCGGCGAATCCTGATTCTGGGAAGCGGTGAGATCGCCGATCGTCTGACGAATTTCCTGGAGGGATCCGATCAGGCCCATCTGCGGCATGTGCGCACCGTTGCTCCGCCCCCCGCCCCGGCGGCCATCGCCACCAGCGGCAATCTGGCTCTGCATGTGCAGAGCGAAACGCCATTGCTGGCGGTCGCACGGTCGCTACGGGTGGATGAGATAGTTGTCGCCACCAGGGACGCCCGTTCCCTGCCGATGTATGAGCTGCTGGAGTGCAAGCTGCATGGTATCGCCGTAACCGGATTTATGACCTTCTGGGAGAGGGAGTCGGGCCAGGTCGATTTCCTTCACGCCGGTCCGGACTGGTTTGCCTTTTCGGACGGATTCCTGCTTAACCAGCCTCAGCGGGTACTCAAACGCGCAGCCGATTTCGCCGTCAGCCTGGCATTCCTGGTTCTTTTCCTGCCGCTCATCCTCGCCACCATCCTGGCCATACGGTTGGAAAGTCCCGGCCCGATCTTCTATCGCCAGGAGCGTGTGGGCTTGAACGGGCGGATCTTCCGGGTGTGGAAATTCCGCAGCATGCGCGCAGATGCCGAGAGCGATGGGGTGCCCAAATGGGCCGGCGCCGGCGACAGCCGTGTCACCCGCGTAGGGCGTTTCATACGAAAAGTGCGCATCGACGAAATTCCCCAGATCATCAATGTACTTGCCGGGGACATGAGTTTCATCGGTCCTCGGCCGGAGCGACCGTTCTTCGTGGAACAGTTGCGCGAAATGATTCCATATTATGAGTTGCGACACCGGGTGAAACCCGGAATCACGGGTTGGGCCCAGGTCAACTATCCCTATGGCGCATCCGTCGACGATGCTCGCGAAAAGTTGGCCTATGACCTCTATTACGTCAAAAGCAACGACATGTTTCTGGACATCGCCATCCTTGTGCGGACGGTGCGTGTAATCCTGTTCGCGGAGGGTGCGCGTTAATCATGCCGCCTACAGCGTTCTTCGAGCCGGACTGCGCGCCTATCAGTCGGCCGCCACGGTTGCTTCACATCTTCCCCAGCTTTGACATCGGTGGATCGCAGGTGCGTTTCGCCACGCTGGTGAAGCGGCTGGGCCACTTGTTCGACCATACTATTGTCTCGCTGGACGGTGGCTGGAGTGCTGCAACCCTCCTGCCCGGAGATGCGCCCGTGACCGCGCTTTCCGTGTCGCCCGGCGGCAGGGGCCTTGCCTCGCGGCTTCTGCGGATCCGCAATATGCTGGAGTCGATCGCGCCGGATGCTCTTCTGACGTATAACTGGGGTGCGATTGAGTGGGCGCTCGCCAACGGCGGGCGCTTGCCGCATCTTCATCACGAGGACGGCTTTGGGCCGGAGGAGAGCGCGCGTCAGTTTCAGCGCCGTATCTGGACGCGCCGCCTGGCGCTGCGCCATAGCAGTGTCGCGGTACCGTCCCGGGTTCTGTCGGATATCGCGACCGGGAGCTGGGGAATAGCCGCCCGCAAGGTGCACCATATTCCCAACGGCATCATTCCTTGCGACCGTGGTGGGATTCCCATCGAGAAACTGGGGCTCGAATTTCCGCGCGATCTGTGCCGCATTGTCTGGACAGGGGCACTGCGACGCGAAAAAAACCCACTGCGGCTGCTGCGGGCGTTCGCTCCGCTGGCGGGCAAGGCGGTGCTTATTCTGGTGGGGGACGGGCCCGAGCAGGATGCCGTGATGCGCGAGGCTGAACGGCTTGGCGTTCTATCGCATCTTCGGCTTCTGGGCCGGCGCAGTGATGCACGCAGCATCGTCATGCAGTCCGACGTCCTAGCGCTGTCCAGCGATACTGAGCAAATGCCTTTCGCTGTTCTTGAGGCGATGGATGCGGGCCTGCCTGTCGCATCACTGGATGTAGGCGACGTCCGGGAGATGGTATCGGATGAGAATCGCCCATTTATCGTACCGCGCAGGGATGAGGCGCTGAGTCAGGCACTGGCCGCCCTGGTCGCCGACCCCGGACTGCGTGCCGGGATCGGCAGCGCAAATCGCAAGCGGGTGCGCAGCGTCTATCGCGCCAGCGACATGGCGGCGCGCTATCAGCTGCTCATAGATGCCACACTCGCCGCGAGGAGGCAGCTCAGTGCCTAGTTCCGGAATGCGTGTCAGCGCCATCGTGCCGGCTTACAACCGTGCCGGACTGCTTGAGGAGACATTGCGTTCGCTGATGGCGCAACGCATGCCGCCGCACGAGTTGATCGTGGAGTTGGCCGCGCATTTGACCGAATTGCATCAACGACTGGTCTCGCGGAGGATGCCGTGAACCCGGATCGCGTATTGCATGTATTCAAGTATTTCCGGCCGGACTTCACTGGCGAAGGAATTTTCCTCGAGCGCCTCGCGCCTGTTTTCCAGCGCTTGAGGCCAGATGTCGTTCACGAGGTTGCCGTGACGACGACCGGGCGCCCCCAAGATTTCGTACCACCGCCGGGACTGGCAGCCGTGCACTTCCTCGGTGAAGGCGGCCCGGCCGGTCAGACGAAGCTGGTAAGCTGGCTGGCCTGCCACGCAGCCCGGTTTTCCACCGTGCATTACCATACGCATGTCGACCGCAGCTTTGCGGCAAGCGCGTTGCTGCGCATTTTCAGGCGACGTGTGGTTCTTTCTGCGACATTGGACGACAGCATCCCCGGCCTTGTGAGCACCTACCGGCCGCTCTTTCGTCCGCTGGTGCGGGTGCTGAGCGGGGTGATCAGCATATTCGTGGCCATCAGCCCCCGGCTTTTCGTGGAAAACAACCAGGTGGCGCCGCGTGCCAAGTCGGTGCTGGTGCCGATCGGAATCACAATCCCGCCCGCGCCCTCGCGGGAAACGCGCGCCGCAGCGCGACGCAAGCTCCGGATCCCGCAAAGCGCGACCGTATTCGTGAGTGTGGGAGGAATATGCGCGCGCAAGGACCAGCTATTCCTGATCGAACAAATGACTTCTCTGGTGCCGCGTCATCCAGGGCTCGTGCTGATGTTGGTCGGTCCGGTGCTTGAACCGGAGTATCGCGCGCGGCTGGAGGCGGAGATAACCCGTGGCCGGCTTGGATCGCATGTGATGTTCGCAGGCTATCAGGAAAATCCCTGGGACTATTACAACGCCGCAGATGCCATGGTGTTCGCTTCCCGTGAAGAAGGCTTCGGCACTGTGGTAATTGAAGCCATGGCGCGGGGCCTCCCGGTCCTGGTGCGCCGTCTGCCGGGGGTAAATGATGCCTTCGTCGAAGAGGGTGCTTCCGGATTCCTGTTTGACGATGCCGGAAGTTTTCAGGCCGGGGCCAGGGCACTGGCATCGGATGCCGCGCTGCGCCGCACGATGGGTGAGCGCGGCCGGGCCGTTGTCGCCGAACATTATGACATCGACGAGGTCGCGGCGCGCTATCTGGCGATCTATGGTCATCCAGTCGATGCGGTGGCGGCATGATCGCGGTGATTGTTCCCTTCTATCAGCGTCAGCCTGGGCTTCTGCATCGCGCATTGTCCTCGATCGCTCAGCAGCGATGGACAGGCGAACTGCGGGTTCTGGTGACGGACGACGGCTCGCCGGTCCCAGCGGAAACCGAACTTGACGGCCTGCCATCCAGCCTTATCGCGCAGGTGCGAATTTTGCGTCAGTCCAATGCCGGGCCTGCTGCGGCACGCAATCTGGCGCTGGACGCGCTCCCGCCCGGGGCCGATATGGTCGCGTTCCTGGATTCCGACGATGTCTGGGACGCTACCCACCTGGCCAATGTCGACGCCGCGCGCAAGGCGGGTGCCGCCCTCTATTTTGCCGACCACTGGCGCCAGGAGGATCCGCTGACCCGCTTCGCCGAGTGCGGCTTCCAGCCCGATGGCCGGGCGATCGCCGCCGGGAGTCCGGATATCGTATGGTGCAATCCGCGTTCGCTGATGCAGACGATCGTGCGGCGCTCGCCGGTGGGAACCTCGACCGTGGCGATCTCCCGGGATCTGATCGGCCTGCGCCGTCTGCGGACCGATCTGCGTACCGCCGGCGAGGATTCGCTTTTCTGGCTCAGTGTGCTGGAAACCGGCCCGCGCGTGGCCTGCAGCACCCATTGTGAGGCCGTCTACGGCCGGGGTGTCAGCGTCTTCAACCACCGCAGCTGGGGCGACGAGCGCAGCTTGCGCACCGCACTGGACGAAATGCAGGCTCAGCGCGCGTTCCGGCAGATGTTTTCAAGCGATCCGGTGGCAGCGGCTCTGATTGAGGACCGCTGCCGCGATCTGGACCTGACATTCTGGCAGGCGCTGTTCGCCTGTGTCCGCCGGCTCAAATTCGGGGCGGTCTGGCTTGCAACGACTTATGTCGGAAAACGGCCGCTTGCGCTGCTGCGAATGCCGCGCGCCACCATCAGGGCGGTGCGGCAGCAATTTCAAAGGAATCCTGCATGATGGTAAACGGCGATACTTTAATTGACGGTCCCGACGTCGTCATTATCCGGCCGCGCAAGGGCTGGCTGGCGATCGACTTGCCACTGCTGTGGAAATTCCGCGACCTTCTGATGGCGTTCGGCTGGCGCGATGTCAGGCTGCGTTATCGGCAGACCTTCCTGGGCGTGACCTGGGTTGTCCTTCAGCCGCTTCTGGGCGCGGCGATATTTACCATCGTGTTCGGCATGATCGCGAAAATGCCGACCCAGGGTGTTCCCTATCTGGTGGTGGCCTATTCGGGCCTGCTGGGATGGACCCTGTTCAGTACAGGCCTGAGCCGCGCCAGCATCTGTCTGGTGGCAAGTGCCGAACTGATCCGGAAGGTCTATTTTCCGCGCCTGCTGATGCCGCTGGGCATCGTGCCCTGCCTGCTGCTGGACTTCGCCATCGGCGGCATCTTCATGACGGGCTTGATGATCTATTATCACATCGTGCCGGGCTGGGGCCTGTTGATGTTTCCTGTGGCGACCCTGATCCTGCTGGGCATGGCGTTGGGGCTGGGCATTGTCGCCGCCAGCCTGGCGGTCAGATATCGCGACATCCAGTATATCGTGCCTCTTTTTGTGCAGCTCATGATGTATGCCTGTCCCGTCGGCTATTCGGCCGCCGCTGTGCCGGCCTATATCCGTCCTTATTACGATCTCAATCCGCTGGTCGCGCCCATAGAAACGCTGCGCTGGTCGTTGACCGGTGTTGGCCAGCTCGATCTTGGCTCGCTGGCCTATTCCATCGTGGCCACAGTCTTCGCCATGCTTCTGGGCCTCGTCATATTCAGAAATACAGAGCGGAAGTTCGCCGATGTCATCTAGGGATACGGTTGTTTCAGTACGAGGACTCTCGAAGTCCTATATCATCGAGCATAAGGCGCGCGAGGCCAGTACCGCAGCCGAGGCGCTGTTCCGCTTTCTAGCCAATCCTTTTCGCCCGCCGGCGCGAGAGGAAGTGTGGTCTCTGCAGGATGTCGATTTCGATATTCGCAAGGGTGAGATTGTCGGCGTCATCGGACGCAACGGCGCGGGAAAGAGCACCCTGCTGAAGGTTCTGAGTCGCATCACCGAACCTACCCGTGGCGAGGCCCGGATCGCCGGTCGCGTGGGTAGCCTGATAGAGGTGGGAACCGGCTTTCAGCCGGAACTGACCGGTCGCGAGAACATCTTTCTGAATGGCGCAATATTGGGAATGCGCAAGACCGAAATCGCCCGACGGTTCGATCAGATCGTTGATTTTTCGGGCGTGGAGAAATATCTCGACACCCCCGTCAAGCGTTATAGCAGCGGCATGTATGTCCGCCTTGCGTTCGCGGTTGCGGCCCATCTCGACACCGATATCCTGTTCGTTGACGAGGTTCTGTCGGTTGGCGACGCCGAGTTCCAGAACAAGTGCCTCGGGCGGCTTAGCGACGTTGCTGATGAAGGACGGACCGTGGTGTTCGTGGGACACAACATGGCGACGCTGGAGTCGCTGTGCACCCACGGCATACTGCTCGATAAGGGACGGCTGCTGCATGCCGGCTCACTGAAAGAGACGATTGGTGAATACCAGCGGATGATACGGCCTGATCATGTTCCGGAGACCATGGTCCAGGCCGCTCCGGTCGACTACGGGACACGCTATGAACATGTACGCAGCGCCGACCTGATAGATGAAAGCGGGCGGTCGACTCGCCGCGTGCCGATGGGCGGCAAGATAAAAGTGAAGGCGACTCTGGAATTGCCGCAGGCGATGCATGGGGCAGTATTCACGGTATGGATCGATGACAGCTTTGGGCATTGCATGCTCACTCTCAAAACGCCCAAAGCGAGCCCTAGTCTGCAGGGTTGGTGTGAACTGACTTGCGAGGTCGACTCCATTCCACTGATGCCGGGGGAATATGTTCTCAATTTCGGCCTGTGGAAGAGTGCGGGTTATGTCGACCTGGTGGACGGAAATATCACCTTCAGCATCTACAACAACGACACTTTCGGCGATGGCTGGGGCGCACATTCCGCAGGTGTGTGCGTCGCCCCTTGCCGCTGGCATGTGAAGAATCGAGCGTTGCCGAATGTCGAGATGGCGTGAATTCACTGCCGCGAATAATCTGCGCTGGCCGCTTGCTAACGTGGCCGGCGCGGCACACCCGAAAGAAGAGCCCATGCAGGCTGGAGCGCCAGGCGAGTCCGCCCATGTTCCGGCGCTGGACGGTATTCGGGGGGTCGCGATACTGCTGGTGGTGATCTACCATTTCGCCAGCAGCATGGAATTTCTGGGCGTCAAAAGCCCGCTCTTGAGCCCGTGGGATTTCGGATGGGGAGGCGTGGATGTTTTTTTCACTCTCTCAGGGTTCCTGATCACCGGGATTCTGCTCGATACCAAGGCTTCGCCGGGTTATTTCAAGGCGTTCTATGCCAGGCGCGTTCTTAGGATATTCCCGCTCTATTATGGGGCGCTGTTCGTGGTGATGATCTTGCGGGCGATCCTGCCGTCCGCGGGTATATGGGGAATCCAAACGGGAATATTCTCGCCGGGTAGCTATTTTTGGACTCTCCTCTTCCTTCAAAATGCAGCCGTGGCAATCCACGGTTCAGACGCTTCCGGCGTATTGACGCATTACTGGTCACTTGGGGTGGAAGAGTATTTCTATCTTCTGTGGCCGCTGCTGGTCTGGCTTCTGTCACGGCGCTTGTTGGGGGTTGTTTCAGCCATGGCCATCTGCGCTTCCATCGTCGGGCGTTTGCTGGTCCTTCGCCATGGCTTGAACACCGGCTTTGTATTCGGCTTGACACCATTGCGCCTCGATGGCTTGGCACTCGGCGCACTGGCGGCGATATTGATACGGGTCCACGACCCGCGCCGGCTGCGCGGCGGCGCCGTATTTGTTTTCACGGCCGCGATGGCGGCCCTGATTGCGATGTTCTGGGGGCGTGGTACCGCCGACCAATCAGACCCTCTCAACTGGATGGTGTCCTACCCGGCGATTTCGGTTGCGACGGCAGCGCTGCTGGTTCTGTGTTGCGCGGGCGGGATGGTCGCAATAGTTTTCTCCGCGCGGATACTACGATGGTTCGGCAGGTATAGTTACGGTCTTTATGTTTGGCACCCGATCACCGGAATGCTGTTGTTTCATTCTGCCGTCTCGATCGTGCCACGTGGTGCCGGCGCTGGCCTCGTTACCATCATCGCACTTGGTGTTTTCGCGCTGGATCTTGTGATCGCGTGGGCCAGCTATCAATTTTGGGAGAAGCGCTTCCTGAGACTCAAGCGCTACTTCCCAACCGATACACAAGCGGCTGGTCCGGAATGGAACGCGACGCCGCTTTCGGCTGAACATGGATCCCTGAGGACCGGATGAGGTTAACCTCCGTCGGTGCCCCCAGGACGCATCTCCTCAATCGCTCGATGATATACGTCGGGCTGTGGGCGTTCCTGCCAATCGTGCTGATAAGCCTGCTTGGCCGACACTACGTTGATTTACTGAGCGGCCTTTTCCCGACTCACGACATTATACCTATCGACCTCACAAATTTTAGCGCGATCCGGAAGATCCTGTCCTTCCTGGTTCACCCGACGAGTAACGAGGACTCATGGTTGCCGATGCGGCACGCGTTGGCGGTAATGCGGGGGCCCGATAACGGCCAGCTCTACGAAGCGCTCTTCATGAAAGAGCATGTGCGCTTCCAGTACCCGCCCTCCAGTCTGTTACCGTTGGAATTTCTTTCCGCCCTGGGTCTGTCGAGTGTGGGCGCCCTCAATAGGATCAATACGCTGGTATTTGTGCTGAACGCGGGCGCGATTTCAGCGTTGGGGTGGTTGCTGTTTCGTCGCGGAACAGGTGTGGGTCGCGATGCGCCGCCGGCACCTGCCGTAGCCGCGATGGCATTCGCCGCGTCTTTTGCTTTTTATCCTTTGATGCGCGCCTATATCCTGGGGCAAATCCAGTTGTGGATCGATCTGCTGTTCACGCTCGCGCTCCTCGCGTGGCTTCTCGGCAGGCGCTTCGTCGCGGGGTTGCTGATCGGCGTTGCCTGCACGATCAAGCCGCAAATAGGTATTCTGCTGCTTTGGGCTGTTTTGTGGCGCCAATGGAAGTTCGCTGGCGGTATCTTGGGCATATGCGTGCCAATTCTGCTGGTGTCGCTGTACCATTACGGGATCCACAACAATCTGGCCTATCTGAACGTCCTGTCGTTTCTGTCGCGCCATGGCGAGAGTTTCTACGCAAACAATTCCGTGAATGGTATTCTCAACTGGTATCTTTCTACCAATGATAGCCTTCGTTGGTATGCTACGTCGCTAACGCCCTTCAATCCGGTGGTTTACGCCGGCACGATGGTGGCGTCCATAATCTCCCTGATATTGATCTGCGCAGTCCCACTGCTGCACAGGGATGATATACCCTGTCTGTCGGATCTCGCCGCGGCGGCGATATGCACCGTGGTTGGCTCGCCGGTGGTATGGGAGCATCATTACGGCATTCTGATGCCGCTCTTCCTGGTGGCGCTCCGGATGATCTTTACGCGCGACAAGGCGGCAAAGATAGATCCCATCTGCATCGCACTCCCGGTGTCGTGGATCACGGTCGCCAATTTCATACCGTTTGCCAGCCTTTTGGCCCACGGTACATTCGCGATAGCCCAGGCGTATTGCTTCATGGGCGCACTTATTTTGCTTGGAATATTTCTCTCGGCTGGTGGTCGAACCCGGTGTAAGGAAATGGAGGTGGAACTGTGAGCATGCTGGCCCAGATAGCTTTCTTTGCTCATCTGGCGGCGATCCCATTCGCCGTGGCCTTCATTTGCTATACCGACAGGATGCCGCGCAGCAGTTGGCTCCCATTTCTCCTCATCGCTGGCTGCGCAGCTTTTGCACTGCTCAGTTTTCGTATCAGCGATCCCTATTACGCGTTCTGGGACTTTCATAACGCCTACTACCCGGCGGGCAAAGTCTCGATGGCGAGTGCGCGGCAGCTGCGCGAGATGACAGATAACGGCGTCAACGGCTTTGTAAACATGCCTGTCATCTCCTATTTGTTCCTTCCTCTCGCACTGCTGCCGGAACTGACGGCCACATACCTCTTTCTGGCTCTGGGGGTGCTTGCGGCCGTAGCTGCATGGTTCTTGCTCGCCCGCGCTGCGGGCCTGGGAGCGAAGGATCGCTGGTTGTTGCTGTTGCTGTTCGCTGTCAACGGTCCTTTGTTTTATAGCCTGAAAATCGGCAATACGAGCCAATTTGTGCTTCTCGCCCTTGCTGGATCATTGTTGCTGTTGCGAGCGGGGTACTCCACGGCAGCCGGAGTTCTGCTCGGTTGTTTTGCGATGATCAAGCCGCCATTGCTGCTTTTGGGCTTGTTTTTTTTGTTGCGGCGGGACGTTCGGGGAGGCTTTGGTTTTTTTGCCGCCTGCGCAGGCATTGCCGCTCTGTCTATCGGCGTTTTTGGATGGAGCGACAACTGGCATTGGTTTGAAGTCTGCATTATTCAGTTCAGCCATCAGTGGCTCGCCGCATATAATGTCCAGTCGGTTCCCGCATTCATGCTCCGGTTTGACTTGGCGCCGAGCTTGCTAGAGGACTGGAATGCGCGTCAGCCGCCCCCCGATCTTGCGATTTTGGCGAATATTTTTTTCGGCCTGCTGTTCGCGCTGGCTGCGGCGGCTCTATGGCGGCGGGCGGCCCGGCATCAGGCGTCGCTGCCGGCGCTGGAGCTTCAATACAGTCTGATCATCTGCCTAGCGATCGTCGCAAGCCCGCTGTCCTGGTCTCATTATTATTGCTGGCTTCTGCTGCCTGCAGCGCTGTTCCTGCGTTGGCGGCATCAGCTTCCGCGCTTGTCGCGCATTTGTGGTTGGCTGGCGATCATGCTGGTAACGCCGGTGATACGTCTTCTGCACTTTGCGGAGCCATGGATGTGGGAATTCTACAAGAACGCCGCTGTTTCACTATTGCTGTTTGGCGGGCTGCTTTGGTTCGGATTGGTCGCCTGGTGGGTCGGCATGTCGGTTGCGTCATCGGCCGCCGCCGATAAACCATGTCAGAACCATGCCCATTCATGGGTATTCCGGCGCCTGCACTGGTTTGCGACCCTGCGATGAGCCGAAGTGCAGGCGGGGCACCATGCGCAAGTCCATCTCTGTTCCGTTTCAGTCTGCCGGTGCATCGCCGATGGTAGCGCCATGACTCTGGCGGCCCCCAAGACAGAGCCGATTACCGCGGGCGGCGCCCTGCCGCTGTGCGTCGACCTTGATGGCACGCTGACATATTCGGACACGCTTATGGAAGGTCTTGCCTCGCACCCTCGAAACGGAAGCCTCGTGCGGGCATTCGTGACCCTGCTGTCCCGGGGTCGTGCCGCATTCAAGCAAAGGATTGCGGCTGGCGCTCCCTTCGATCCGGGCCTGCTCCCATACAATGAGGCGCTGCTGGACTATCTGGCAAAGGAACGGCGGGGAGGGCGCTATCTGGTGCTTGCGACGGCTGCAAACAGGAATATTGCCGCCGGCGTGGCCGATCATCTGGGCCTGTTCGACGAAATCGTTGCATCCGATGAAACACGCAATCTGAAAGGATCGGCCAAGGCCGCGGCGCTTTGCGCACGCTTTGGCGTGCGCGGCTTCGCCTATGCGGGAAACGACAACAGCGATCTGGCGGTCTGGAAGGTAGCGGGATCGGCCATTCTGGTAAATGTCTCCCCCAGGATCGGGGCGCGCGCCCAGAGGCTTGCGCCCGTGGAGGCGGCTATGCCCGGCCGTTCCCTGCCACTACGCGCCCTGCTCAGCGCGATGCGGCCCCATCAGTGGGTGAAGAACCTTCTGGTATTCATTCCGATCTTTACCGCCCATGCGGTTTCCAACCTGGGGGATTGGTTGAACGGCACGCTGATGTTCCTGGCCTTCTGCGCGACCGCGTCCTCGATATATCTCTTCAATGATGCAACTGACCTGGCAGCTGACCGTCGGCATCCGCGCAAGCGCTTGCGTCCCTTCGCAAGCGGGGCATTGCCTTTGTCCGGCGGTCTCATGGTCGCGTTTCTCCTGGCCGCGCTGGGCCTTGCCCTGGCGGCGGCAAGCGGCACCGTTGCGGTTATCCTGACCTACGCGGCGATGTCCATGGCCTATTCCCTCAGCCTGAAGGAACAACCGCTCGTCGATGTGTTTATGCTCGCCGCGCTTTACACGATCCGTCTGTTTGGCGGCGGCATCGCCACCGGTCACGAATTGTCGCTATGGCTCCTCGCCTTTTCGGGGTTCCTGTTTCTCGGACTTGCACTTCTCAAGCGTGTGGCCGAATTGTCTTCAACTCGGGCGAGCGACAGCCGCTTAGTCGCGCGCCGAGGCTATGGCGCAAGCGACATATCGGTCCTTCTGGCCTTTGGATGCTGCGCGAGCTTCGCCTCCAGCCTGGTGCTAGCGCTGTTTGTCCAGTGGGAAAGCGCGGCCGCGCAGTACGCCTCTCCTGGCCTGCTCTGGGGCATCGTTCCGCTTATGCTATTCTGGCAATGCCGTCTGTGGCTGTCCACCACCCGTGGCTACATGCATGACGACCCCATCGTGTATTCCGCGCGTGATTGGGTGTCATGGATCGTCGGCGCATCGATGCTGGTCATTCTGCTGATGGCTCATTCCGTCGTCTTGCGGGGTTTTCCATGACGGCGCCTCTTCTGCTTCTTATCCTGTTCAGCGTCTCGTTGTCGGGTTTGGCCCAGGTATTGTTCAAGTACGGCGTCTCCACGGCGGCGGCCCGCGCCGCCATGGCCGATGGATCGGCCGCATCGGTTCTGCTCGCATTCGTCCACAGCCCCGCTGTCATCGCCGGGCTGGCGATGTATGGGTTCGGAACATTGATCTGGCTGAATGTCCTGTCCCGGACTGACCTGTCGCTCGCTTATCCTTTCGTGGGGCTGAGTTTCATCATCACCGCCTTGTTGGGATATTTTCTTTTTCATGAACCGTTCCATCCCGGCCGCGTCGCCGGCACAGTCTTGGTCGTCGCCGGCGTCATCCTCGTCGCCCGCAGCTGAAGGCAGCGCGTACCACCCGCTGGCCGGCCGGTTGGCGGCGATTACCGCGGCGGCCATAGGGTTGTTTTGTCTGGGTCTGGCTGTTCTGTCCTGGCGTCTTCAGGGCTTTGCATTCGGCATCGACAACAACGTCTTTCACATTCCTATCGTCCTGCACTGGTTCGATCTACCGCAATTTGCTCGTGATCCGGCCATCCAGTCGCTGCGCGGCTATGCGACACCGGTTTATCCGCTGCTGGGCTTGGTCGCGAACGAAGGCAATGTCGCCACGTTTTTTTTCGCGGCCTTCCTCGCCACGCGGGCGCTCACCTTCTATGCGCTGCTTCTTATCATGCGGTCCTGCGGGCTGCATGGACGGTGGCTCCTGGGCGCCACGGCCAGCCTGGCCCTAGTCTCCACGCTCTATGGTGAAACTGGAATAAGCCGTGATGAATTGTTCGTCAGTATTTTCACCCATACGGCGTTGGCCCAGGCTGTGGCACTTGTCGCAATCTCCGGCCTGCTGCGGGGCAGGTTGATCGGACCAGCGGTCGCCGTCGGAATGGCATTCGATCTGAATGTCATGGTGGGAATCTGGACCTTGGTCCCGGTCATGCTCGCGGCCGGGGCACGTTTGGCGACATCGTCGCACGCCGCGATCCGGCCTGTACTGTTGGCGGCAGGAGCCTTTTTGCTGAGCGCGCTGCCTGTCGGACTGTGGATCTTTTCCACGCAGCACTTCAGCAGTTGGGACTTCGATTACCGGAAATTTCTTATCGGCTACTATCCTTATCATTTTTTCATCGGCTGGACGGCTTGGCCCGAGCGGATCGCCTTTGTGCTGCAAGTGTCGTCAGGAATGCTGGCGTCGGCACTTCTGCCCTGCAATCGCGGAAGGGCGGCGCTGGCGCTGGTCGGCTTTACGCTTGTCTTCGCCGCCGGCATTGCGGTTGGGCAGCTTTCCCATTCGCGCATTCTGATGAACCTGCACCTGCTACGGGTCGACGGCATGGTGACCTTGCTGGTCGTGGCGCTTGTTGCCGCCGCGGCGTTCGCCTCGATCTCGAGCGGGCGGGCTCTTGCGGCTCTGGCCGGGGTGGTTGCGATGGCGGGGCTTGTCGCCAATGACTGGACGATAGTCATGGCAGCGCTGCTCCTGCGGGGCGCGACAAGGCTGGTTGCATGGAAGGCCGGGCATGACGTGCCGGCATGGCGGATCAGGCCGGCCCTGTCGATGGCCGCGGCATCGGTCGTTATCCTGGTGGCGTCCCTTGTCTGGGGTGCCTATTCCCAGGCGCCCGCCGCGCCCGGCAGCCAAGACGTGCCCAACGACCGGCAATTGCTGGGCACAGATCCCGCTGCGCCCTTCTGGCTGGAGGTCACACAGTGGGCGCGAAAATCTTCACCGGCCAGCGCGATATTCCTGGTTCCGCCGAAGCTCGATTTCGTCGCCGCCGCCAAGCGCCGCAGCTGGGTAGGTTGGAAGGAAGGCGCCGTCGTAATGTGGGCGCCAAGCTACTATCCGCTCTGGCACGCACGCAGCGAGGACGTTATGGCGCTTCGCAGCGCACCGGCGGCCTTGCGCTATGCTTGCCTTCACGGCATCGACTATGTGGTACTGGACAAGCGGCCCGGAAGGCAACTGGCCGGCTCGGCGTCGATTCAGGCAGTCTTCAGCAATCGGTGGTTCTCGGTCGTGAAGGCGAACAGATGCAAATCAGCCTCCTGACGCGGCCTCCTGAGCCTGGCGCATAATCGCCGTCATAAAACCACACCGTTTGCACCGAGATCTGGCTGCAGACTTGATAATTCATGCAAGCAAACGTTCCGCAGCACGGTGGGAGGAGCGCTGTGGCGCCCCAAAATTCGCCGGAGCTTCAGCCAAAGACTTCGGCCGCCCTGCGCGGAGTTGCCCTAAAGGAGCGCCCCAGCTGTGCGAGCGATTCATAAAGCGCCCAGACCCCGATGCCGCCGGCCAGCCCGATGGCAATTCCCAATGGACCGCCATGCACATTGAACCAACGGAACGCGAGGACGTCGAACGGCCAATGGAATAAGTAGATAAAGAGGGTGCATTTGGCGACGGTCATGATGGGTGCAGCGATGAGACGGGGCATAGGAATTGCCGGCATCCACAAAAGCAGCGCGCTGCCCAGCAGGAGCCAATAGGGCGCATGACCCGTGAAGAGGAAGTCGCCGGTCCGGCCGCGCCCGATATACGCCAAGGCGAGGCAGCCGATCAGCATTGCGATGGCCGCAATTCGTTGGCTTTGACGCTGGGCGGCGAAGACCAGCCAGCCAACGGCGAATTGCCAAAGGAAATATTGCGGCAGAATGCCGGAGTTCATGACCGGGGATCGTACCAGCATCTCTAACCCGAAATTCAGAAGCGCCGCCGTCGCCGTGAAGATAAGACCAAAGGCGAATGGCCGCCGTTCTCCGAATGCGCCGACGCCAGGAATGCTTACCATGATCCCCATCAGAAGGAAGATCTGGAAAAGGACCTGCACGAAGTAAGCGCCTTCCCACCACAGGGGGGATTGCGGTTCGATCAGATTGTCCACGAACAGCAGCATGCTCCAGTGCACGATACCGTCGCCCAGGAAGAAGACCAGCAAAAGCAGAAAAGTGGGGAACGCTATCCGGGACATGGTGGAAAGGATGGAGCGTCGGACCTGTGATTGGTCACTGCTCCAGGTAAAGCGAGCGAAGCTGAAACCCGACAGGAGGAAAAGAAGACTTACGCCGCCCGAAAGGTTGGAATAACGATTGTGAAAGCTGACCACGCCCAGGATGGCGGCCGCTCGCAAGAGCACGTCCGGGGCCATCGACGTGCTGGTAACTGACGATCTTTCCAATTTTTCCAGTTCGCGAATGGGGGTATTTTCCCAATTCTCCGGCAAATAGCCCACAAAATCCTCAAGCGCGATTTGGACATCGACATAAGAGAGCGAATCGCCGCCCAGCGCGGAGAAGGTGAGATCGAGATCGACCGCCTTCAGATTGAAAGTCGAGGCAAATATTTCCGCTACGCTGCCGACCGATCGTCGCTTTAGTCCGACCATCTCCAACGCATAAGTTGTCAGGCGCCCCACCAAGCCGCGATCGCTACCCTTCGGTAACGTGCGCGCCCGTTCCGCGATGGGTTGCAGCTTCTGTTCTGCAAAATCGGCAATCAGACGTGTCCTGTCAATCTTTCCATTCGCATTCAGCGGCAGGCTGGCGAGTTGAATCAACTGATGCGGAACCATGTAACCCGGCAGCTCATGCCGGCAATGCGCCATCAGGCGTTCTTGATCCAGTTCAACGCCGGTCCTGCTGGTGACGAAGGCAACGATTGCATGACCAAGCTCGTCATTCTTGATACCGACTACCGCCGCGGTTTCCACCATCGCATCGGCATGGAGCACATCTTCGATCTCTGTCGGACTGACGCGGTAGCCGCTTGTCTTGATGAGATTGTCCCGTCGGCCTATGTAATAAAGAAAGCCTTCCTCGTCATAGGAAACCAGATCGCCCGTCCAGACCGCGATCTCGGGCGTTGAACTCCCCGGCAGGGCGATGGGCGCCGGTCGAAATATCTGGGCGGTGCGGGCCGCATCGTTCCAGTAGCCCAAAGCTACGGTATCGCCGCTTTGTACGAGTTCGCCAGGCTCGTTGGGACCACACAGCGTCCCATCCGACCTCACCACGTGTATGTGGGCACCGGGGATCGCTTTTCCGATGGAGTTGGGCCGCCGGTCCACCTCGCTCGGTGCCAGAAAGGTTGAACGCAACGTCTCGGTCTGTCCGTACATCAGATAGATGTCGGCACCGGGCACCAGGCATCTGAGCGACCGGGTGACGAATTCTGGCATGCGCCCGCCTGCCGCGGCGATATACCGGACCGTGTCGCGAGCTTCCTGTGGCCAGTCCATTCCCGCCAGCGCCGTCAAGGCGGTGGGGACCGCGGCGACACCGGTGACGCGTTCCTCGACGATGGTACGCATCAGGTTCTGGGCTGTCACAAAATTATGGAGGACGGAGCAGGCGCCGACATAGAAGGCGTTGAACAGTTGATCCAGGCCAAAACCAAAACTGTACTGCGGCAGATTCAAAACCCTGTCATCATCCGTCATCTTGAGATACCGAGAGACATGCTCGGCTCGGGCGACAAAGTTGCGATGTGACAGGACCACGCCTTTCGCGTTGCCGGTCGAACCGGACGTATAGAGTATGCCGGCCATGTCGTTGCCGGTGCGGGGCCCAATTACAGGGATCTCCCGCGAGCCGGAATGCAGGAACGTGCTGAAGGTCTGGAATTGAACGCCATGCCGAGCGGTTGCTGTCTCATCATCGTCCACCAGGATGATTTTCTCGATGGTAGGACAGCGTGGAATGTCCTCGAAATTCGCAATCCTGGTTCGAGTAGTGACCAGGATCCTGATGCCACAATCCTCAACCATGTATCCGACCTGGGAGGATTTAAAGGCGGGGTTTATCGGCACAAAGACGGCGCCCGCCGCCGAGGCGCCAATGATCGCGACAACTGCTTCTTCCCGTTTGTCCAGGAAAATGCCGACGCGGTCCCCCGCGCGAATGCCGGAAGCGCGCAAGGCGCGGGCAAACCGCCGTACGCTGTCTGCCAACTCACCGTAATTCGTGACTCTACCGTCCAAAGTCAGAGCCGGACGTTGTGAACGGGTTCGCGCGGCGTCAAACAGCAAATCGTCAACGAATTCGACCATGTCAGTTGAAACCTAACCTGCTGACTGCCCAAAAGCCGGACCGCGTGACGCCACCGCATATTTTCGGTGGAAAACGCGAAAACGTCGAAGAAGATCTTGGCACACGGTTAACATCTCGATCCACAAGGCACTGCTTTCTTTTACATTTTTGCCTCGGCATACTTGTGAAATCGGGCAAGCCGGCTCGCATAGTCCGCTTCCAAGTCTTCCGTGGACCGGCCCGTCAGCGCCACGCCAAAGGAAGGTTCATGCCGCTGGATTGCGATGGCGATCTCTCGGGAGACTGAAGGTTGATAATGCGAGCCGTCATAAGTGAGGCCGGGGTCGGCAGTGATGGTGGACGGTATCGAGAAATCGTACATCTCGTCGAACTTGGTCGAGGTCTCAATGAGCGCCCGGATATAGAACGGCAGCAGACCCGACATCCGATATTCGGCAATCCGGGTCGCCGCCACCGGCGTCGCGTAGCCAACGAGATGTGCTTTTGGAAACAGCTGGCGAAATTTTGCATATTCGCTCACGCTTGCAAGACTCATGTGCCATTTCTGGCCCGGCTTCAGTGTCATTCGCAACACCGGAAGCATACGTGCATCGGCCCGGATCTGGCCTGACAGGTCCTTGCCGAAATATCTGGCCTTCGGGGAGATGTCGAATATGGTCTTGAGCGACCACGTTGCCACGTCCCACGAAAAATAATATTGCCAGAAGTGCGGAACACCGCCATCTCGCACGAACTCGGGCACGTCATTGGCGTCAGCCTGGTCGATGAAATCGAAGTCGTCCACGCCGACCACGACCAGGGTCGGTTCTCGCCGCGCATGCGCCTTCATATATGAGGCATAGGCCACAAGTTCGCGGGGTGAGGCGTTTTCAAAGGACACCATGAAGCATCGGTGGCCCTTGAAATCATGCACGTTCACCATGGCCACGCGGGAAGCGCCGAATATATAGCAGTCGAAGTCGCGGTCGGTGGACATGAAATGCGCCATCCGCGCCACACGCTCGTTGAATGCGAAGTTGCGGGGTTGAATCTTGTTTCCGCCAAAAAACCAGAGGGGATCGACAAGGTAATTGAGGACCCCGATTGCAGCCAAGACGACGAAAATTACCGCCAGCAGGACGGCGAGATATCGGATTGCAGTTGATATTTGCGTATTCATGTTCAGAACTGGAAATAAAGAAATTCGGTGTGGTGGGAGAGATTGGCGATCGCCATGCCGGCCATCCCGCCGATGAGAACCGCCCATCTCAGATCGGGACTCCATTGCAACAGCCCATCGGGGGCCGCCTTGATTCGAGCCAAGGCTGCGGGAAATTTCGCCATTATCTCCTGGGAATTCGGCATCGCCCAAACGATGACGAAATAGACGAGAAGCCGGGCAGTGCCTTGGCTCACGGAGCCGAATTTGTCTTCCCAGCCAGCCAATCCACCGCCGTGCTGGCCGATCATGCCCGCCAGCATTGCAACCGCGTCACTGCACGAGGCTGCGCGGAAAAAAACTTGCGCCACCAGAACCGCAATATAGGTGAGCAAAACTGGCGCGATAACGACTAAAGGGCGGAGCAGCGGACTGCGGAAAGCACGCGACAGGCCAGCCGGCTTGAAAATTTGCCAGGCATGATTGACCGTCAGATAGAGACCATGAAGAAGCCCGAAAACAAGGAATTGCGAGCCCGCGCCGTGCCAGATCCCCGCCAGGATCATCGTGAAAAAAATTGGCAAGGCGATCATGTTGAGAAACCCGGTAACGGTTTTCGCCCCCTTGCTTGAAATCGGCAGGCCCTTGGCCGCGCGTCGTCGCGTGATCGCGATGGCCATAGGATTGTAGAGATAGAGCGTAAGGTAACGCGTCAACGTCATGTGCCAGCGTTGCCAGAAGTCGATTATGGAATGGGCCTTGTAGGGCGAGTTGAAATTGATGGGAAATCGAACGTTGAACATATAGGCCAGGCCGATCGCCATGTCGGAATAGCCTGAAAAATCGAAATAGATCTGCATCGAGTAGGACAAGACTGTCAGCCAGGCGGTGACCAGTCCCAGCGTTCCGGGTACGGCGAATCCGGCATTGGCGAGCTGGATCATGGAGTCCGCCAGCAGAACCTTCTTCGCTAGCCCGATGATGAAGAACGTCAGGCCAACCGCCATTTTCCCAGAGTCCAGCCGATATGTTTCCGGCCTGGCGAATTGGGGCATGATCTCGCGATGATGAATGATCGGTCCGGCAATCAGGTGGGGAAAGAATGTAACGAACAGGAAATATTCGAAAATGTTCCGTTCCTTCGCCATGCCCTGCCGGCAGTCGACGAGATATCCAATCTGGGTGAATGTGTAGAAGGAGATGCCCAACGGCAGAATGATCGGAGCCAGCTCCAAATGGATCAGGCCCAGGCCTGTCAGGAAACCCACCAAAACGAAGAGATATTTGTAGTAGACCAGAACTGCCAGATCGATGCCGATGCCCAGTGCCAGGATCGCGCTCTGTGTCCGTTCTTGACCTTCGCAATGGGCTATCCACCGGCTGATCGCATAGTTGAACAGAATGGAACCCAGTAGCACCAGGACGAAGGGTGGATTCCACCAAGCGTAAAAGATCAGCGAGCTTATGACGAGGGATAGTCCCGCCGCGCGCCGGTCGATGCGGCCTGCAAGAAAGTAGGCGAGCATAGAAGCTGGCAGGAAGCCGAAAAGGAATGAATAGGAATTGAATAGCACCGTTCTTCCCTTGCTTCGGCGTATGCCCATCCGCCACGCGCGAACGGATTCCGGATATTCAGGCGGCTTTCAGCTTTTTTTGGATCAGGCTGATGAAGTCGCCAACCTTACGCATCGATTCGATTTCCGCGGTTTTGAACTTGACGCCGAAGCGCACTTCTGTCGCCACGACGATGGTAATATGCTTGAACGAATCCCAATCGGCGTAGTCGCTGGCCGTGCTCTCGGGTGAAAGCACGATCGTATCGTCCTCCAGCGCGTCGCGAACGATGTCGGTGATGCCGTCGAGAATTTCAGAATCTGTCATGCCGGCATTCCTGCGATCGTTATCAAGGTGTCGAATGGAACGAACTGGTCGATCGGAAGCTGCCACAGGCTGTTGCCGGACTCGTCGCAATCCTGGCGGGTAAAGCCCAACTTCTTATAGTGGTCACGGACGATGATGTTTTTTTGCGTCGGCCGAAACTCCCCGATCAGTGCCTTGTGACCCCGGCGGCGGGCTTCCTTTACCAGGAGGTTGAGCGTCGCTTGCTCGACCTGGCGGCCAAGGACGCGGCAACTCATCAGCCATGTGTCGATGAGGAGACCCGCGCCCGACGGCTTGCCAATCACAACCGCGATGATGCCATTGTCGCCGAACTTGTCTGTCAAACGGACCTGCAAGGTAACGACATCTGCTCTCTCCATGGCTTCGGCAACTTCCCGTTCGCTGTAACGGCGTGTCGTGAGATTGAACTGGTTTGTCTTGTTGATCAGCTGGGTGATGCGCGTCTGGCTGAGCCGGTCGAAGGGGCCGGCTATCATCTCCATCTCCAGGCTTTTCAGATAGGACGGTAGGTCGGCCATCGAGGTCCGCAAGGTCTCGCGCTCCGCATTCGCACGGTACTGGTCGGCGCGGCTCAGATCCTCTGCGGTCAATCCGATGCCTTCGAAATATCCGGCATCCGCCAGGCACTGTGCATATTCGGCGGGGTCCTCGGGAAGTTCCGGCACGGCGACCATCGGCAATTCGCGCCGGACAAGATTGCGCTCGAAAGGGCTGTCGTCTGCGAACACCAGCGAATCCAGGCCGATATTGAGCCTTTCGGCAATGTGCCTGAGGTTGGTCGCCTTGTCCGTCCAATTGGCGAGGAAAGCGGCGAAGGCCGGTCGCTTCAGCACCATCTCCGGATGGCGGCTGAAGGGCTCAAGCGCGGCTTTTTCCTCGTTCTTGGAACAGACGGCCAGGATGACTCCCCGGGCCGACAATTGCTGGACATAGCGCTGGAATTCGACGAAGGCTTCCCCCGCGGCGTTCCCCTGGCCCAGCACCAGACCTTCGACGCCGTCATCACCTACCACGCCGCCCCACAATGTGTTGTCCAGATCCAGTACCAGGCACTTGTGCGAACGGCCGCATTGCGCCGCCACGATCCGCGCCACCAGATCGCCATAGAGGGGTGCCATCGCGGGGGCGATTTCGATCTTGCCCTTATGCCAAAGCGCGGGCTCGTGCCAAAGGCCTATGCCATCGCGTTGTACGCGATTGTCGATCGCCAGCACATCGACCCGGCGGCCGTCCGCCAACTCCCGCATGCACTGGTTGAAGCGGGCAACCATCCGCTGCGGCGAACCGGGCAACCGGTGTTCGTTGTTGCCAAGCAGCTCCGGAAAAACCGGCAGCATGGTTTGCTGGATGACACGACACGAGAATGCCTGCTGCGCCCGGTCCCAAAGCTCCGCATAATGAGTGGCTTTCTCCTCGATCAGGCTATCCGCTTCGGCTCTGCTCATTCCGGCCGCCGGCAGCCCAATGACATGACGCGCGTCGAAGGCAAAGAGGATGACCGTGGGCCTGAATTTGTGGAGATCGGAACCGGGGTCCAGTAACTCCTGAAGATACTGGCCGTAGGGGGTGACATGGACTTGCGCCCAAAGCCGGCGACGCAACAGTCCCACCCGGATAGCAGGAACTAGGTACGATATGGTCGACGAACCCAGAATCGCCAGACGGATTGGTGGGTCAGGAAGTTGCGCCGGAGGGATGGCGCGCAATTTCCGCTGGGCGAGCGTGTCCAACCGCTCGGTGCAAAGAAAATCGATCTGGAAACCGGCCAGTCGCGACAGTGCGTCGAAATCGGCGTCGTCGTCAGCGGCAACAGACCTGAAGTCATCTCGCCAAGCGGGATTATTTGGTAGCCACGATAATTGCGATGCCAGCATGGGAACGGGTCTGTCCTGAAATTCATGTCGTCGATCGAAGGGTGTGCATCAATACGCCTCCGACACGAACGATGGGGTCAATTCCTTGAGCGATCCGATGCCCAGCAGGACCATGTTGCGCCGGATTTCCCCGCCCATCAGGCGAATGGCGTGCGTGACCCCCTCGGCGCCGGCAACGGCGGCCGCGTAAAGGAACGGGCGGCCGATGAACACGAAGTCGCTCCCCAGCGCGAGCGCCTTGATCACATCGGTTCCGCGGCGAACGCCGCCATCGATCATGACAGTCAGACCTGGAACCGCCTCACGGACCGCCGCCAATATCCGCAAGGGGGCAACAGCGCCATCCAGTTGCCTGCCGCCGTGGTTTGAGATGATGATGCCATCAACCCCGCATTCCTGGGCTTGGCGGGCGTCAGCGGCCGAGAGAATGCCTTTCACCACGAGGTTACCCTTCCACAGGCTGCGCACCAGCCGGATCTCCGCCCAGCCATGACGCAAGACCGCGCCGCCGTCACCAATGTCGATCCCCGACAGCATCGAAGGGCCGCGCGAGGCCCTGTAATTCTCCAGATGGGGCATGCCACGCAGCATGATCGTGCGAAGAGCCGTGCCCAGCAGCCATGCGGGATGGGTGACGCCATCCCATAACAGCCTCGCACTTGGCGCGAGCGTCACATTGAATCCGTTGCGCTTGTCCGTTTCGCGATTGCCGGGCACAGGCACATCGACGGTCACCACCAGCGTCTCATAGCCGGCGCGCGCAACCCGCTGGATCAGGCGCCTGATCTGGTCGGGATGGCCGGGAAGATAGGCCTGGAACCAGGTTCCCGGCGCCACCACTGCAACCTCTTCCAGGGCGATCAGGGAGGCGCCGCTGAGCACCATGGGAATGTCTGCTGCCCGCGCGGCTTCCGCCATCTTGATGTCGGCGCGATACGTGAAAAGCGCGCTCGCCCCCATGGGGGCGATACCGAATGGCGCGCTGTAGCGCCGGCCGAAGAGGCGCGCCCCGGTATCGCACCTGCTCCTGCCCACGAGCACGCGCGGCACTAGTTCATATCTGGCATAGCTTTGCCGGTTCTGGCGAAGCGAGGCGTCAGTTTCCGTGCCGCTGGCGGCATAGTCGTACAGGATACGCGGCAGCTTGCGCCTGGCTGCGGCTTCAAATTCCTCGATGGTAAGGAATTTGCGAAGACATCTGCTCTCGAATTTGCGCGCCGAGATCGCGGAGGTGACTTGCGGCGGTCCTTCCGCCGCTAATGCGTTCCACGCCCCTGCGCCGTACCCCGCTATGTTGGTCATATCACCCGCGCCGCCCAATACTCTGGTACTCCGACCAGATGGAAAATGGCTCAAGCGGATCCGATTTTATGTTCTAGAGTATACATTTTCCGCCTGTTGCCGAATCCTCCTATGGTACCAACGGGTTGATGCTACGACGAGGCGGAAACCTTTGGTGCCGCAGTGACTATTCTGCGGGATTTTCGTAACTTCAGGGCCTGCATGTTTGCCAAACTAGCGGCCAACAGGACGTGAAGCTAATCTGGTATGCACGGAAGTGCCGGTGATCGCCAGACGCAGCCGCAACCGCAACTGGCCGGGCTTCAACGCCTACTTAGCAGGCCCAGCCGATTCAAGACCCGCGTCGCGGCCCGCCGCCACGCCGCGCCATCGATTTTCCAAAGAAAGGTTTCGTAAGCCAGACGACCGGGATGTGGTGCGTCCAGGAAATCATAGGGTGGTGCGGCGCGGAACCTCTCGGCATCGACGGGAAAGTTTTCAAGTATTTTGTTCTGACTCTGATGGCAGGCAAGCATCCGGCGCTTCAGCGCCTGCTCTCGCGGGTCGAGAAGAAACGTTTTTACCACCCCGGCCTTGTCGTGGGGCAGGAACTGCCCGTAAGCCATCTCTCCGTTCAGCAGATGGTAGCTCGTCATCTCAACGACGACGGGCGCGGCTTCATCGCGCAAGAGAAGACAGGCGGCATGTACTGCCAGAGCGGCTGCGTCATGGTCGGGATGCCCCCCTTCATAGGGATGGGTAATCACATAACGAAATTTACCTCGGCGCATGATGTCTGCAAGCCGAAGCGTCAATCTGGTCGCGTTGAAAATGGCTTGCTGATCTGGAACGGCGAAATGGATAAGGGAAAGGGACGGATTGCCGGTGAGCGCCAGCGCCGCCGCTGCCTCCTTCTCGCGGGATTTCCGGTAATCGCCATTACCGGCGAAGCCCGCCGCGCGTGCCGTCGCACCACCGTCCCGTGGCGCGCCGTCGGTGACAAGGACGATGGTGGCCGTGGGCAGCCGCGTCAGCATGTACCCCGCGCCAATAATCTCATCGTCGGGATGGGCGACCACGCAAAGGGCGGACGCGTCCGGAAGATCGTCAATGGAAAAACCGTTCCGGTCAGGGCCGCCCACCATCGCGCGACCGGAATAAAGGCGATCGTGAACGATTTGGTCCAGGGCGGCATGTATGCGGCGGATTCCCAATCCCCCCATCGGCGTTTACCTATCGCGGATCCTGGCACCGGAGCATATTCAAAACGCCAGCTCTTCGTGTAATATATGTTGCCGAGATTTTTTCTTCCAGAGCCGAATCCGAAATGGCTATTCCCTAGCACGGTGTCCCTGACATGATGTCCGTTCTGTTTGCCACCCATAATGGCGGCACCGTGCTTCCCAAGATGCTCGCCAGCCTTGCGCGCGCCAAAATGCCCACCGGCGGCTGCAAATTCATCGCCGTGAACAATGCGAGCACGGACGACACGCGGAACATATTGGATGCCTATGCGCAAAACCTGCCTTTGACGGTGCTACAGGAATCGGTTCCCGGCAAAAACAGAAGCCTCAATCGCGCACTCGAGTATGCGGAAGGAGATTTTTTCATTTTTTGCGACGACGATGTGATTGTCGCGGAAGATTGGCTTTTGCGATGGCGGGCGCTGGCGGATGGCCTTCCCGAATATTCGCTCTTCGCGGGAAAGACGGTGCCTTTCTGGCAGACCGACCCGCCCGAGTGGAGCTTGAAGAGCCAAGACATCAGCATCATCTTCGGCACCAATGAACATTTACAGGAAGGCCCCTGCGATCCCAGATGCATGCTGGGAACAAACATGGCGCTTCGGGCGGCGATTTTTGCTGACGGCGGCATTAGGTTCGATGAGAGGATCGGCCCCGACAGTTCGCGCGGCTATCCGATGGGAAGCGAAACACAGCTGGCGCGGCGGCTGGCTAGTCTGGGATATAAATGCTGGTTCTCGCCCGGCCCGAGGGTCGAGCACATCATCCGGCCGCACCAGTTGGAACGGGCAGCGATCCTCATGCGGGGCTATCGCTGGGGCCGGGGCCAGGCGCACATGCAGGAGCCGCATCACTATTCCCCCCAGCGCCTCAGCCGGAAGAATTTTCTGCGCTGGAGCCTTTATCCGCTGCTCATGCGTTTCTACGATCCCGCGGAGGCGTGGGCTCGCCAATGGGAATGGGTGGCCGATCAAGGCTATGAAGATGGTTGGCGCGAGCGCCAGGAGAAACGGCCGCGATGGCTAAGCCGGCAGGGCGGACCCAGAATCGCGTCGCGATTCCGGTGACGCGAGCGCGGGGCGGCTATGAAGATTCTTTTCGTGACGGATCTGCATTACCTGCCGCAGGGAAATGGTGGTTGCCAGTCTCTTATTCACGAGCTGGCACTGGCGCTGATCGAGCGCGGGCATCAGCCTTCGGTGCTCACCACCCTTGATTACCGGGGCTACGTGGGACTGCGCACGCGATTTCTCATGAAGGTGTTGCGGCAGGAGACTGTCCGCGACCGCATGCATGGCTATTCTGTTTATCGCCGATGGACGATGTCGGATCTGCGCCAGCCCATTGCCGCCATTGCCCCCGATGTCGCCGTTGCCCTGCCGAAAGACATTTATGGAATAGCACGCGAACTCGCGGCGCTGTCGGTTCCCACCGTTGCCTATTTTCAGGATGTATTTTTCCGCCAGTTGAGCGGGGACCCCGGCACGCTGAAGCATGTCCGCTTCGCTGCCAATTCCCGGTTTACGGCCAGGCGCTGCGAAGAGACCTACGGGCTGCAACCGGTCGTCATTCCGCCGCTCATTCGCGCCGGCCGCTATCTGGCGGCGCGCAACCCCCGCTACGTCACCATGATCAATCCCCACCCCCAGAAAGGCGGCAATCTGGTGCTCGATATCGCCAGCCGCCTGCCGGAGATTCCATTTTGCCTGGTCGAAAGCTGGGAACTGGAAGGCACGCACAGGGAAAACCTGCATGCGCGGCTCAGGACGCTCCCGAATGTAAAGCTGAAGCCGCGAACCGACGACATGAAAAGCATCTACAGCGGAGCGAAGATCCTGCTTGCCCCCAGCCTGTGCGAAGAGGCATGGGGCCGAGTTGCGTCTGAAGCCCACATAAACGGCATTCCGGTGGTCGCATCCAATCGTGGCGGCTTGCCCGAAGCAGTCGGCCCGGGCGGCGCCATTCTCGATCCAGAGGCGCCCATCGATCTCTGGGTCGGGGAGATACGCCGGCTGTGGACGGATGCCGACTATTATCGGGAGAAATCCCAGGCGGCACTCGCCCATGCTGGGCGTCCTGAACTGGACAGCGCGAACCAGATCGATGCCCTGCTTGCGCTCCTTCGCGAGGCTGCCCCCCTCAGGCCGCTGGCGGCCTGAAGGGCCTTCCTGCAATGGATAATTCAGCACCCAGCGCCGCGCAAGCGGGCGATCACATCGCGCACCGGCAGAACGGGCGAAGTCTTCACGGCCTCTGCCACGACTGTTTCGAACTGTTCGGGCGTGCAGCCATAGGGAGATGGATCGTTCGTCACATCATGGGTGTAGAAGATCAGCCAGCTTTTCTCCGACTTGTTCTGCGCAATCATCTCTCGGATCCTTTCGCTGTCGAAATCCCGCGCGTAAATCCGGTTGGCGAGCAGTTCCGCCAGTGCCGGCACGGCCTTGTTGAGGCCGGGCCGGATGCCCCGGCAGGATTGAAATCGCCATATCAATGACCGCCTGGCCTGGCGCGAGACTGCGCCATAAGGATAGGCAAAATTTTTCAGCGCTGCGCCGGCGAGGAGTCCCGAGAAATCCCGGGCATTGGCGTGAATTTCCTGTTTGATGGCGCTGGGGCTGGATCGCGCGCAATTGAGATGGGTATGGGTGTGACAGGCGATCTCATGGCCTTTTTGGTACGCCGCGACCACGTCGCTTTCATCGAAGGAGGGGCCGAGATTGTTTTCGATCCCGGCAAGCTTCAACGCCGTATAATAGGTGCCGCGTGCGCCATGGCGCTCCAGGATGGCTCCGCCCGTGGTCAAGGCGGATTTGGGAAAATCATCGAAAGTAAACGAGACAACGCCCCTGGGCCAGAGATCGGAAATCGGGCGAGCGCCGAACCACGCGCCGACGCGTGGGCCCAGCACTCTTGCAATATGGAATGTCAGGCTCTGACGCATTCAGATGCTCTTCCCGCCTTCGCCGCGGTTTTTCCCATGATGGCGGCGGCCTTGGCAAGCCACGCCAATCCCAGGGACTCGCATTTCCAAGTGGACCCCGGCAGTCTAACTTAGGTGGCGGGGTGAGGGCCAATTTCGCTGCCGCGACCTCATGACGGACCGGTCTGCCGAAGAACAGCATGAAGACGACGATCATCGTACCGACCTACAGGCGCCCTGCTTTTTTGGAGCGGTTGCTTGTCAATCTGGAGCAGACGGGGCTTCCCGGCGACGTCACGATCCACGTAGTGGAGAATGGTGCGCCTTGCGGCGCCGAGGCGATCTGCCGGAAATTCTCTACCGGCGGAAGGGTGCGCTACTCCTATTCGGCTCCTGCCCGCAAGTCGCCGGCCCTCAATCGGGCGATCCGCGCCAGCGATGCGGATTTTCTGATCTTTCTCGACGACGATGTGCAGGTGGCTCCCAGCCTGATCGCCGCCTATATCGAGGCCGCGCGGAAATTCGGCCCCGGCCACTTTTTTGGCGGTCCGCTGGTTCCCGATGCGGAAATCGAATGCCCGGCGCACCTTCTGCCCTTTCTGCCTCGTTCGGCGGCCGGCTGGTCGCTGGGTGAGGCTGAATCGGAGCTTGATGCGTCGCACTTCCAGTTCTTCTTTGGCGCGAATTGGGCAGCTTTCAAGAATGCGCTTTTGCAGGTGGGCCTCTTCACGGAGAATCTGGGCGTGACGGGAGAAAAAAATTCTCCGGTCGGCGAAGAAAATGAATTGCAGGAGCGGCTTCTCGCGGCCGGCCTCAAGCCGGTCTACCTGCCTGGCGCGCTGATCTACCATTATGTGCCCAGGGACTGCTATACACTGGACTGGGTACGGCAGCGCAATTTCCGATTGGGCGTGACCGATTGGATTTCGACTCACAGCCGGACCCCCCCGCGGCGGACATGGTTCGGGATTCCGCCCTGGATCATAAGGGCCGTAATCCAGCACAAGGCCAAATTGTTGGTATCCCGGCTTCTCGGTCGGCCGATCGAGGAGCGGACCCTGTGGAGCATTCGTGATGCCTACTATTTGGGAATCCTGCACGGCGCGAAGCGGGACCGCGCGGGATTGTCGCCAGGCTAGCCGCTTGGCGCGATGGCGCCGCTATCCCGGCTTTTCATTTTTGCGCACGCGTTCATCCGGCCTGATCCACCGGATCAGGGCCAACAGGGATGTGCGAACAGCCTCGGGGCAGGAGGCCAGAAGAACCTTGAGCCGGGAACGGTCGTCGAGATTGGGTCTGCCGATATCATCGGCTAGGGAACGGACCAGCGTATAGCGCCCTTCGCTGAAGGCAAGGCCCAGCGCCTCGACATTGCGGCGGCGGATGTCGGCGTCGACCTCCTCTGCGAATTGGGCCGCGGCCGCGTGATGGTGTCGGGCATGGTTGAGGATGCGGACTTCGCCCAGGAGGTTGGCCAGCTGATTGGCACTGAAATTGCCTCCATGGCGGCGAACGCCGACCAGCGCTTCGTCCACCACGCCGATGGGCGCATGCGCGACGCAGCGGAGCGTGAACTCGAAATCCTCGCTGGCGGTGCGGGCGAATTTGACGTCGAAGCCCCCCACGGCATCGAAAAGCGACTTCCGCATCACGATGGTAGAGGGAAAGACCGGCTGGAACGACAGGATGTGCCGAAAGAGGGGCTCGAGTAGGATCGTTCCGCCCGGAACCTTGCGGGATGGAATATTCTCCCAGAAACTCTTGGGTGCCGTTTCGAATTTGCTTTCTGGCTCCCAGATTCCGTCACGTACCAGGCGGAAATTCCCGAAGAGAAACGGCGGATGGGGCGGCGTCCCGGCAATGGTGCGGACTGAAGCCAGGAAATTCGGCTTCCAGAGGTCGTCGCTGTCGCAGAACCACAACCAATCGCCGGTCGCCATCTCCGCGCCGATATTCCGCGCCACCGGCGCGCCCGAATTTTCTATCCGCCGATAGCGCACCCTGTCCCCGAAACCGGCGACCACTTCGGCGGTCGCATCCTTCGAGCCGTCGTCGACAACGATGATCTCGTAAACCGGTTCATTTTGAGCGATCAGGCACGCGATGGTTTCACCCAGAAAATCGGCCCGATTGTAAGACGGAATGATGGCGCTCACGCGCCAGGTCGGGCTTGCGTTCATCGAGGGGTTCTGGGAGACGCTGGCAGGCAGGCCTCACCAGCGGGAAGCGCGACAAAAGCAAGTGCCGGGGTGTTTTCGTGATTCGATCCACAATGCTCAGGCGCCTGAGCTCCACGGCGTTGGCCGCAGCAAGCCATGCTGTGCCCCCCTCTTGCAACACATGGGAAAACGTCCGCGTAGTCTAATGAATGGTCGCTGGGAAGTCCATTCGCGCCGTGCCCAGATCGAAACGGGCCCGCCCTATACTTTACCAGTGTCCTACAATTCCTCGCGCCTCTCCAATTGGCAGGGGAAATCCAACCTGGACCATGTTAAGATTGCCGGCGACGGAATTCGCAGGTTCTCAATGAGCTGGAAGATCGGATGCCGCAGCTGGTTGCCTGCGGCGCTGGGGTTGTTGTTCGGTTTCATGGGCAGCATGATGCCGGCCGGCGCGCAGAGCCCGGCCAATGTCGGAACGTTCCGGATCGAAGCCGATGCGTCATCACCGGCACGGACAATCAGCTTCGGGCAGGTGTTTCTTCCCGGCTCGGTCCGGCGTGGCGACAGGCTGGAGGCGATGCTCGATGGTCATCCCGTCGCCACCCAGATCGATGCCAAGGCTTTTAATTCCGACGGCTCCGTCAGACATGCGATCGTGACATTGGAATTGCCCAAGCTCAGGTCCGGTCAGGAGCTGGCGGGCGTCCTGGTCAAGGGCCCGCAGGTGGCATCCGCCCCATTCGCGGCGGGGCCTGTTCCGGCGCTCACCGTCTCGATCACGCCCAAGGGCGCCGCCAGAATCGACATCGAACTACAAAAAATCGCCCGAGATCCCGGCAATGCATCGACCCGGCTGTGGATAGACGGTCCCCTTGCGCAGGAGCGCCGTTACAGCGCGGACGTCAGTGATCACCTGCAAATCCTGTTCGATGTCTTCACGCCCAGAAAAGGGCCGCAGCGCGTGGATGTCATTTTCCATAACGACTGGACGGGAATCCGCCGAAACGACAATCTGGAATACAGTGTCGCCATCATGCTGGCGGGCACGCCGGTATTCGAGGCGAAGAGTGTCTATCATTATACATTCGCCGATTGGCATCATCTTCTCTGGACGGATGGTGGGCCGCCCATTCGCGTAAAGCCGGATCTTGCGACGCTGGCCGCGGCAGGGGCGGTACCGCATTATGCGCAGGACTTTTCCATCGCAGGCGAGATTTCCGCCACTATTTCCAGGCTGGCAGGGAAGATGTCGGACGAGCCGATGCAACAGGGCACGATCGACAATCACATGCCCGATACCGGCGGCCGCATGGATATCGGGCCGATGCCGACCTGGGCGGTAGTCGATCTGATGGAGGGCAGCGAAGACAGTCGCAAGCTTCTTCTCGCCAACGCCGATGCGGCTGGCTCGGTCCCGTGGCACCTGCGCGACCGCAAGACCGGCTTGCCACTGACCATCGATGCTTACCCCCAATTGTGGCTGGATTCGCGCGGCAAGGCTCAACCCGGCGTGCTGCCGGAAGGGTTCCAGCAGGAAAATCACGGCTGGACCCTGGACGACGCGCATCAGCCGGCGCTTTCATATCTTCCCTATCTGGTGACCGGCTCGCAATATTATCGCGACGAGCTCGCGGCCCAGGCCGCATATGTGCTTCTGTCTTACGATCCCTATTATCGCGGCGGCAGCCACGGGGTTCTCATCGGCGAGCATGTCGAGGCTTGGATCCAGGTTCGTGGCCTTGCCTGGTCCCTGCGTACACTTGCCAATGCCGCCTATATTCTTCCCGACGATTATCCCTTGCACGCCTACTTCGACGCCAAGCTCAAGGCCAATCTCGCCAAGCTGGCGGACGCAATGATCGCACAGGGCAAGATGAAGGATACTGGTGCCCTGGAAGGCTGGATGCCGGGCGATTATCGTCCGGATGGCGCCACGGCGCCCTGGCAGAATGCCTTTCTCATCGTGACGCTGAACTGGATCAACGATATGGGCTATCCGCAAGCGGGACGTGTTGCGGGCTGGATGGCGAATTTCCTCGCCGGTCTCTTCACCAGCGGCAACCAGGGATTCGATCCGTCGCGAGGCGCGACCTATATACTCATGGTTTACGATCCAGCCACCAAAAAGCGCTTCGACAATTGGGCGGAAGTTTTCAATAAGAGTGGGTTGAACAACGTGTCGGACAAGGAGGTTGCCGAGAACTGGACCGAATTGGGCATGATCATGCGGGCGGGGACCGGCGCAGCTTATGTCGCCAGTCATTCGCCCCGCGCCCTCAATGCCTATCGGTATGTCAGCGAGCGCTTCCGCCAAGTTACCTACCGACCGGTTACGGGCGACCCCACCTTCGCGATCCTGCCGCCCGATACGGTCACGGTTTCGGGAAAATAGTCGCCTGGCTCGAGTGGCCACGCGGCCTTGCCATGATGACCGGCGAACCAGGGTGACCAGAGTGCGGTCCAGAAGCCGCCTGATTACATGAGATAACCCTGAGAAGCAGGCTGCCGCAAAGAGAATACCCAGTCTTGGGCACGCGGAACCAGGCCGGGCCGTCTTAGTCTTCTGTCGAATTTTAACCACATGAGACATGTTGGTCGTCTGGTCACTTCTCAACCAATCTGGGCCAGACCAGGGGCGCGGCTTGGCAAGTCACGGGCAGGATGATCAATTGCGATCCGTTCCGGAT
Source organism: Rhizomicrobium sp. (assembly GCA_035761325.1). Lineage (GTDB taxonomy): Bacteria > Pseudomonadota > Alphaproteobacteria > Micropepsales > Micropepsaceae > Rhizomicrobium. The sequence continues at coordinate 36,213 of DASTRG010000179.1, read as the reverse complement.
ATGCGGCCGTTTCCGCTGTCGGAACCTGCGCATCAGTCTGCCCTGGTGGTTAGCGCCCATCCCGACGACGAAGTGATCGGTGCCGGCGCCATGTTGAGCCGGCTTGAGACGGCGGGTGTGGTCACGGTGACCGGCGGGGTGCCGGGCAACGGTCGGAGCGCGCGCGTGGGGCTTTCCAGCAACTGGCGCTATGTCCGTGCGCGCAGGCGCGAGGCCGAGGCGGCGCTCTCGCTGCTGCCCCGTCCGCTCAATCCGGTGACGAATCTGGGGTTGCCTGACCAGCGGGTGGTTTTTCATCTGACCCGGCTGGTGCGCCAGATGGTGCGCCTTTTCAGGGCAGGGTCCTTCTCCACGATCATCACGCATGCCTATGAGGGCGGCGACCCCGACCATGATGCAACCGCGCTGGCAGTTCACGGCGCCTGCCAATTACTCGAACGACAGGGCGTGCCCGTGCCTAGCATTGTCGAGATGGCAGGCTATCACATGTCGAACGGACAGATGGTGTATGGCGAGTTCATGTCCCACCCCGGTGCCGGGCCCGTGGAGCGATTCCAGCTCGACCCCGGGGAGATTGTCCTCAAACGTGCCATGCTGGACTGCCACCAGACGCAGGCCGCGGCGCTGGCGGGTTTTGCGCTCATGCAGGAAGCATTCAGACGCGCGCCGTCCTACAATTTCCTTTTGCCCCCTAGCCCTCAGACTCTGGCGTACGAGACTTATGGGTGGGAGATTAATGGCCAGATTTGGCGCCGCGCTGCTGCGCGCGCCATGCACGCGCTCGATCTGCTGGACGATACATGACCGCGGATACTGTATCCGGCTTGGGATGCGCCCCGGTGTGGCGGCGCCGCCTGCTGACGGCTGCAAAGATCGCGCTGTTGCTCGTGCTGATGCTGGGCCGGACCGAAGGGCCGTACCCCGGCAAGGCTCTATCGGCCAGCCTGAACAATATTCCGGCGCAATCGCAAATCGATCCCAAGGCGCTGTGGCCGGACGGGTCGGTTCGTCACGCCGTGGTCAGGATACCAGGGCCGGCGCCGGCGCTGCGTGTGGCCTATGTCTCTGACAACAAATGGACGCCGGACGATAGCCGTCAACCATCGCTAAGCTATCCCTATCTCTTGACCGGCTCACAATTCTATCGCGACGAACTTGCGAAGCAGGCCGGCTATGTTCTGTTGGCGAGTGGCCCTGCCTATCGGGGCGGTGGCTATGCCGCCCTTACGCGGGGGGCGCTCGCGAGGTTGTTGAACGTCGACCCTTCCCCCGAAGTCGCAGCTGCTTACGACTCTGTGCATGAACCTATCCGGGCGATGACCGCCAACTATGCCCAAGATCCCACCTTCGCCATTGCGCCGCCCGCCCGCATGAGGCACGCCTCCCGCACGGAACCCGCTGGCATCGCCGGGAGTACCGTGGGATGACGGCCTATCCCCTGCCGGCCCCCAACATCATTGTGGAACAGCCCGCGTCCAGACGGGCGCCGTCCTTGCGTCTGCTGCGGGCGCTGGCGCTGAAGCGTCGGCTGGAAGGCGGGGATATGGACCGGGATGTGCCGCTCTGCGTGGCGGTGGAAGGCGCGCTCGTGCGCGGCCGGATTACCCAGGAAGCTGCGCTGACCCTTCTGTGCACGCGGCCAGGAAAGCTGTTGCCGCTGCTGTTCGGCACCTGGCGTCATCCGGCACAGCTCAAGGCCAGGTTGGGGGAAATGGCCCGTATGGATCCAGCCATCCTGCCATTTCGCCAGGAAACGTTGCGGTTTCTGCGTGATCAGCGGGCCCGGGGACGCACCCTTGTCCTGGTCGGCGCGGACTATCACGGAACGGTGCGCGCCGTTGCCGATTATCTGGGCATTTTTACCTACAGCCTCGGCAGCGACGGCGATCACGAATTGAGCGCGGCATCCCGCGCGCGGCTGCTCTGTTCGATATTCGGACCCGCCGGTTTTGATTATGTGGGGGAGGGGACGTGCGACATCCCCGCCTGGGCCACGGCGCGACGGGCGATAATCGCGTCCCCGGCGCCGCGTGTCCTGGACCATCCCACCTGGAATAGCCAGACCGCCGACATCTTGGTCGAACGACGTCGCCGGCCGTTTGCCTGGCTGGACGCGCTGAGGCCCTCTCGCTGGCCACGCAGCCTTCTGATTTTTGCTCCGCTGCTCGCGCTTGGCGTGCCTGCCTTCCATAGCCTGGTTGCGCTTTACTGTGCGTTCTGTGCCCTGTGTCTGGTCGCGGCGGCGAGCGATCTGGTGGCCGACATGGCGCATTTGTCTGAAGACCGCCGCGATCCTCTCACGCGGCGGCGGCCCCTGGCTTCCGGTCATCTGGAATTCGACCGGGCGTTGGTCCTTGCAGGATTTGTCGCGGCCCTGGGCTTTGTGCTGGCGGCGATTGTGTCGCCGGTTTTCGCCGGCTGGCTGGTGCTTTATCCCGTGTTGGCGCTGGCCTACGCCTTCTGGCTCAAGCGCGTGGCGGGGCTGGATGTCCTTGGGCTCGCCGCCTTGGATCTGCACCGGCTGACAGCGGGTGCGATCGTGCTGGGTGTCACGCCCTTCTTCTGGCAGATAGCCTTCGCAACCCCATTCTTCATCGGAGCTGCCGCATGGCACCGTCATGCCGCGCTCGTGCGGGTTGGTCTGAGACAGTCGCCGGCGGAGCGGGCGGAATGCACAAGTTTGCCGCTTCTGGGCATGGCCACCGGATATGTCAGCGCCCTGGTGCTTGCGCTTTACGCGCACAGTGGCGATCCGGATGGAGCTTTGGGCCCGCCATTGCTCAGCTGGTTTCTGTGTCCGATACTGCTTTTCGGCGTGACCATTGCCTGGACGGCGGGGCGCGTTGTCCTGGCGCGTATTCGCGCCATCGCACGGCGCGCCCTGTGCGCGGCAGCCATGGCCGCGATGCTTCTCGCGGAGGCACTTATCCTGTTTCGGGGTTGATCCAATGACACGGCCACTGCGTATTCTTTACCACCACCGCACGGCCGCCAATGACGGCATGCGCGTGCACATAGAGCAGATCGTTGCGGCCTTGCGGGAGCGCGGCCACGACGTGCTGGTGGTTGGCCCGGCGGGAGGCGCGACATCGCGCGGCACCGGAACCGACCGTCTGGAGGCGGTGACGGACTGGCTGCGCCGGCATCTGCCGGCCTTTCTTTTCGAGTTGCTGGAACTGACCTACAACATTCCCGCCTATTGGCGCCTGTCGCTTGCCGCTCGCGCTTTCCGCCCCGACATTCTTTACGAGCGCTACAACCTGTATTTGGTTGCCGGGCTGCTTCTCAAATGGCGGCGAGGACTGCCCATGCTTCTGGAAATTAATTCGCCCCTGGCGGCGGAGCGCGCCGCAGCGGGGGGATTGTCGCTGGGATATCTGGCCCGGACCTGCGAGGCAGCACTGTGGCGAGGTTGCGATGTCGCCTTGCCTGTAACCGGTGTGCTGGCTGGAATGGTGCGCCAGGTGCGCGGTCCCGATGGCCGGATATATGTTGTGCACAATGGAGCCGACCTTTCGCAAAAGGTGGGAGAGGCTCAAGCCAATGCCATCCGGCGCCGCTTCGGCATTGGACCAAACGACGTGGTGCTGGGGTTCGCGGGCTTCGTGCGCGCCTGGCATGGGGTGGAATGGGCGGTCGACGCGCTGGCAGGGCTGCCGCCGGACGCGCATTTGCTTGTCGTCGGCAATGGGCCGGCGTTGCCCTCACTGAGGGCAAGGGCCATTGAGCGCGGGGTGGCGGAACGGGTGCATTTCACCGGACGGGTGCCGCATGCCGAGATTGCGGCCCATATGCGCGCTTTCGATGTGGCCCTGCAACCTGCCGCGGTCGCCTATGCCTCGCCGATGAAACTGTTCGAGTATATGGCACTGAAGCGCGCCATCATCGCGCCGGATCAGCCCAACATTCGCGAAGTGCTGGTCAACGGCTACAGTGCGCTGTTGTTCAAGCCGGAAAACCAGGCGTCATTCACGAGCGCAGTGGCCCGTCTTTACCACGATTCGATATTGCGCCGGCATGTGGGCGCCGGCGCGCGCCGGGCGGTGGAAACAACCCCCTTCACCTGGACAAGCAATGCAAATCGTATCGAAGCCCTGGCGCGCGATCTGATTACCACCGCCGCGGCGCCGGCCGAGACTTCCAGCGCGGCTGCGGCGCGTTAGTCATATCGCTGCGGCGGGCATAAATTCCCTTGGCGCGAAAATCCTTTCGCCAGCGCTGAGGCCTTGCCGGGGGTGCGTCGCTGGCGGAGCGGAAGGCCAAAAGGCCGGTGCCGCCTTCCTCGGCTCCAACCCGATCATTGCGGTAGGCCCAGACGGCCACCACAAGAAAGGCAACCACTTCCATGGCGAACAGAATTGAGCTCATCCCAGCCTCTCGCGTGGAGCTGTCGAATGGGTCTCATGGCCTGTGCCCCAGGACAAGAGGTTTATTTTATTGCACTGCCAAACAGTGGGTATTCCACGTCTTGCACGGCCTTGCGACCTTGCTCTGAACAACTGCGTCTGTTGGAGTGATGCGCGATCTTCTGCTTCTGGTAGCGCTGGCCGGGCTGGTGCCGATGATCCTGCGTGCGCCGCAGGTCGGCCTATTGGCCTGGACGTGGGTGACACTGTTCAACCCGCAGCGCGAAGTGTTCGGGTTTCTGCACGGCTTCGAGATAAATTTCTACATCACGCTGCTGACGGTTTTTGCCTGGGCGATTTCGCGCGAACGCAAGACGGCACCGCTCAATTCGGTCACGGGAATGCTGATCCTGTTCGCACTATGGGTCAGCGTTACAACCTATAACGCGCTGGACCCCGCCTATTCCTTTGTCATCTGGGACCGCACGGTAAAGACCGTCATCCTGGCGCTTGCCATCCTGGCGCTGGTCAACACGAAGGCGCGGGTCCAGGCACTGGTCTGGGTGGTAGTCGTTTCGCTGGGATATTACGCCGTGAAGGGCGGCGGGTTCGTCCTTCTGACCGGCGGGCGCAGCCACGTCTTCGGTCCAGCACAGTCGATGATCGAGGACAACAACCAGCTCGGCCTGGCGCTGGTGATGCTCCTGCCGTTGATGAACTATTTGCGCGTTACCAGCCGGTCCACGCTGGTGACGAAGGCTCTTCTGGTGGCGATGGGTTTGACGCTGGTGGCGATCATCGGAACCTATTCACGCGGTGCATTGCTGGCGTTGGCGGTCTCGGCGGTCGTGTATGCGGCGCGGACGCGTGCCGGGGTGACGCCCCTGGTGCTGGGCGCCCTTCTGCTGGTCGCGCTGCCGAGCCTGATGCCGGGCGACTGGTTCCACCGCATGTCGACAATTCAGTCCTACCACCAGGATCTTTCGTTCGAGGGACGGGTTGAGGCATGGCGTACCAGCTTTGAGATCGCGCGCCTGCGCTTCCTGGGCGGCGGATTCTCGGCAATTGACCTGAGTTGGGTGGCACAGGTTTACAGCGTGCCTGGCGGACTTACGGAGGGACGGGCGGCGCACAGCATGTACTTCGAGGTGCTGGGCGACCATGGCTTCATGGGCCTGGCGCTCTACCTGATGCTGATAGTGGCGGCGCTGTTCAATACCTCCATCGTTATCAGTGCCACCCGCGACAGGCCGGAGATGGACTGGGCGGGTCACCTGGCGCGCACGTTGCAGATCAGCATTGCCGGCTATCTCGTTGGCGGCGCGGCGCTGTCGATGGCCTATTATGACGGGTTCTTCATTCTCCTGTCGCTTTCCGGCGCGCTGGCGCTGCTGGTGCGACAGCCGGCGTCGCAAACCCTGCGGCAGAAAATGCCGCGCTGGCGCGAGATCGGCCTTCCGGCCGTCGCGATCCGCACTTCACCGTCCGATCTGCGTGCCGGATTCCGGCCCAACACCCAGTTCGCCGGGAGAGGTGCATCATGACGGTGCTGGTGACCGGGGGCGCAGGATATATCGGCAGTCATATGTGCCTGGCGCTGCTCGAACAGGGTGAGGATGTCGTTGTTCTGGACAATCTCTCGACGGGACTGCGCGCGCTGGTCCCACCCGAATGCACCTTTGTCAAGGGCAGTGTCGGCGACGAACATCTGGTTCGCGCAATCCTGGCGCACCATGACATCGACGCGCTGATCCACTTTGCCGGGGCTGCGGTGGTTCCGGAATCGGTCGAACGTCCCTTGTTCTACTATCGCAATAATGTGGCGGAGACGCGCACTTTGCTGGAGACGGTGGCGGATGCCGAAGTACGGCGTGTCGTTTTCTCGTCAACCGCCGCCGTCTATGGAACGCCCGAGGCCAAGACCGTGGCAGAGACGGCGCCCACCGTGCCGGCTTCGCCCTATGGTCGCTCCAAGTTGATGACCGAATGGATGCTGGAAGACGGCGCCCGTGCCGGCGCCTTCCGCTATGTTGCGCTTCGCTACTTTAATGTTGCCGGTGCTGACCCGGATGGGCGCACTGGCCAATCGACGCCGCGCGCTACCCATCTGATCAAGTTGGCCTGCCAGACAGCATTGGGTCGTGCCCCCTATCTTGGTATTTTCGGCACCGATTATCCGACAGCGGACGGAACCGGGGTGCGCGATTATATTCACGTGTCCGACCTGGTGGCGGCGCACCTGCTGGCGTTGCGACACCTGCGGGAGGGTGGCGATAGCGGCGTGTTCAATTGCGGCTACGGCTCCGGTTATTCCGTGCGCCAGATCATTACAGCCGTTGAACGGGCAGCGGGCTGCAGGCTCGCTGTTCGCGAGATGCCGCGACGTCCAGGCGACCTGGCCTCGGTTGTGGCCGATCCCAGCCGGCTCAAGGCCCGGCTGGGATGGGTACCGCGCTTTGACAGCATCGACACGATTGTTGGCAGTGCTCTCGCCTGGGAACGCCGGCTGGGCAAGGACGGCCGCGATGCCCCGCCCCGGATGACGCTCCGGATGCCCGCGGGTCACCCAAATTTTTCGATTTGAACGGCAATGCCGTGAATCTTTGATTCACCTCAGGGGGCAACGGGTGCTATTCTATTAAGAGTTGTGAAATCTGGGGGCGGCCAATTTTGGAGACTTCTCGCCCTGAACCTGATGCAGAGGCTATACGTGCCGCCCTGGCGCGGGCGTTGGGGAGCACCTCCTTTGCCTCGCCGCGGCTCAAGGCCTTTCTACAGTTCGTTGTCGAGCGAACGCTGGCCGGCCAGGCGGAAAGCATCAAGGGCTATACCATCGGTACGATGGTGTTCGGCCGCTCGGATGATTTCGATCCGGCGACCGATCCCATTGTTCGTGTCGAGGCCGTGCGGCTGCGGATGGCGCTGGCGCGCTATTACGAAGAGGAGGGCGCAGACAATCCCGTCGTCATTTCCATGCCGGCGGGCGGCTATGTCCCTAAATTCTCCTATCGCGACCAGGCAGACATATCAGCTTTGCCAAAAGGCGGCCTGATCGCCAAGGCACTGCAGCAGCGAAATGGCGATATCGAACAGTTTCGCAACAGCCTGGCCAGTATCCGCGAACGAATCGCGGAATTCGAAATCGAGCTCGCTGTCTCCAGGTTCATTGTCGCACAAGCGGAAGCGATCGTCGAACGCAACGAACACATCGCCCGGGAAAGTGTCGCTGAACCGATCCCTGACGATCGCCTCCCGGGCGAATCCACAACAGGCGAAGAACCGGACAATTCCGGCTCTGTCAAACCCAATTCGAGCCGGACCGGCTCGGGAAATTAGCGGCCGGCGGGGGCATCCTCCCAAACCTTGATCGGCATGGAAAGCTGCGCCTTCACGCCGGGGGGTGCATAATCGATTGCTATGGTTCCGCGCAATTCCGATTTGACCGCGTCATCGATCAGCTTCCTGCCAAGCCCCGTCTTCTGGGGCCTGGCGACCTCTGGGCCGCCGCTTTCCAGCCAATCGATGCGCAGGAGGTCGCGGCCTCTGACGCGCGCGATGTTCCAGCTCACCTGAATCTTGCCGCCCCGCTGCGACAGCGAGCCGTGCCGGACCGCGTTGTCGGCAAGTTCATGCATGACCATGACCAGCGCCGGGGCCTGGGCCGCCGGCAGGAAGAGCTTTGGGCCGGTGATGGAAAGGCGTTTGCTGTTTTGCCCCGCATATCCTTCAAGCGCGGACTGCACAACGTGCGAGAGCGCCACGCTGCCCCAATTGGCATGTATAGACAGCTCGTAGCCGGTGGTCAGGGCCTGCAGCCGTCGCTGGAAACTTTTCATGAACTGCTCGACCGTAAGCCTCCTGGTCGGCGCTTCCCGGATCAACCGGTGGGCTGCATCGAGGAAGGTCCTGATGCAGGCGTTGGCCTCTTTCAGCAGGTTATCCTGCCGGGTCTCACATTCGACCAGGCGACTTGCATCCGCGAAGACGATCAGGGCGCCGTCGATCACACCGCGCTCGCTGCGGTAGGGCAGAATTCGCATGGAATAGTGGCTGCGGCCATCCACGTGGTGGACCTGGCGCTCGATTGGTTTCTTTTGTTCGCAAACCGCCTGGATGTCACGGCGTAGATCGCCGATATCGCGCAGGTTGCTGGCGATGTCCGTCAGGGGACGGCCGCGGTCGCCGGGTATCAGCTTGAAGATCGCCGTGGCGGCTGGGGTAAAGGTGCGGATGGCAAGTTTGGCGTCCAGGAAGACTATGGCGACCTGCGTGGTCTCGAAGACATTGCGAAGGTCGGAGTTGGCACGATCCAGCTCCTCCACCCGGTTCTGGAGCTCCGTGTTGACGGTATCAAGCTCTTCATTGACCGATTGCAGTTCTTCCTTGGATGTCTCCATTTCCTCGTTCGCGGACTGGAGTTCTTCGTTGATCGACTGCAATTCCTGGTTGGAAGATTTGAGCTCCTCGACGGCGGTTTCATATTCCTCCACCATCAGCTGCAACCGCCTTCGTGTTTCTGCCAGTTCCTGCTCCGCATGGCCAAGCGCCTTGTTGAATTTACGGCTCTGGCTGTCGGACGACGGTGGCTTCGCCGCCCCGGCTTCACCGGCATCACGGAAAACAACAAGGAATAGCGGATCATTTTCGTAGTTGCCGAAGGGCTCTACTATCAGGTCGGTGGCCCACATGCCGCCTTCGCCTTCGAAGGAAATCCCATTACGCTCGGCCCGCTTGCCGCTTTCCTTGGCTTCGCGCAGGGCGGCGCGCAGGTCATGGCGCAGTTCCTTGCGCGCCATCGCGGCAAGTTGCCGGCTCGGCGGACCGGCGGCGGCTTCGAGATATTTTCCGGTGCGTGCCGAATAATAAAGGATGTCGCCCTCGCGGTTGACCGCCACATGAGCGGGGGCGAAGCGCTCCATCACCCGCCGTTCGACCTGGGCATGAAGATCGGCCAGCGTCATGGGCGCATCGGCCCGTCCAGCCATGGTGGTCGATGTAAAGTCGCTGACCCTGGTCTGCGGGAGCAGGCGGTGGGCAGCAAGCGCGCTGTTCCGCCTTTGATAGATGCGGTTCTTCTTGTCGATAGCGGTGAAAAGCTCAGGATGCTGGCTGACATTCTCCGACGTGCCCAGGAACAGGTAACGGCCCGGCTTGAGGGCGAAATGAAACAGCGGCAGGACACGCGCCTGCAACTGGGTTCCAAAGTAGATCAGCAGATTGCGGCAGGAAATAAGGTCGAGACGCGAAAAGGGCGGATTTTCCAGGACGCTGTGTTGTGAGAAGACACACATGTCCCGAATGTCCTTGCTGATCGTGCAGTGCAGTTCGTTCCGCGCGAAGTAGCGCCGCAATCTGTCCGTCGAGACGTTTTGCAGTTCCGACAGATTATAGCGTCCGCTGCGGGCGAACTCGATTGCGGTTTCATCGATGTCCGTGGCAAAAATCTGCACAGGGGGCGGCGCGCGCATGGTCTCCATATGCTCGCGTAGCACGATGGCCAGCGAATAGGCTTCTTCACCGGTCGCGCAGGCCGGTACCCATATGCGCACGGGCTCGCCCTGGGCGGCATTCTGGAACAGTTTGGGGATGACCTGGCTTTTCAGCGCGTTGAAGGCGGCGGTGTCCCGGAAGAACGAGGTTACGCCGATCAGCAGATCCCGGAAGAGCAAAGGCGGTTCCTGGGTGTTCTCGCGCAGATAGGCGATATAGGAATCCGGGCCTGCAATCCGCAGCAGCTGCATCCGGCGCGCCACGCGACGCAGGAATACCGCCGTCTTGTAGCCGCTGAAGTCGTGCTTCAGCCGGTCGTGCAATATGGCGGCAATCTGCTTTTGGGTTTTCACGGCATCGCTGTCGGCAGCCTCCGGCGCTTCCGCCGGGCCGACATCTGGGCGTTTCACCGCGCCGCGCGCGAATTCGGCCAAACGCCGGCCCATCGCTTCCGCCGGCAGCACCAGGTCAACCACGTTGCTGGCGATGGCATTGCCCGGCATTTCCTTGTGGGCGGGGTCTGGTCCGTCCGATGCCTGTGCGAGCGTAACGCCACCATGTTCCCTGATGGCGCGCAGTCCCGATGTGCCGTCGGTGCCCCCGCCGGTCAGCAGAATGCCGGTCGCGTATTCCCCGTATTCTGTGGCGACGGATGAAAATGTCTGGTCGATCGGGAAGTACCGCAGATCCTGGCCGCGCGGGGCCAGCTTCACGTGGCCGTTCTTGATTGTCAGGGTCTGATTGGCGGGGCAGACATAGACATGATCCGGCAGGACAGATTCACCCTTGATGGCCATAGTCACCGGCATAGCGGTGCATCGCGACAGAAGCGTGTGCAGCCTGCCCTTGTCGTCCTTGGGCAGGTGGGTCACGACGATGAACGCCATGCCGGTGTCACGGGGCAACCCGCGGAAGAAAACCTCCAGGGCCGGCAATCCTCCGGCCGATGCGCCAATGCCGACGACCAACCCACGATAATCGCTGGAATTCATGGCCGCCCCCTTGTTCGCCGATGTCAGCGCGTCAGCAATCCGCCCTGCAACTTGTGCTAGCGCCTGCCGGAGGATGCAATGAAAAAAGGTTTTGCTGGGACGCGGTTGGCATGGCGCGATGTCGGCCGGAAAAACGCGACTGCGAATAGCCTAAGGTTGCGATTGCCCCGCCGGCAACGATTTCTGTGCCGGGTCAGGATGCGAACGATGATCAGGCGCAATTTTCAGTGTCGGGCCCGGGAGCCGAAGGGGCCTATTATTCAGACGATTCCGTTTCGCGCCGACCCAGGCGGCCAGCCTTCGCCAGGCCTTGAGTGGCACGCGTAGTACCCGGGGCGCGGGCACATGGCAAAAGGCCAGCTTCTTGATGTGGGCATGCACGCGCCAGTCGGCGACCGAACCGGCGGGGAAGAACACCATGCCGCCGGGGCCGAAGTGACGGGCGACGCCATCATTGCCGGTAATGGTGACGCTGCCTTCCAGGAAGTGGATGGTCTCGTCGAAGCTATAGCGCCAGCGGAAGCTGCCGGGGGTGCAATCCCAAAGCATGGTCCATGACGATCCGTCGGTAGAACGCGACAGCACCCGGTTGCGGGCCTGTGGCTTGCCGCCGGTTATCCAGGACGGATTGATCGGAGCGCTTTCCAGCGGAAGGCCGGCGTCCAAGGCGACGATGGAGGGCATGTCCTTTTCTCCAGGCTAACCACCGTCTTAGGGCGAAAAGGTAAATTAATGACTGAATTGTCATCTGGCCGGCCGGACCCGCGGCGCACCCCTGCCAGCCTCGCCGAAACGTGCTAGGAATCGGAACAACCGGCGGAAAAACAAGTCGGAGGGAGGGGCTTTGCGGGGTTCACTGTGTTTCTGCGTGGCGTGGATGGCGGCCTGCGGGCCGGTTCTGGCCGATGATTTCGCCACCCATCTGTCCCCGGCGCCAGTCACCGACGGCACCCGGGCCGCCACCACGGGCGAGGGCCAGGCCAAGGCGCGGCTGGACGGCGACCGGCTGACCGTAAGCGGCAGCTTCCGGGACCTGGCCTCCAATGCCATCGCCGCCGAACTCAGATCGGGCAACGGCATCGGGGTGCCCGGCGACAAGCTATTCGACATCACCGCCACTCCCGGCCGCGACGGCACCCTGTCGGGCACGGTCACGCTTAGCCGCGCCCAGCTCACCCAGCTGCGCCGCGGGCATATCTATGTGCAGGTCGACAGCCAGGGTGCCCCGAACGGCAATCTGCAGGGCTGGCTGCTGCCGCCGCATCCCTTCGCCGGCGAGGATGTGCCGGTCGAAGGCCATGGTTTCCTGCCCCAGCTGGATGTGCCCCAGAGATGAGAAAGACAATTCTCGTCGCCACCTGTGCCTCTGCCACTCTGGCCGCGGTCGCGTTCGCGCAAACACGACCGCCCGGCCCCTTCACGGGGCAACAGGCGCAGAGCGGCCGTGGCGCCTATGTCGCCAACTGTGCGGCTTGTCATGGCAATGACCTGAAGGGCGCGGGCGAGGCCCCCGCCCTGGCGGGGACCAGCTTCATGGGCGCGTGGGGTGACCGTTCGGCGGCTGACCTTTACAATATGGTCAAGGCGTCGATGCCTTATGGCAACGGCAACAGCCTGGACGCGGCTACCTATCGCAGCATCATCGCCTATGTGCTGTCCGCTAACGGCGCCGATGCCGGAACGGAGGCCTTCACCGGCGGCGAGGCGGTCAAGATCTCCGCCATAGCCGACGGCAAGGCGCCCGCCGCCGCGCCCGCGTCCACCCAGACGGCGAAGGCGCCGACCGCCGACCGCCCCGCCACTGCCTATCCGCCGGGACGGTTTGGACTGATCGTGGCGGGTACCGTGAAGGACTACCGCCCCGTCACCGACGAGATGCTGGCCCATCCCGCCGACGGCGACTGGCTGATGTACCGCCGCAACTATCAGGGCTGGAGCCATTCGCCGCTCAGGCAGGTCAATACCGGCAATGTGAAGGACCTGCAGCTCGTCTGGTCCTGGGCGATGAATGACGGCGGCGCCAGCGAGGTCACGCCCATCATCCATGACGGCATCATGTTCCTGTCCAATACCGCCAACACGGTGCAGGCGCTGAACGCAGCCACGGGCGAGCTGATCTGGGAGAACCGCATCGGTCCGGCGCCGACGCGCGCCTATGGCGCCACCCGCAGCCTGGCGCTCTATGGCGACAAGGTCTTCGTGCCCACCACCGACGCCAAGCTCTATGCGCTGGATGCGAGGACCGGCAGGATCGTCTGGCAGACCCAGATCGAGGACGGCCGCGAAGGCTATTCCAACACCGGCGGCGCCATCGCCGTGCACGGCAAGGTGCTGGTGGGCCTGACCTACTGCAACCGCTACGAGGAGAAGCACTGCTTCATCAGCGCCTATGACGCCAACACGGGCAAGGTGGCATGGCGCTTCAGGACGGTGGCGCTGAAGGGCGAGCCGGGCGGCGACACCTGGAATGGCCTCCCCGACGAATTCCGCCAGGGCGCAGAGACCTGGATTGCCGGCACCTACGACCCGGAAACAAATACGACCTATTGGGGAACCGCCCAGGCTAAGCCATGGACGCGGGCGACGCGCGGTACTGCCGGCGGCGCCGATCTTTATGCGAATGCCACGCTGGCCCTGGATCCCGACACCGGAAAGCTGAAATGGTATTACAGCCACGCGCCCGGCGAGGCGCTGGACCTGGACGAGGTTTTCGAGCGCGTGCTGATCGACCATGGCGCGCAAAAGGATCTGCTGACCGTAGGCAAGGTCGGGGTGCTGTGGAAGCTGGACCGCGTAACCGGCAAGTACAAGGACAGCGCCCAGACCGTCTTTCAGAATGTCTATACCAGCATCGATCCCAAGACCGGCATTCCCACCTATCGCCAGGACATACAGGATGCCAAGGTGGGCGAGTGGGTGTCGTCCTGTCCGGGGCCCGCCGGCGGCCATGACTGGCCCGCCACCAGCTATGACCCCGACAATGACCTGATGCTGATCCCGCTGCACCAGTCCTGCGTGCTGATGCGCGGCAATCCGCTGGAAAAGAAGATTGGCCCCGCCGCGACCAATGCCGGTTCGCAGCAACTGTTCGAGATGCCGGGCACCGACGGCAATCTGGGGCGGCTGGCGGCGTACGATACAACCACCATGAAGGCGGCCTGGAGCCTGCAGCAGAAGGCGCCTTTTCTGACGGGCGTGCTGACCACCGCCGGGGGTGTGGCTTTTGTCGGCGATTTCGACCGCCGCTTCCGCGCCGTCGAAACCAAGACCGGCAAGACGCTGTGGCAGACACGCCTGACCACCAGCGTGCAGGGCCATGTCGTGTCCTATGCCGTGAACGGGCGGCAGTATATCGCCGTTGAAACCGGCCTTGGCGGCGGCAGCCCCGTGGCCAAGCCCACAACGCTTCTGCGTGATGTCCATCATCCCGGCAACGGCAATGCGATTTTCGTCTTTGCCCTGCCGGAAAACTGATCAGGAGATAGCCATGACCGTTTCCTTCCGCGCCGTGCTGGCCGCTTCCGCGATGGCCGCGGCGCTGCTGGCGTCGTCCGACGCTTTCGCCGGGCGCGCCTATATCGGCACCTATACGCCCAACCCGCCGGGCGCGCGCAGCGAGAGCCACGGCGAGGGCATCTACCTGGTGGATGTCAACGACCAGACCGGCACGCCGTCCAATCCGCGGCTTGTGGCCAGGACGCTGTCGCCGACCTGGATCACTTTCTCCAAGGACCACAAGTTCCTCTACGCCGCCAACGAGATCGCCAATTACGGCCCGAAGAAGTCCGGCTCGGTCAGCGCCTTCGCCGTCGACCAGGCCAGCGGCAGGTTGACCCCGCTAAACGTGGTCAGCTCCGAGCTGGCGGTGCCCTGCTACATCTCGGTCCATCCCAGCGGCAAGTTCCTGATGGTGGCCAACTATAGCGGCGGTGGCTACACGATCATCCGCATCAAGCCGGACGGCAGCCTGGGCGAGACGACCGATGTGGTCAAACCGGACGGGCCGCTCAATCCCGCCACCGCCTCCGACAACCCGCCCGGCCAGCTTGCCGGCAGCGATCATCGCGGCTCGCGCGGCCACATGATCGGACCCGATCCTTCCGGCGAATATGTGATCGGCGATGATGCCGGCCGCGACCAGATCTTTGTGTGGAAGCTGGACACCGGCATGGGCAAGCTGAACCAGGTGTCGGTGACCAAGGCGCTGCCGGGTTCGGCGCCGCGCCATTTCGTGTTCTCGCCAGATGGCAAAACCATGTACCAGCTTCAGGAACAGGATTCGCGGCTGGCGACATACAGCTTCGCCAATGGCAGGCTGACCCAGAAGGGGCCGACCATCTCGGCCCTGCCTGATGGCTATCAGGGCAGCAACACGGCCTCGGAGCTGCTGATCGACAAGGTAGGCAAGCATCTCTATTCGGGTAATCGCACCCAGAACTCCATCGCCGCCTTTTCGATTGGCGCGAACGCAATGCCGACCAAGATCGCCAATGTCGCCACTGAGGCGCACCTGCCGCGCAGCCTGACGCTGTCGCCGGACGGCCGCTTCATCTATTCGCTCAACCAGGGCGCCGACAATGTCACCACCTTCCGCATCGGCGCCGACGGCATTCCGAAATTCACCGGCCATTACATGGCGCTGGGCAGCCCGGCGGTGATGGCATTCCTGCCCTGATGCGACAACAGGAGAACAAGATGGACAAGCGGACATTCCTGGCCGGCGCTATGCTGGCGGCTGCGGCGTCGCCGGCCTTGGCGCAGGGTACGGCTGGCGGTCATCCTCCGGGTACGGATGATCTTGGCCGCCGCGGCAACCAGGCTCCGAAAAAGGCGCCGCGCCGCAAGGCCAGGACCACCAAGCTGTTCTTGGCGCCACCTTGCTGGGCCAACGCCATCTCGGTCGAGCCGGGCAGGGGCTTCTGGGTGCAGGAACAGCGTCATGACGGCGCGCCTGAAAAGGCGTGGCGGCTGGACTTCAAGACCGGCAAGGTGCTGCACACCGTTGTCACCCAGTCCAAGAATACTTCGGGCGGGGTGTGGGGCGGGGGCTTCATCTGGAGCGGCGCCAACGGCGCCTCGGTCAAGAACCATCCCACCCCGCCGGTCAACGGCATCTTCCAGACCGACATGAACGGCAAGCAGCTTAGCTGGCGCCAGATTCCGTTCGGGCCGAAGGATGACGGCGGCTCCTGCCACGGCATGGGCTGGCAGCAGGATGCCAGCGTGCCGGGCGGCAAACTGTGGGTCTATGCCAATCGCCTCGAATCCATCGTGCGCATCGATCCCAAGACCTGGGCGGTGGACTGGATGTTTCCGGTCACACACGAGATCGGGCGCCTGCATGGAATCACCTACGATCCGCGCGAGGGCGGCATCATCTGGCAGGTCTGCGGCACCCAGAATTCCAAGGTCGGGGGCTATGAAGGCTATCTGCCGGGCCTGGTGAAGTATGACGCGCACAGCGGCAAGGTGAAGGAAGTCGTGGAGTTCGAGCCTGGCAGTTGCGACATCCATGACGTCACCGTGATGGATGGCCAGCTTTATGGCGTCGACGCCGGCGAGCATCCGGGCTGGCCGATCGACAAAAAGTACGCGCGGACCGGATTTCCCGAGTTGAACAGCCCCAGCGGCGGGTATGTCTTCAAGATCGATCTTGTCTGAGAACGCCTGCGGGTTCGTCCGGCTGAAATGGCCCTTCGTTCCGATGCCCTGCATCGAAATAAAAGCGCGCCTGTGCGCTATCGGAATATTGTTGCGACGCAGTAAGCGGTAGGGGGTTGCTGAATTCGTTCGTCCCGCCATACTCGCCCGGTTGAGAAGGGGCGGGGTAGAGCATGGCGCTGGGCGCACTTTCGGGCTGGACGCGGCCGCAGAAGCATGTGGTTGCTGCCAGTTACCTGGCCTGGACCTTCGACGCCCTCGACTTCTTTGCGCTCGTCTTCGTTCTGCCCGATGTGGCCAAGCAGTTCGACGTGGGCATTCCCGCGGTTGCGCTGGCGGTGACGTTGACGCTGGCGGTGCGTCCCCTTGGCGCGTTTCTGTTCGGCCGGCTGGCTGACGATTACGGCCGGCGCAAGGTGCTGATCTTCAATGTCGTCTGCTATTCGGTGTTCGGATTCGCCACGGCATTCTCCACCAGCCTTGATGTTTTCCTGATTATTCGCGCCTTGTTCGGCGTTGCGATGGGCGGCATCTGGGGTATCGGCGCGAGCCTTGCGATGGAGACTGTCCAGCCAAAGGCGCGGGGGTTCGTTTCCGGGCTGCTGCAGTCAGGCTATCCTTCGGGGTATTTGATCGCATCGCTGATCTTCGGGGTGCTATATGTTCATTTTGGCTGGCGCGGCATGTTCATGGCGGGGCTGGTTCCAGGGCTTCTGCTGGCCCTCTACATCTACCTGGCGGTACCGGAGAGTGCGTCCTGGCGCCGTCCTGCAATCGTGAGCGCGGGCCGGCATGGCCTGCACCTCGCCGGCGTTACCGCGGCGCTGGTTGTTGTGATGTTCCTGCTGATCGAGTTCGGCCGCGAACAGGGCCTGCTCTACATCGTCCTGCTGGTGGTGCCGCTGCTGGTTCTCGCCGCGGTGATGACCCCCTTTATCCGGCAGTACTGGAAACTGGCACTTTACGCCATCATCCTGATGACAGGCTTCAACTTCTTCAGCCACGGCACCCAGGATCTTTACCCCGTCTTCCTGCGTGAGCAGCATCATTTCGACCCTGCCACGGTAACGACCGTCACGGTCATCCTGAACATCGGCGCGATCGTGGGCGGACTGTTCTTCGCCTCTCTTAGCCAGACACTGGGACGGCGCAAGACAGTGGTGATGGTGACGCTGCTGTCGCTGCCGGTGATCTATTTCTGGGCCTATGCGCCTACCGCGGTCACGCTGGCCGCCGGCGCCTTTCTGATGCAGGTCTGCGTGCAGGGTGCCTGGGGCGTAGTGCCGGTGCACCTGAACGAACTGTCGCCTGCCACAGTGCGGGGAACTTTTGGCGGCACCGTCTATCAGCTTGGCAACCTGATCGCCTCCGTCAACGCAGTGTTCCAGGCCGAGTTCGCGCAGAGTCAGGGCGGCAACTATTCCATCGCGCTGGCGGTTGTGGCCGCCTTCGCGGCAATTCTTATTGCGGCAATGATGTATTTCGGGCCTGAGGCGCAGAACGCCGACATGGGGGCGGCCGTGCCCGCTGAAGAATAGAAGGACAGGAAAAAATGATGCGCAAACCTGGTAGTGCGAATTTGGCCATCGCGGCGCTGCTGGCGCTGGGAACCTTGGCGGCAGGGACTCTGGTGTCCGGACCTGCGTCGGCGCAACAGACCGAGCTTTATGTCCTGACACCGGGCGTGGTCTACAATTCCGGGCTGGTGGATCTGGCCCAGTCCTATACCAGGGAGACCGGCGTCAAGGTCACGGTCAAGGCCACCGGCATGGCCCGCCTCGTGAATGACATCAAGACCGGCACGCCTGTTGCCGATGTGGTGGCGCTGCCGATTGCCTTCATGGACGGGATGGAAGCCGAAGGCAGCGTCGTGGCCGGAACCCGCGCGCGTCTGGGCCGCGTCTATGTCGGCCTGGCGGTGCCCAAAGGCAAGCCGCATCCTGATATCTCGACACCCGAGAAGCTGGCCGCGGCGCTGAAAGCCGGCGGCACGGTACTCTATTCCAATCCCGCCACCGGCAGCATGGAGGCGCGCATCATCAACGACATGCTGCACCGCTATCCGATTTTCGAGGGCGTGAAGAGCAAGATCAGTCTGAAAGGCGAGGGTGGCCAGGCGCTGGTGCGCGGCGAGGGTGACATGGCGCTGCAGCTTATCTGCGAGGTGCTCAACCATCCTGAGATAGAACTGGTCGGAACGGTGCCCGAGGAACTGGGTGCCTATATCGACACCGCGCTGGCGGTATCGTCGCGGTCCACCCACCAGCAGGCCGCGAAGGCCTTTCTCGATTATCTGATGGCACCCGAGCATGTCGCCCTTTGGGAGAACAAGGGCCTGCAGCGGATGAAATAGGAGGGAACATGCAGCGGCGCGATTTTTTGGGCGGGGCCGGCGCGGCGGCGCTGGTGGAAGCAATGTCGGCGACTGCGGCCCGGGCCGCGTCGCTGGAGGATATCCCCATCATTGACACCCATGTGCACCTGTTCGATTCCCGCCGTCCGCAGGGCGTGCCGTATGCCGGTTCGCCGGAATGGGCGCGCGACATGCACGGCGTCGCACTGCCTTCGATCTATGATCGCTATGCCAAGCCGCTGAACATCGTGGGTGCCATCGAGTTGGAGGCCAGTCCCTGGGTGGAGGACAATCTTTGGGTGCTGGAACAGATGCAGACCGATCCGCTGTTTGTCGGCACGGTTGGCGACCTGGAACCGGAAAAGCCCGACTTTCCCCAATTGTTCGACCGCTTCCGCAAGAACCCGATGTTCCTGGGCATACGCTGCGGCAATATCTGGGGCCGCGATGTGAGCAAGCAGATCGGCGATCCGAAATTCATCGACGGACTCAAGCGCGTGGCCGACGCCGATGCGGTGATGGATTCGGCCAATCCCACGCTGGGCCTGCTGGAGGCGATGATCCGGATCAATGACAAAATTCCGTCCCTGCGGATCGTGATCGACCACCTGCCGCAGCTCGATCCTGATGACGAAAAGGCCTATGCCGCGCTGCTGCGCGAAATCCACGGCCGGCCCAAGATCAATGCCAAGCTGTCGGAGATCGATCACCGCTCCATGAAGGCGCGCGGACTTGCCGCCCACAAGGCGCGTCTGGATCAGTTGATGGAGGCGTTCGGCGAGGACCGGGTGGTGTTCGGCACCGATTGGCCGAACAGCTGGGGAACCGCCACGCCCGCCGAAATTGTCGCCTTAGCGCGGGCTTATTTCGCCACACGCACGCGTGAAGCCGCAGAGAAGTATTTCTGGAAGAATTCGCTGGCCATTTACAAATGGAAGAAGCGGACAGCCGCCCAGCCCAGCCTCTGACGTCGTGCCGGGCGAGCCGCGAAGCGGCGGGGAAGGCGCCAGGCCATCGCCTTGGCTTCATGCCAAGCCAAAGTACGCCCGGTGATCTTCCCCGCTTCACGCCATCGTGTTTGTTCCGGCACGACGCGCCAGCCGTGTTACTTTGGCGCTGCCGCCGTCCTCAGATAGGGCTTGTGCGTCTTGTAGCCGGGGAACAGCTTGCTGGCTTCCTCGTTGCTGACCGCACCGCTGATGATGATGTCCTCGCCCTGTTTCCAGTCGGCCGGTGTCGCAACCTTGTGCCTGGCGGTCAGCTGTATGGAATCGATTGCACGCAGGATTTCCGCGAAGTTACGCCCCGTTGACATGGGGTAGATCAGCACAAGTTTGATCTTCTTGTCCGGGCCGATGACGAAGACGTTACGCACGGTGGCGTTGTCGGCAGGCGTGCGACCTTCCGAAGTACCCGGCGTGTCGGCGGGCAGCATGCCGTAAAGCTTGGATACCTTGAGGTCGGTATCGCCGATCATGGGATAGTTCGGCGCCGTGCCCTGCGTCTCCCTGATGTCCTCGGCCCATTTGGTGTGGTTCACGACCGGATCCACTGACAGACCCAGCACCTTGACGCCGCGCTTGTCGAATTCAGGTTTCAGCTTGGCCACCGCGCCAAGTTCTGTCGTGCAGACGGGGGTAAAGTCCTTGGGATGGGAGAAGAACAACACCCAGTTGTCGCCCGCCCAGTCATAGAAGTGCAGCGGTCCTTCGGTGGAATCGGCGGTGAAGTCAGGCGCGGTTTCGTTTATGGCAAGTGGCATGAAGTCCTCCTGTGGTGCGTCAGCCCAGTGTAGACCTGCCGGCGCGCTCCCGTCTTGCGTCACGTTTTCCACATATTTCGCAGGGGAATTGTCGAGATCGCCGGCCGGAAAACCGACTTGGGATTGCGGACTAATCTTCCGTCCACCACGTCTCGGCGCAATTGCCTTTGCCGCCCAGCCCAATTCTGCACGATCCGCGGGGGCCGCTTGACGGCGCCGGGCCGCTGTCCGATAAGCCGGTTCAGGTGCTAGGTGTAGGGAACGCGGTTGAATGCCGCGGCTGCCCCCGCAACTGTAACCGGCGAGCAAGGCCCGAAAAAACCACTGGCATCCGCATGGAGGCTGGGAAGGTGGGTCAAGCCCAGACCCGGAAGCCAGGAAACCTGCCTTGCGCTGTCGTCTTGCATGCGGCCGGGGTGCGCCAAATGCAGCGGGAGAAACCGCGATGGCGACGCCAATGGAGGTCGCCGTGCGCAATTTCAGCACACATCACAGCCGGGCGCGCGGCATCTCCCTGCCAGGGGATAGCCATGTTCAAGAAGCTCTTCACAACAAGCGCCGCGCTGGCGCTATCGGCCGCCATCGCGCACGCTGACGATTTCAATCCCGGTGACGAAAGCGTGGTGGTCAGCGCCACGCGGCTGGCCGCGCCTGCCGCCGAAATTGGCAGCAGCGTCACCGTCATCACGGCTGCCGACATCGCCCTGCACCAGCAGCAGTCGCTGGCGGATGTGCTGCGCGACGTACCGGGCCTGAACGTCGCCCAAAGCGGCGGCGCCGGCGCACAGACCTCGATCTTTCTGCGGGGCACAAATTCCAACCACACGAAAGTGCTGTTGGACGGCATCGATATCGGCGATGCGTCCAATCCCACTGGCCAGGCCGACATTTCCAAGCTCCTGGCGGGCGACATTGCGCGCGTGGAAGTCCTGCGTGGGCCGCAATCGGGTCTTTATGGCTCGGACGCGATCGGCGGCGTGATCTCAATCACCACAAAGGACGGTCAGGGGCCGGCACATCTTACCGCCAGTGCCGAGGGCGGCTCGTTCGATACCTTCAGCCAGACGGCCTCGCTGGCCGGGTCGAACAGCGGCTTCCATTATGTCGCCACCGTCCAGCACCAGCATGTGGGTGCAACGGCGGTGACGCCGCTCTCCCTCCTGTTGCCGGGCGAAAAGCGCAACGACGATTATTATGACAACGTCACCGGCAGCACCAAACTGGGCTATGACGTCAGCGAGGCGTTGCACCTGAATTTGGTGGCGCATGTGAACACCAGCCTGGGCAAGATCACCAACGATGCGTTCGATCCGGTAACTTTTGCCTCCTACCCGGCACGCGTGCGCAGCCGCATCGGCACCTTGCAATATGACGGCCGTGCAAGTGCCAATCTGACCCTGGGTGGCATCACCCAGGAGCTGGGCCTGGCCTATAGCAGCAGCGCCATCTCCGATGCTGATCCCGACAACGGCTATTCGCGGGTGGCGGGCAACCGTATCAAGCTCGACTGGCAGGGCCATGCCGTAATCTTTGAAGGCCAGACACTGGTGCTAGGCGCCGAGACGGCGCGTGACGCCATCCACAAGCCGACATCCTTCAGCATCACCACCAACGCCGGCTATGCCGAACTGAATTCCGATTTCGGTAACGGCCTCTCCAACAGCATCAGCCTGCGCTATGACGGCAACAGCCGCTATGGCGGCAAACCGACCTGGCATGTCGCGCCCAGCTTCACCATCGGCCAGACGCGGCTGAAGGCCAGCGCCGGGAGCGGCTTCAAGGCGCCGTCGCTGCAGCAGCTGTTCGGGCCCTTTGGCCACAACCTATTGCTGAAACCGGAAACCAGTACCGGCTATGACGTCGGCGTGGAACAGGGTTTCCTGGACGGCGCGGCCAGCGCGGGCTTTACCTGGTTTCACAACGACATTGACAATCTGATCAATTACGACGTCGCCTTCACGCCCATCAATGTTGATCGCGCCCGAACCCAAGGCGTTGAAAGCTTCGCGGTTTACCAGCCCATCGAGGCGTTGACCCTGCGCGCGGACTATACCTATACGGAGGCGGTCAATGCGGTGACCCATGACGCGCTGCTGCGCCGCCCGCGGCACAAGGCCAGCCTGGACGCCGCGTGGCAGGCGGACGATGCGCTGCTGCTGGACGCCAGCGTGCTGTATGTGGGGCCGCGCGACGATATCGGCCGCGAAAGCTTCGCGCGCGAAAGGCTTGGGGGCTATGCAACGGTAAATCTGGCGGCCACCTGGCAGGTTATTCCCGAATTCGCCCTTTTTGGCCGTGTGGAGAATCTGTTCGATGAACGATACCAGGATCCGGTGGGATTCCAGCGCCCGGGCTTCGGCGCCTGGGCCGGACTGAAGGCGAGTCTTTGATGAAGCGCAGGATTATCGCGGCTGTGGTTCTGATCCTGTCGGGGGAGGGGGCGGCCGCGCCGCCCTCTCACGCCCGGCCTGAGCGGATAATGTCCCTCAAGGTCTGCACCGACGAATTGCTGCTGGATCTGGTGCCCACCTCGCGCATCGCATCGATCACCTTCCTGTCGCGAGAACCGGCGTCCTTGAAAGTGTGGCCGCAGGGCGCGCGCATACCCGTCAACCACAACACCGCAGAGGAGATACTGGCGGTCCATCCCGACCTGATCCTTACTGATACTTTCACGCCACCCGCACTGAAGCCGCTCCTGGCGAAAACCGGCGCGCGCATCGTGGAAGTGCCGCCGGCGGAGAATTTTGCCCAGGTCCGCGCCAATGTCAGGCTGGTCGCCCGCGCGGTCGGCGAAGAGAAAAAGGGTGAAGTGCTGATCGCCCACATGGATGCCCAGCTTGGCGAGTTGAAGGCCCATCGCCCTCGCGGCGCCCCGAGCGTGGCCGAATGGGGTGAAGGCGGCTATGTCCCCGGCAAGGGCGGGCTTTTCGGCGCGCTGCTGACGGCGGCGGGCGCGCGCAATGTCGAACGGCGCAGCTTCGGCTATTACGATGTGGAGTCATTGCTGGCGGCGCGCCCCGATTTCCTGGTCTATGGCGACACCTATGCCGGCATGGCCTCGCTGCGCGCCGACCAGGACATGCACCCGGCTCTGTTGGCGCGGTACCGGGGGCGGCGGATAACCTATCGCGGTCTTTATGGGTGCGGCGTGCCTGAAGCCGTTGAGGGCGCGCGTCAGATACAGAACGGCATCAGGGGGGCAGGCAATGAGCCGCCTTAACCTGGCGCTGGTGCTACTGATCGGCGGTTGCATCTGCGCTTCGCTTCTGGCGGGACGAGTCTGGCTGCCGCCATCGTCGCTGCTCGATCTATGGCAGGCGCCCGGCTCGCTGGCTTCGCTGATCGTGCTGGACATTCGCGCGCCGCGGACGGCGCTGGCGCTGGTGGTGGGCGCGGTGCTGGGCCTGTCGGGCGCGGTGCTTCAGGGCTTCACCCGCAACCCGTTGGCCGAACCTGCACTGCTGGGCGTGTCCGGCGGCGCGGCGCTGGGCGCGGTGATCGCGATCTATTTCGGGCTGGCCGCGGTTTCGGCGCTCACCGCGCCGGTCATGGGCATGATCGGCGCGCTGGGCGCCTGCGGACTGACCTTTGCGTTGGGCGGCGGTGGCGGCACGGTGGCGCTGGTTCTTGCGGGGGCGGCGGTGTCCAGCTTGACCGCCGCAGGCATCGCAATGGCGTTGAATTTCGCGCCCAATCCCTATGCCGCCTACGAGATCATGTCCTGGCTGCTGGGCTCCATCGCCGACAAGAGCTGGACGCAGGTATGGCTGGCGCTGCCCTTTGCAATGGCCGGCGCGGGCCTTTTGGCGGCAACGGGGCGGGGGCTGGACGCGCTGACCCTGGGCGAGGCACAGGCCCAAAGCCTGGGCATCGATGTGCGGCGGCTGGCGATGTTGGTCGTGGGCGGCACGGCGCTGTCGGTGGGCGCGGTCACGGCGGTCACCGGCGCGATCGGGTTCATCGGGCTGGTGGCTCCGCACCTGGTGCGCCCGCTGGTCGGTTACCAGCCGCGCCGGGTGCTGTTGCCCGCCGCGTTGGCCGGGGCGCTGCTGCTGCTGGCCGCAGACATCGCGGCCCGGCTGGTCCACACCAATCCCGAACTGAAGCTGGGGGTCTTCACCAGCCTTCTGGGCACGCCCTTCTTCTTCTGGCTCGTCGTCCGTATACGGAAGGTATCACCATGAGGCTGGTGGCCGACAGCCTGACGGTGCGTCGGGGCGGCAGGATGATCCTGTCCGATGTTTCGCTGACGGCCGGTGCGGGGGAGTTCATCGCCGTGATCGGCCCCAATGGCGCGGGCAAGTCCACGCTTCTCTCGGCGCTGGCGGGACTGGTGCGGCCGGACGAGGGGGCCGTGACATTGGACGGAACGCCGCTTGCCGGACTGGGGCCGCGAGCGCTGGCGGCCCGCCGCGCCTGGGTGCCCCAGAATCCGCTTGTGGAATGGCCCATTTCGGTGGAGCGGCTGGTGGCGCTGGGCCTGACGCCCCGGCTTCCCGCCACAGGAGGCTTGCCCGACGCTTTCGCGCCCGCCATCGCGCGCGTATTGAAGCGATGCGACCTGTGGGAACGCCGCTTCCAGCCCGCAACGACGCTGTCGGGCGGAGAGCTGGCGCGCGCCATGCTGGCCCGCGCGCTGGTGGGCGATCCGCAGCTTCTCGTCGTGGACGAGCCCATCGCCGGACTGGACCCGCGCCACGCCATCACCTGTACGCGGCTGCTTGCGACGCAGGCGGCCGCTGGCAAACTGGTGATCGCCGCCCTGCATGACCTGACCCTCGCGGCTCGTCACGCCAGCCGGATCGTCGTGCTTGTGGATGGCGGGCTGGTTTCCGACACTGATTCGCTCACAGAAGAGCTTATCCACAGGGCCTTCGGCGTGCAGGCCCGCGCCACCGGCGAGGGGAATTCGCGCGGATTCACAATTCTATCCACAAGCGAAAAATCCGGTCTGTGAAGGAAAAAGTATGCTTGACGATAAAGGCCAAATCACCACCAGATATAGGCGCTGAACATCTCAGCAATGTCACATCTAGAGGCTGGAAGCGTCGGGTGAGTCCCTGAAAGAGGGGGCGTTCGCCAGCGTCTCCCGTCCCACTCAAAGTACGATTTCGGGGGCTTTCATGTCGGCGATTGGCAAGGTTTGCGGCGATTTCGACTCCGAGGGCCAGCTGGTGGAGGCCCGCGCCCCGGACCGGACCGTCGTCATCACCAGAACGGTTACGACAGAAACCAGACCGGTTGAGTCTCCCGCGCCGAAGGTGGCGTTCCGGTCCGACCGTCATGCCGGCCAGCCGCCATTGCACGCCCGCGCCGCGGGCGCGCCTTTGCCCAGCCCTCTGGCGCCGCGACCCACGCCCTCCGACCTGGTGCTGGATCGCACGCGCGATGCGCTCTTGACCCCCTTCGGCAAGGCGACGCTGACCGACCGCTACCTGATGCCGGGTGAAAGCTTCCAGGACATGTTCGCCCGGGTTTCCTGCGCCTATGCCGACGATGTGGCCCATGCCCAGCGCCTCTATGACTATATGAGCCGGCTGTGGTTCATGCCGGCGACGCCGATCCTGTCGAACGGCGGCACCACCCGCGGGCTGCCGATCTCCTGCTTCCTCAACGACGTGCCGGACTCGCTGGACGGTATTGTGGGCGTATGGAACGAGAATGTCGCGCTGGCGTCGAACGGCGGCGGAATCGGCACCTATTGGGGGAAGGTCCGCTCCATCGGCGAGAAGGTGAAGACCGGCGCTACCAGCGGCATCATTCCCTTCATCCATGTGATGGACGGCCTGACCCTGGCGATCAGCCAGGGCTCGCTGCGCCGCGGCTCGGCGGCGGTTTATCTCGACATCTCCCATCCTGAGATCGAGGAATTTCTGGAGATCCGCAAGGCATCGGGCGACTTCAACCGCAAGGGCCTGAACCTGCATCACGGTATCAATATCACCGACGAGTTCATGCTGTGCGTGAAGGAGGGCCGCAAGTTCGGCCTGAAGAGTCCGAAGGATGGCACGGTGTTGCGCGAAATCGATGCCCGCCAGTTGTGGCAGCGCATCCTGGAAACGCGCCTGCAGACCGGTGAGCCCTACATCCTGAACATCGATCATGTGAACCGCGCGCTGCCCAAGCACCAGCGCGAATTGGGGCTGAAGGTCAATACCTCCAACCTGTGCTCTGAGATCACGCTGCCTACCGGCGCCGATCATGACGGCAAGGAACGCACGGCGGTGTGCTGCCTCAGTTCGCTGAATATCGAGACCTGGGACCAGTGGGAGAATGAGGAAGGCTTCATCGAGGACATCCTGCGTATGCTGGACAACGTCCTGACCAGCTTCATCGAGACCGCGCCCGACAGCATGCACCGCGCCAAGTATAGCGCCCTGCGCGAGCGTTCGGTCGGCCTGGGCGTGATGGGTTTCCACTCCTTCCTGCAGCAGAAGGGCGTCCCCCTGGAAAGCGCGATGGCCAAGTCGTGGAATCTGCGTATCTTCAGGAAGATCCGCCGCGAGGCCGATGCCGCTTCATTTCACCTGGCCGAGGAACGCGGCGCCTGCCCGGACGCGGTGGAGAAGGGGATGAAAGCACGCTTCAGCCATAAGCTGGCGATCGCGCCAACGGCCTCCATCTCGATCATCTGCGGTGGCACCAGCGCTTGCGTCGAGCCGATCCCGGCAAACGTCTACACTCACAAGACGCTGTCTGGCGCCTTTGTTGTGCGCAACAGCTATCTGCAGGAGTTGCTGAAATCGAAGGGCCAGGATACGGCCGAGGTTTGGCAGTCGATTGTCGAGCAGGAAGGCTCGGTCCAGCACCTGGACTGCCTGAGCGGGGACGAGAAGGCGGTCTTCCGCACGGCATTCGAGATCGACCAGCGCTGGATCATCGAACTGGCGGCCGATCGCACGCCCTATATCTGCCAGAGCCAGTCGTTGAACCTGTTCCTGCCCGCCGACATCGACAAGTGGGACCTGCACATGCTGCACTGGACGGCGTGGGAGCGCGGCATCAAGAGCCTCTACTACTGCCGTTCCAAATCGGTCAGCCGCGCCGGGTTCGCCGGACAGCTGGAAAAGAGAGAGAAGGGCGGCACCGCGGCGGCGCCCAGGACAGATTATGAAGAGTGCCTGGCATGTCAGTGAACCTGGCGGACGTTGATACGAAATCGCTGATCGGAAGGAGCACGGTGGGATTGCTCAACTCCACCGGGACCTATGACGTCACCCGGTATCGCTGGGCCTACGATTGCTGGAAGCGCCAGCAGCAGACGCACTGGATGGGCGAGGAAGTGCCGCTCGGGGCTGATATCCGCGACTGGCAGGCCGGCAATGTCACCGACGCCGAGCGCGCGCTCCTGACCCAGATTTTCAGATTCTTCACCCAGTCCGATGTCGAAGTGGGCGACAACTACCTCAAGCGCTACATCCCTATATTTCAGCCGCTGGAAGTGCAGATGATGATGGCCGCCTTCTCCAACATGGAGACGGTGCATATCGACGCTTACGCGCTGATCCTCAAGACGCTGGGTATGCCCCAGGCCGAGTTCGAGGCGTTCCGCGATTATGCCGAAATGCGCGCCAAGGCCGACTACATGCACACTTTCGGCGTTGGCACCTGCGCTGACGTGGCGCGCACCCTGGCCATGTTCGGCAGCTTTACCGAAGGCATGGCCCTGTTTGCCAGCTTCGCCATGCTTCTGAATTTTCCGCGCCACAACAAGATGAACGGCATGGGCCAGATCGTCTCCTGGTCGGTTCGTGACGAAAGCCTGCACTGCGAGGGCATCACCAAGCTCTATCACGCCTGGAACGAAGAGACGGGCGCCGTCACCAAGCAGGTGCGCGACGACATCCGCGAAGTCGCCTCTACCATGGTCAAGCTGGAAGAAGGTTTCGTCGACCTGGCGTTCGGCATGGGCGAGATCAAGGGCATGACGGCGGGCGATATCAAATCCTATGTTCGGTACATCGCCGACTGGCGCCTGACCCAGCTTAAGTTGCAGCCTGTGTTCGGCAATTTCGAAGAGACCGAGAGTGGCTACAGGCAGCTCAAGGCTCATCCGTTGCCCTGGCTGGTAGAGATTCTGAACGGGGTCGAACACGCCAATTTCTTCGAGCAGCGGGCCACCGAATATTCCAAGGGCGCCACGCGCGGTTCCTGGGACGGCGAAAGCGGCGTCTGGGCGAACTTCGACAGGCGCAACAGTCTGGCGGCGGAGTAGGGCCCGGTCAGTTCCGCGTCATGGGGTATCCGGCTTCACGCCAGGCCTGCATGCCGCCGTCCAGCGCCGCAACGCGTGTATAGCCCAGTTCGCGCAGCGTCGCCGCGGCCAGGGTCGAGATGCGGCCAAACTCGCACGCCACCAGAATGCGCCGTGTCGGATCGGGCAGGTCTTTGTTGACGCGAAGCTCCAGCTGGCCGCGCGGAAGATGCTGCGCGCCGGGAATGTGACCGGTGTCGAAGGCGTCTTTCTCGCGGACATCCAAGAGGATCATGTCCAGCTTTTCC
Organism: Rhizomicrobium sp.; assembly: GCA_035761325.1. Classification (GTDB taxonomy): domain Bacteria; phylum Pseudomonadota; class Alphaproteobacteria; order Micropepsales; family Micropepsaceae; genus Rhizomicrobium. The sequence goes on along the minus strand of DASTRG010000179.1, from coordinate 7,104 downwards.
GTCGCCACGCGCTCGGCCAGTTCGCCGAGCGTGACGAAGGGAATCCGGGAGGCGGCTTCCGCCAGGACCTGCTCCACCGTCTTTCCGCCGCTCATGTTGGTGCGAAGCGCCTCGGTCAGGTGCGTGGGTGCGGCCAGGTTGAGACGGTTCATCATCTCGATGAATGAGTCGCGATCGCGGACCTGAAGCCGCGGGTTGGATTCGATCTCCACACCGATGGTGGAATGGCTCCGCCCCTTGTAATCATGGGCGGGATATACCAGCAAGTCGGGCGACAGCCTCAGTACAATCTGGAAAAGGCTGTCATAGAGCGCGCCCGGATCGCCGGTGGGCAGGTCCGTGCGTCCCGTGCCGCCAATCAATAGCGTATCGCCTGTGAAAATGCGGTCCTCGGCGACGACGCACATCGAATCGCGTGTGTGGCCGGGCGTGTGCAGAGATTTTAGCCGCAAGCTGCCCAGGCGCAGAATTTCACCGTCATCAAGACGGAAGCTGGAATAGGGCGCCGGCGATGCCCGGCTGGTGACGACGGGCGCACCCAGCCTGCAGCCAAGCTCCTTTGCCGCCGAAAAATGATCGGCGTGGGTATGGGTATCCAGCAAATAGTGGATTGTGAGACCCTTCTGCGCGGCGAGGCCGAGATAATGATCGATCTGCGCCAGATGCGGATCGATCAGCACGGCCGCGTGGCTTTCCGCGCACCCCAGCAGGTAGGAGTAGCACCCACCAGTTGCGACCTGTTCGAAGACCATCTTCGTCTCCCGGCATCTGCGGCGCTGAAGTATGCCGTAATCCTGTGATGGTGGGCAGCCTGCCACTCACAGCCCGCGCAGTGCCGCGCGAAAGGCGCGGTCGTGCTTCAGGGCATATTCGCGCTTCATGGCGCCTTTGCGCGTCCGGTGCTTCTCGGCATAGAGGAGCGTCCAGGCCCGGCCACGGGTGGTCTTTGCCCCCGCGCGCTTGCCATTGTGTTCGGCCAGCCGCCGCTCAAGGTCCAGAGTCCAGCCGACGTAAGTGATTGGCCTACCGTCGTGATTTCGCGCCAGCAACACGTATACATATGAACTCATGGCCGGTTTTTGCCTGCGTATCGGCAAGGCAGGCAAGACAAATTCGCATGCCTTCGCACTTGCGAAATCGTCAACGGCGCGTATATCTTTGCCAAAGCAAGTATTGCTTTGGCAATAATTGACCACATGCAGGACAGGGGAAATCCGCTTTGAAGCCCTATTACCGTCCCGGCAATTACACGATGGCCAATTCCGTCGGCTACCTGATCCGGGTCTGCGCCAATCTCATGCTGCCGCAGATGGAAGCGCAGTTCGAGCATGAGGAGCTGACCTTCTCGCAATGGACCACGTTGGTCGCGCTGCATGACGGGCGCATCAAGACCGCCGGCGATCTGGCTCATACCATCTGCCATGACGCTGGTTCGCTGACGCGGCTGATCGACCAGCTGGTCGAGCGCGAGCTGGTGATCCGCGCTCGCAGCGAAACTGATCGCCGGGTTGTAACGTTGGCCCTGACGCCTCGCGGCGGTGCACTGGTCGAGCGACTGGCCCCGTTGGTGATGAATTTCTGGAACGAGTTGCTGTCGGGATTCACCCATGCCGAGGTGGACACGCTGATCAAGCTCCTGACCCGCCTTCTGATCGCCACCGAAAGCAAGTCGAGGGGCGATAGGCCGTCGCGACTGTTTGTTTCGGGGGTGCCGATTTCTTTCCCACCTTCCTCCAAGGCGAAGAAGACATGAAAAAGCCTCTTGCCGCACTGATGGCTTCGCTGCTGCTAAGCGCCTGTGTTGCCACGCCTCCGACTGATCCTCAGGTCTCGCCAGTCCAGGCCAGAACGTTGGGCCTTGATGGTGCGCCGGCCGCGCCGGCCGGTTCTCAATGGTGGACGGCCTTTCACGATCCCCAGGTCGATCGTCTGGCGCCGCAGGTGATCGCGCATAATCCAAGCCTGTCGGCGGCGATGGCGCGGCTCCGCGCCGCGCAGTCGCAGCTTTCGGTCAACCAGGCCGAGGATCTGCCGCAGGTGACGCTGGATGGCCAGGAACAGCGCGTGCTGTTCAGCAAGGACTATATCATCCCACCGCCCTATGGCGGCTCCTACCGCTGGTACGGTCAAGTGCTGGGCAACCTGTCCTGGAACCTGGATTTCTGGGGCAAGCAGGCGGCGCTGATCGACAAGGCGCGCGGCACGGCGCAAGCCGCCGCGCTGGATGTGGAGGCGGCGCGCCTCGCATTGTCGGGTGCCTTTGCCCAAGCCTATATCGACTTGTTGCTCAATTATCAGAACGGCGATATTGCCGACGCGACTGTCTCCGAACGTGAAGGCATCGTGAAGATCACCCAGGGCCGCGTCGACGCGGGGCTGGAGAATGCCAGTGCCCTGGAACAGGCCAAGGCTTTGCTGTCGATCGCCCAGGCCGAGCAGCTTCGCTATCAGGCGGCGCGCGAGACGGACGTTCATGCCATTGCCGCGCTGGCGGGGCAGGGCGCCGACGCCTATGCCGGTATAACGCGGCCCACACCCGACCTGAATGCGGCACTGCCATTGCCCACCAGGCTTCCCGCCGACCTTCTGGCCCGCCGGCCCGACATCCTCGCCGCACGGGCGCGCATCGATGCGGCCATGGCGGGCCGCAAGGCTGCCCATGCCGCCTTCTATCCCGACATCAACCTCGTCGCGATGGTGGGGTTTCAGGCGATCGGCCTGTCCAACCTGATCAGCGGCGATTCCTTCACATACGGGGCAGGCCCGGCAATTCACCTGCCGATTTTCGACGCCGGCAAGCTGCGCGCCGAGTATGCGGGTGCGACGGCCCAGCTCGATGAAGCGGTGGCCGACTATAACGGCGCGGTGGTGAACGCCATCAAGCAGGCCGCAGATGCCATGACCCAGGTCAAGAGCCTGGAGCAACAGCGCGCGCGACAGCAGGAGGCGGTGCAAAGCGCCCAACGCGCCTTCCAGATCGCAGAGGATCGGTACCGCAGCGGGCTCTCCACCCAGCTTCCCATGCTGCAGGCCGAATCCACGCTGCTCCAGGCGCGCCAATCGCTGGCCGCAGTCACGGCCGGATCCGTCATACAGCGCATCACCCTTCTTTTGACCGTCGGCGGCCCCTTCAGCGCGCCCGCCGCCACCACCATTGCCAAGCAGGACTGACCCCATGAGCAATTCCGATACACCCAACGGCACGCGCCGCTTCTGGCTGATCCTGGTCGCCGCCACCGTCGTCGCCGCCGGCCTGGTCTGGGCCCTCTACTGGCTGTTCTATGTCCGCTATTTTGAATCGACGGACGACGCGTATGTCGCCGGCAATGTGGTGACCATCACCGCAAAGGAAAACGGTACGGTGTTGGCATTGCACGCCGACAACACCCAGACCGTGAGGCGGGGCCAGATGCTGGTTGAAATGGACCCCGCTGTCGCACGCGTGAACTTGCAAGCGGCCGAAGCCAACCTGGCCCGCGCGGTGCGCGATGTTCGCGGCGCCTTTTCGGCGAGCGACACCTCTCAGGCTCAGTTGCACCAGGCACAGGTCGCCCTGGCCCAGGCACGTGCCGACTATGAACGCCGCCAAAAGGCGGCGGCGACCGGCTCCGTGTCGGCCGAAGAACTGGCCCATGCCAGGGACGCGGTAAAGGCGGCGGAAGCGGCGGTGCGGTCGGCCGGCAGCACTCTGGCCCAGAGCCAGGCGGCGATTTCCGGCACCGACATCGCAAACAACCCGGACGTAGTGGCCGCAGAAGCCAGGGTGCGCGCCGCCATGATCGCGATGGGGCATATGCGGATCATCGCGCCCGTCGACGGCGTAATCGCTCAGCGCACTGTGCAAGCGGGTCAGCAGGTCGCGCCCGGCACGCCGCTGATGGCGGTGGTGCCGTTGTCCAAGGTATGGATCGACGCCAACTTCAAGGAAGTTCAGCTCGACCGCGTGCGGGTCGGCCAGCCGGTGACTGTGACGGCCGACATTTATGGCGACTCGGTCACCTATCACGGCCATGTCGAGGGCTTGGGCGCGGGCTCCGGCTCGGCCTTTGCCTTGCTGCCGCCGCAGAATGCATCCGGCAACTGGATCAAGATCGTCCAGCGCGTGCCGGTACGCATTGCCCTTGATCCGGCTGAACTGAAGGCCCATCCCCTGCGCGTCGGCCTGTCGGTCACGGCGGATGTGGATGTGCACGATCAGTCCGGCGCAGTGATGACAGAAAAGGTGGGGCAGGGTGTCATACGTGCCGACACCGGCGAGGATACTGAGCCGAAGGCCGACGCCGTCATTGCCCGCATTCTCAAGGAAAATGGCGGGGCCGTGCGGTGAGCGGCGCGGGCTCCGGACAGGTCGAGCAGGAACATACGCTGCACGGCGGGCGGCTGGCGATCACGGCGCTGGCGCTGGCGGCCGGCACCTTCATGCAGGTGCTGGATTCCACCATCGCCAATGTCTCGCTTCCCACCATCGCCGGCAATCTGGGCGTGTCCCCCGACCAGGGTACATGGGTGATCACCTCGTTCGCCGTGGCCAACGGCATCGGCGTGCCGCTCACCGGCTGGTTGATGGGCCGGTATGGCGTGGTGCGTACTTTCACCTTTTCGGTGCTGGCCTTCACCATCGCCTCCTTCCTGTGCGGCATCGCCTGGAGCCTCTCCTCGCTCATTGTCTTCCGCGTCCTGCAGGGCGCGGTTTCGGGGCCGATGATCCCCGGGTCGCAGGCGCTGCTGATTTCAATCTTCCCGCATGAAAAGCGGGGCACCGCGCTGGGCATCTGGTCGATAACTACCCTTGTGGCGCCGATCTGCGGGCCGATCCTTGGCGGTTACATCTCCGACAATTACCACTGGGCCTGGATCTTCCTGATCAACGTACCGGTCGGCCTGGTAGTCAGCGGACTTACCTGGGTGAACCTGAAGAGCCGGGAGACGCCTACCCGCAAGCTCCCCATCGACACGGTGGGGCTGGGACTTCTGATCGTTTGGGTCGGCGCGCTGCAGGTGATGCTGGATACCGGCAAGGATGCGGACTGGTTTGCCTCCACGCAGATCGTGGTGCTGTCCCTTGTCACAGCCATAACCTTTGTTGTCTGGCTGATCTGGGAACTGACGGAAAAACATCCCATCGTCGATCTGTCCCTTTTCAAGGGCCGTAATTTCGCGCTGGGCACTTTTGTGTTCTGTCTGGGCTATGCGGTGTTCTTTGCCGCCAACCTGCTGATGCCGCTGTGGCTGCAGACCCAGATCGGCTATACCGCCACCTGGGCTGGCCTGGTGGCCGCGCCGACGGGTGTGATCGCGGTCCTGCTGACGCCAATGAGCGCCAGATTGATGAGCCGCATCGACGCCCGCATTATCGCGACGGTCGCTTTCATCGCGTTCGGCGTATCCTATCTGATGCGCGCCAACTTCACCGCGGATGCCAGCTTTGTGGATTTCATGCTGCCACTGCTGGTGCAGGGCATCGCGATGGCGACGTTCTTCCTTGCCTTGATTACAATCCTGCTGGACGGCGTGCCGCCGGAACGGATTCCGCTGGCTTCCGGGCTTTCGAACTTCTGCCGCATCACCGCGGGCGGGTTTGCCGCCTCTATCGCTACCACCCTATGGGATCGGCGCGAGGCAGTGCACCAGAGCCAGCTGGTTGAACACACCACCCAGTTCTCGCCTCAGTTCCAGCATGCGCTGTACGGTCTGGCCCATTTGGGCCTGTCGGACCTGGCAGCCAAGGCGGCGATAATGCGCACGGTGATCTCGCAGGCCTACCTGCTGGCGACCACCGACATCTTCTGGATATCGGGCTGGATCTGCTTCGCCCTGATCGCGCTGGTGTGGCTGTGCCGGCGGGCGATCTCGGGCGGCGGTGCGCCGGTGGCGGCGGACTGACCAACCCTTCGCGACCGCTGCTCAAGGGCGGCACGCAGGTGTGTCGCCCTATGGGCGCGCCTCCTTGGCGTGCCGCACAGGAAGGGGAGGCGGATTGACTCGATCGGCGTTTCTGGCGGTATGACCGCATGGACCGGTCATCGCTGATTCGGCGCGTGCGGAAGGTTGGCCCCGAGGCAGCCTTTGCGGTTCTGCTCGGCGCCGCCACGGTGATGGGCGGACCGGCGGCGCTGGCCGGGCTCTCGAAACTTCTGGACGCGGCGCTGCCAGGTATTGAGACGCAAGCCCTGCCCGACGATGGCCAGACCGGATTGGTGGCGCAGGGCGTGGCCAGGTTTGTCCTGCCGCGGGGCGGCGCCAGCCGCCGCGCTCCCAGGGTACTCGATCCCATCACAGAGCGTGCAACGCCGGACAGGGGCACAGCCGCGACGGGCAATACAAGTCTTCCGTTGCTGCTTTCCTCTGCGGATGTCGCGCTTGCGCGCGTGAAAGGGCCTGTGATTGCCATCTGCATCGACGACCTGGGCGAGGACCTGGCGGGCACCGACAAGGCGATGATGCTGCCCCGGGATGTGGCGCTGTCATTTCTTCCGTATGCGGATGATACGCCTTTCCTGGCCCGGTCGGCCGCGCGCCGGGGCCACTTGGTCCTGGCTCATGTGCCGATGCAGGCGCTGTCGGATGTCGACCCTGGGCCCGAGACCTTGAGTAAAGGGATGGGCGCGTTGGAGATCGCCAGACGTCTGGGCTGGAACCTGTCGCGCGTGCCGGGGCTGGTGGGCATCAACAACCATGAGGGAAGCCGTTTCACCGCAGATGCCGCTGCACTGGCGCCGGTAATGGCGACCCTGAAGGCGCGACACCTGTTTTTCTTCGATTCCCGCACCGGGCCGGTCAGCGGCGTCTCGCAGGCGGCTGCCAGGGCAGGTGTGATGTCGGCGGGCCGTGATGTGTTCCTGGACGACGACCGCAGCCCGGCGGCGGTCGCGGCCCAGCTTGACCGCCTGGTGCGAGAGGCCAAACGTAACGGCGTCGCCATCGCCATCGGCCACCCTCACGATACGACTTTGCGCCTTCTGTCGGACTGGTTGAAGAAAGACCACGGCGTGACGCTGGTCCCGCTGGACGAGGCAATAAAGATGAAGGCTGCGCGGCAGGTCGATCTGGCGGCGCGCTGACTATTGACCCCTGTTCGCGGTGCTGGCGAAGCGCACGGCCTCT
>DASTRG010000178.1:0-5374 GCA_035761325.1 Rhizomicrobium sp. | reverse complement strand
CCGGCGCGCGCCAGCGCCGCGATGGTCATGCCGTTCCAGTCGGCCAGCAGCATGTCGTCGCGCAGGGGCGCGGTTCGCTTGCGGCGGATGTTCAGCAGCATCTCGCGCTGGCGGGCCAGCAAGGCTTCGTCGGCCTCGCCGGTCGGGGCGGGATTGCCCAGCCGGCGCAGGATGTTCCTGCCGGCCAGGTTGCCGTCGCGGGTGACGCCATAGACCTGCTTGAACCGCGCCGAGAATGTGCCAACCAGGCCGGCATCGATCTCCGCCTCGCTCCACATGTAATATTTGGCGGCCTCGATTTCATTGTCGCGTCCCAGGCCCGCGGCAAAGCCCTCGCCGGTCTTCATCTCGCGCAGCAGCCAGCCGATGGTTTCTTCCACCCGCTGGCGGCAGGGATCGTTGCGGTTGAATTGCCACAGGCCGGTGCACAGGTCGATCATCTGGGCGCTGTCGGCCAGGGCCTTTTCGAAATACGGAATCGTCCAGCGTTCGTCGGCGCAATAGCGGAAGAAGCCGCCGCCGATGTGGTCGTACATGCCGCCGAACAGGATGGCGTCGATCGTGGTGAAGACCAGCTGGGAGAATTGCGGGGTTGCGGTGCGCAGCCAGGCGCGCCACAGCACATCGATCAGCGGAGCGTTGGGGAATTTCACCGGCCCCTGCATGCCGCCGAAGAAGATGTCGAAGCGCTGTGCGATCCGCATCGCCGCCAGGTCGATATTGATGTTCTCCGGGCCCGTGCGCATGTCACGGCCGTAAAGGTTCTTCAGTCCCTCCAGGATGGCGTCGGAATTCTGCGTCAGCCGCTCCTTCTGGTCATAAAAGATGCTGCGGCCTTCCTCGAACAGCCTGGCGGCGGAAATCATGCCGGTGCGTTCTTCCTTTGGATGGTAGCCGCTGACGAAATAGGGCACGCCGTCGGGGCGCAGGAACACCGAAAGCGGCCAGCCGCCCTGATGGCCCATGTTCTGGGCGGCCATCTGGTAGATCTGGTCCAGGTCGGGACGCTCTTCGCGGTCGACGATCACGGGAATGAAATGCTCGTTGATCGCCGCGGCGACGGCCGGGTCCGAGAAGCTTTCCTGGTTCATCTGGTGGCACCAGTGGCAGCCCATGAAGCCGATGGACAGGAAGATGGGCTTGTTCTTTTCCCCTGCCTCGGCCAGGGCTTCGCTGCCCCAGACGCGCCACTGGACGGGATTGTCCTTGTGCTGAAGAATGTAGGGGCTGGTTGCGGTGGCGAGGCTCATCATCGGTTCCCGGTTGGCGCCAGCCCGGACGAATCTGCTCGTGGGCCTTGCGTCTTGGTTGTTTTTAGGGCCGGGTTACTTAGCCCGAAATCCATGGTCCCGAAAGCCCGGTGGGGCCCTAACGGCGAGGTGTCGCCTTGAAGGTGAATATCACGGTTGAAATGACCCCGCAGGAGGCCCGCGCCTTTCTGGGCCTGCCCGACGTCGCGCCCGTGCAACAGCAGATGATGGAAGAAATGCAGGCGCGCATGAAGGCGGCCTTCGACGCGGGCGATCCGGAGGGCATGATGCGGGCCTGGGCGCCCCAGCTTTATGGCGAAGGCAGCGGGGTGGAGGCTTTCCAGAAATTCCAGAAGGCCATGTGGGACAGCGCTACCGCCATGGCGGGCAAGAAAGACAAATAGCCTTCCAGATGAAGGCCCGGTCATGAAATCCACGATTTACGCGCTTGCCAGCGCGCCCGGCCGCGCCGGCGTGGGCGTCGTGCGGGTCAGCGGGCCGCAGGCGGGACGGGTGCTGGCGGCGCTGGCGGGAACCCTGCCGCCGCCGCGCAAAGCCGTGTTGCGGCGGCTCACAATTGAAAATGAGGCCATCGACGAGGCCATCGTGCTCTGGTTTGCCGCCCCCGCCAGCTTCACCGGCGAGGATTGCGCCGAATTCCATATCCATGGCGGCCGGGCGGTGCGCGAAGCCCTGTTCCGGTTTTTCGATGGGTTTGGCCTGAAACCTGCCGAGCCCGGCGAATTCTCCCGCCGGGCCGTGGAGAATGGCAAGCTGGACCTGACAAGAGCCGAGGCGATCGCCGACCTGGTGGATGCCGAGACCGAAAGCCAGCGGCGCCAGGCGCTGCGCCAGCATGATGGCCTGCTCGCCGATCTCTATGAAGGGTGGCGATCGACCCTGATCGTGGCGCTGGGACGGGCGGAAGCGGCGATCGATTTTTCCGACGATGGCGTGGGAGATGCCGAGTTTGCCGGGGCGCGGGCGGCGGCGGTGGAAATACTCACGCGGATTCAAAGGCATATGGATGACGGGGCGCGGGGCGAGACCCTGCGCGAGGGCTTGAGGCTCACCATCATCGGGCCCCCGAATGCCGGAAAATCCAGTCTTATCAATACCTTGGCGAGGCGCGACATCGCCATCGTTTCGGCCATGCCCGGCACCACCCGCGACGTGGTCGAGGCACGGCTCGATCTGGGCGGCTATCTCTTGCTGGTCGCCGATACCGCGGGGGTGCGCCAGACCGCCGAGCCGGTCGAGGCCGAAGGCGTGCGCCGGGCCCTGGCGCATGCGGCAGGCGGCATGACGCTTTTGCTGCTGGATGGAAGCCTGCCCAACCCGCGCGCCGGGCTGCCGGCCGATCTGCCGGAGCCGGACCTGACGGTATGGAACAAGGCCGATCTGGGTTTTGCCGAAGGCAACCAGGGCCAAGGGCTTTCGATTTCGCTGAAGACAGGTGCGGGAATGACCACGCTGCTGTCAGCACTGCAGGAAAAGGTGCGGCAAAGGCTGGAGGGCAACACGCCTGTCTTGACCCGTCCACGCCATCGCGCCGCGTTGAAGGAAGCCGCCGAGGCGCTGCGCCACGGCCTGGCCGCGCCTGCGGAGCGACCCGAGCTGCTGGCCGAGGATCTGCGCCTGGCGATGCGCGCCATCGGCCGCATCACCGGCCGCGTCGATGTCGAGGAGGTACTCGATTTCGTCTTCCGCGATTTCTGCATCGGCAAGTAGCACGTCATCCCGCGATGCGTTCCGGCATGGAGGCGGCGACGACGGCGGTGATGTAAAGGCCGATGCCGAAAACCGTATGCGTGACGATGCTCTTGATGCAGTTGCGCAGCGGCGTCCTGGTCTTCGATGACGCAACGCCCGCGCCCATCGCCGGCTGCATCACCAGCAACGGCGCGGCGACGGTGACGATGCCGGTGATGATCGCAGGCAATGGCGTGGGCCTGACCAGCCATGCCGGGCCGACAACGGCAACCAGCAGAACCGCAAAGGCGATGCCGATGGCGTAATGGGCCAGCCATCCCAGCAACAGCTCGCCCTTGACCGGGGCTGCGTCCACGATGCTGTCGTGGCGGAAGACGCCGCCGGGCCAGTGGCCGATCCAGCGGCCCAGCAGGTTGAAGCCCTGGATGGGCACGCCAAGCCGTTTCAGAAACATCAGCCATCCGTCCATCACCAGCGTGGCGCCCGCACCGATGGCGATGATGCGGATGGGGTGGTCGATCAACTCATTCATTGTCGTCTCCTTCGGCGTGCGAGGCGGTTTGCGAGGCGGCTTGCGAGTGCCGGGCCGTGCGCTTAAGTTGCCACTTCAAGTTAACTTGAGGTCAAGGGATGAAAGACCTGGATATCGCCCAGGTCGCGCAACGCTCGGGCGTACCGGCCTCGACGCTGCGCTTTTATGAGGAGAAGGGTCTGATCGCCTCGATCGGGCGGCGAGGCCTGCGCCGGCTGTTCGATCCCTCGGTGCTGGAGCGGCTGAACCTGATCAGGCTGGGGCAGGCGGCGGGATTCACGCTGGACGAAATCACTGCCATGTTCGCGCCCGGCGGCAAGCCCAGCATCGACCGCCGGCTTCTGGCGGACAAGGCGTCCGCGCTGGATAAGACCATCCGGGAGCTGCGTGCATTGCGTGATGGGCTGCGTCACGCAGCGGCATGTCCGGCGCCCAGCCATCTGGAGTGTCCGACCTTCCGGCGCCTGCTGCGGGCGGCCTCCATTGGCGTTATCCGGCCACCCGGCGGTTCGAAGCGCGGCCGGTCGCCGATTCCATAAAGCGCCTTGTGCATAAACTGGCGCGCGCGTATGAGCCCGGCCCATGAGGCATTTCGACGTCATCGTGATCGGCGGCGGCCACGCCGGCTGTGAGGCGGCGGCGGCATCGGCGCGATTTGGCGCCAGGACGCTGCTGCTGACGCATCGCTTCGACACGCTGGGCGAGATGTCGTGCAATCCGGCCATCGGCGGTGTCGGCAAGGGCCATCTGGTGCGGGAGATCGATGCGCTTGACGGCCTGATGGGCAGGGCAGCCGATGCGGCGGGTATCCAGTTTCGCCTGCTCAACCGCCGCAAGGGCCCGGCGGTGCGCGGGCCCCGCGCCCAGGCGGACCGCGCGCTTTACCGGCAGGCAATGCAGCGGATGCTGCGGGAGATCGCAAATCTGTACATCCGGGAAGCGGCCGCCGAAGACCTGGTTCTGGAAGATGGCGCTGCCATTGGCGTGATCACCGCCGATGGTGAGACGATCCGCTGTGGCCGGGTGGTCCTGACCACCGGGACCTTTTTGAATGGCCTGATCCATATCGGCGAGACGCAGATTCCGGCGGGACGGATGAAGATTGGAGACGGCGTGGAAGCGCCCTCCATCGGCCTGTCGCGCACATTATATGGCTTGGGCCTGTCGATGGGGCGGCTGAAGACGGGTACCCCCCCACGGCTGGACGGGCGCACCATCCAGTGGCACCGGTTGGAGATGCAGCCGGGCGATGACCCGCCCCAGCCCTTCTCTTTCCTGACCAGCAGGATCACCACGCCCCAGGTCCAGTGCGGCATCACCCGCACGACCCCTGAGACCCACGCCATCATCCGCGCCAACCTGCACCGCGCGCCGATGTATAGCGGCCAGATCGCGTCTACGGGGCCGCGCTATTGCCCGTCCATAGAGGACAAGGTCAGCCGGTTCGCGGAGCGCCAGTCCCACCAGATTTTCCTGGAACCGGAAGGACTTGGAGACGATACGATCTATCCGAACGGGATTTCCACCTCCCTGCCCCAGGACGTCCAGCATGCCCTTCTGGCCACGATTCCCGGATTGGAGACAGCGTTGGTGCGCCGTCCGGGCTATGCCATCGAGTATGATTATGTCGATCCGCGCGAGCTCACGGCCGCGCTTGAGGTCAAGCGGATGCCCGGCCTTTACCTGGCGGGCCAGATCAACGGCACCACCGGCTATGAAGAAGCCGCCGGTCAGGGGCTGGTGGCGGGCTGGAATGCCGCCCGGGCTGCGGGCGGCTCGGCGCCTGTCATTCTGGAACGGGCACGAGCCTATATCGGGGTGATGATCGACGATCTGGTGACCAAGGGGGTCAGCGAGCCATACCGGATGTTCACCAGCC
>DASTRG010000177.1:0-2608 GCA_035761325.1 Rhizomicrobium sp. | reverse complement strand
ACAGAATTGTCACAATGCCGCATGGCGCAAACCGGGCAGAGTGCAGCGGATGAGCAGCACCGAGGCCTGTGGTCTTGCCACGCGCGATACGGTTCACGCGCCGGCCCAGGACGCCCCGGCCGCGGCCGCGCATGCCACGCGAATCCTCTATCTCGACGGCTGGCGGGGCGCCGCCATCATCGGCGTCCTGATCGACCACTTCCTCATCAAGCGCGGCGTCAACACCGGACGGCTGGGTGTGGAATTGTTCTTCGTGCTGAGCGGAAGGCTGATGGCCGAGATTCTCTTCATCCGGCAAACGCCCCTGCCGAACTTCTTCGCGCGGCGCGTCTCGCGCATCTATCCCGCCCTTTTCGCGCTGGCCGGCTGCCTGCTGCTGGTTTCCGCCGCCGCCGGCGCGCATGACCCGACGATAGGACAGTTCCTCTCGACCATAACGTTCACCACCAACTATGCCCACCTGTGGATCGGGGCCAGCAACGTGCTCGACCATGCCTGGTCGCTGTGCATCGAAGAGCACATGTATATACTGCTGGCGCTTGTCGCATTGGTGTGGCGGCGCCGGCGCTTCCCGCTTGTCGGCGTTCTTGCGGCGATCGCGCTGGCGATGATGATCAATGGCGCGGTGGAGACGGCGATGGGCCTTCCCTATGAAACCGTCTATTGGCGCAGTGACGCGCGCGGGGCGTCCATCCTGGTGGGCGCCATCGCCTATCTGCTGCTTCACCGTGACGTGCCCAGGGCGCTTTGCGGCCGGTGGATCCCGGTGATGCTGGGCATCGTGGGCGTGCTGCTGAACTTCAATTTCGTGCCCGACCCGGTCAAATACAGCCTGGGGGCCGTGTGCCTGGCCGCCAGCCTTGTCCTGATGGAGCGGGCGCCCGCCTTCGTGCTGGGCATCCTGGAGAACCCGCTGCTGGTGCGCATCGGGCTGTGGTCCTATTCCATCTATCTCTGGCAGCAACCGTTTTTCCGGCTGGCAAAGAACATGGAAATCCCCCGCTGGTGGCTGCTGCCGCTGGGCATCATCGCGGGACTGGCCAGTTTCTATGCCATCGAACGGCCGGCTCGGCGCTGGCTGAACGCGCACTGGCACACGCGGCGCGACGTCGTGCGCGGCTGACGCCGGCCGTGGTGAGCCGCGGCCAGCGAAGCGGGTGAGCAGGTCCGGTGGACCACTTTGAGCGGCGGCGCCCGCGCTTCGCTCGAAGCAGGGCAAGCTTTTCCAAGGCTCGGCGCCTTTTTCCTCGCAAACGATGTGATAGCATTCAGACCAGGGCGGGATTCGGCACGGGATCGGGGCAATACCACAATGAAACGGCTGTTATTGCTTGTGAGCATGCTCGCGCTTGCGAGCTGCGCATCCCCCGGCAGTCATGCGAACTACAAAGGCGTCGATGCCGGTGTCATGGTCATGTCTATCGGTTGGACCGAGCCATCGACCGATCACTATCTGATGCTTTACCGGAAAGTAGGTGAGACCGGGATAGGGCCGGATTATGTCTCGATCCACACCTCAAGCGATATCTTCAGGCAGATCGATTATACAGGAAACGATACGGGTTCAGTGGTGACCGAACGTCTGGAACCGGGTACGTATGAGTTCTACCGCGTGCAAGCCGATCAGCAGAGCGGTGTGAGCCATTTCTCCAAGAATGTCTTCTCACTGCGCTTCGACATCAAGCCTGGGCAGGCCACTTATCTAGGCAGCTACACTGCCACGCTCATCACCAAGAAGCAGCATAACTGGCTGCTTGGGCGAGATTATGACAGTCCAGGCGGGGTCACCTTTCTGGTCTCGGACAAGCATGATCGCGATCTGGAAATTGCCCGCAAGCGTGACCCCACGCTTCCGCCCGTCGCCCTGGCTATCCCGGAAGACGGCATATTGCCCAAGCCCTACTTCACGACGAGCCCGCTGGAGTAAGAACTGGCGGCAGGCGATGGTTCTGGGAAGCCTGTCTCTCCGTCTGCTTCGCGGCATGGGCGATTTCCTTCTTGAATTTTGCATTACCTGCCGCCCAACCCCCATTGTTGCCGCACGCAGATTCTCAACAAACGCCTTATCCGACTTTTTCTGGAAGAACGTCCTGTATTCTTCTTGCTGCGCTTTCGCATCCAGCCCCAACGTCGAAAGCCATCATCGCGGCGGGATCAAAACGAGTCCGCTCTGACTCCGATTTTCCGGCAGCGATGATGGTGATGCCCGCGCGCCGGCATCCGCGATATCCAACACGCGCCCGCGCGCGGCGCATGCGATACTGGCGGCATGAGAGATGTCGCACCGCATGCCCGTTCGCCCCTGCCCCACCGGAAAGCGGCTCCGCTTGTCCACGCTGGACAACCGGGAGGGGGTCGGAAAAAGCGGCACGCTTTTGCCCGCTTCTTTCCCGGCTTTCGCCCTCCGCAAGCGCGGGAGAAGCCGGACCGTGCCTGTCCACCATCGGCGCCCGGTGAAAGCCAGGCCGGCGCGGCTCCTTCCTCACTGCAGATCGGACATTTCGTACAGCGGGCGGATCTCGATCTCGCTGGGTCCCGGCATGGGATTGGGGCAGCGCTTCACCCAGGCCACCGCCTCGTCCATGTCTTTCACCTCCCACAGCCAGAA
>DASTRG010000176.1:0-4476 GCA_035761325.1 Rhizomicrobium sp. | reverse complement strand
ATGCGACAGCCCTTGCTCATCGGCGGGGAGAACATCCCGCCGCTCGATCACAGGCGGATGACAGATTTGCGAAGTTTTCTGATGTCGGCTCGCGGCGCCCACTCTTGGGCGCCAAGAAGCTTTGTCTTAGACAAAAGCCCTGCCTGCCGCGGCAGCCGGTGCGGCGGCAAAAACGGCCAAAACTGAGATTTGGCTGGGGGACTAGGATTCGAACCTAGACAGGCAGAGTCAGAGTCTGCAGTCCTACCGTTAGACGATCCCCCAACGGCCCAGGGCGGCCTAAGGGGTGCCCCGTGGGACCGCCCCTTTAGACCAGCCGCCGCCCAGGTTCAAGGCCGCCGGCGGGCCCGGCCGGAAAAAGCTTCACCCTGCCAAAGACTTCCGGTGCAAGGCCGGGCAATGGCCGGACGGACGGGTGGCACCTTCGGCCTTTGGCAATCGGTCCCGCCGGTGTAGTCCTTTGCCAGGAGGGTCTCTGGTGTGAAAAGGGCGCAGGCGGAACAGGGGGAACGGGGGCGGTCGGCAACTCCGCAGCAGCAAGACTTGCTTGCCGTGCTGGACCTGGGAACCAACAACTGCCGCCTCTTGATCGCCGCCCCCGCGGCCCGCGGCGGCTTCAAGGTGGTTGATTCCTTCTCGCGCATCGTGCGGCTGGGCGAGGGCGTGGGCCAGACCGGCATGTTGTCGCCCGCCGCCATGGACCGCACCATTGCCGCCCTGAAGGTCTGTGCCGAGCGCATCGGCCGGCTGAAGGCCGCCCGCGTTCGCTGCATCGCCACCCAGGCGGCGCGGCTGGCCGGCAATACCGATGTGCTGGTAAGGCGCGCCAGGACCGAGGCAGGATTGAATCTCGAAGTCATCTCGGCGGAGGAAGAAGCCGGTCTGGCGGCACTGGGCTGTGCCCCCCTGATTGGCCGCCGCTCCGGGGGCGCGCTGGTGTTCGACATCGGCGGCGGATCGACCGAAATCATCTGGCTCGCCCGGACCGCGGACGGTCCCATCGCACGATGCGCGACTTCGGTGCCGCTTGGTGTGGTGAGCCTGGCGGAGGCCTATGGCGCGGACGGTGCCAGCCGGGCGGGCTTTGCCCGCATGAGCCAGGATCTCAGGACGCGATTTGCACCCTTTGCGGCCGAGATCGGGAGCGGGTTCGACATCCGCCGCAACCATCTTCTGGGCACATCGGGCACGGTCACCACCCTGGCGGCGATCGCGCTGAACCTCACCCGCTACAGCCGCGCGCGGGTGGATGCGAGCTGGCACGAAACCCGCGCGATGTTGCGGGTGGTTGACAGGCTGGTGGGACTGGACGTCGGCGAACTGGCGAAGATCGGTCCCATAGGCAGGGAGCGCGCCGATCTGATGCTGCCGGGTTGCGCCATCTTTGCCGCCATCTGTTCGCTGTGGCCTGCGCCCATGCTCAGGGTGGCCGATCGTGGCCTTCGCGAGGGCATGCTGCGCCAGCTTGCGGCGATGCCATGACGAAGGATACGCGGGGCGCGGGGCGCGGCCGAACGCCGGTCAAGGTGAAGAAGGCGCGCGGGCGCACGGCCTCTTCGCGCCAGTGGTTGCAACGGCAGTTGAACGATCCTTATGTGGCTGCGGCCCGGCAGAAGGGCTATCGCAGCCGGGCCGCCTTCAAGCTGATCGAGCTCGACAGCAAATACCGCTTCCTGAAGAAGGGGGCCAAAGTGCTGGACCTGGGCGCCGCGCCGGGCGGCTGGAGCCAGGTGGCGGCACAGCGCGGCGCCACCGTCGTCGCCGCCGACGTGCTGGACATGGAGCCGGTGCCTGGCGTCACCTTCCTGAAGGCCGATCTGACCGATCCCGATGTCCCCGCGCGCCTGAGGGCCGAACTGAACGGGCCCGCCGACCTGGTCCTGACCGACATGGCCGCGCCCACCACCGGCCATCGCGCCACCGATCACCTGCGGACCATCGCGCTCGTGGAAATCGCGCTGGAGGTGGCGCTTGAGGTCTTGAAGCCGGCAGGAGTCTTTGTCGGCAAGGTGTTCCAGGGCGGCGCCACCGGCGATCTTCTGGCCCGCATGAAGATGCATTTCCGGGAGGTCAGGCACGTCAAGCCACCCGCCAGCCGTGCCGAGTCGGTCGAATTGTATGTTGTCGCTTTGGGATTCAAGGGCAAAGAACCCCGCGGCCGGGAATAAGCGGCGTCAGGCAAAGTCCGGCCCGCCGGCGAACAGGCCAATGGCCCCGGCGATCGGCGCGCCGGGGCCATCGTGCCTTGTCGGGATATTCAGGTGTTCGGTACGGACTTCAGGCTGATGGAGCCGATGCCGGCCGCCACGTTCAGGCCCTTGCTGCCTTCCAGGCTGAGCGGCTGAAGCGTGATCGACTTGTCGAAGCCGCCGATCAACGCATTGGCGCCGGCACCAACGCCGACATTGGCCTGGGCGCTGGCGCCGACGTAATCGCCCTCCAGAGCGCCCTTGCGCATGTCGGAGGTGGGTGCGAACACGCCCCAGACCAGCACACCGCCTTCGGTATAGCCGATATCGACGCCGAACTTGGAGATGGAGCCGGTGTAACGCTCATAATGGCGGCCATTGCCGTGATAGGTGCAGTGCAGGTCCTTGGAGGAGCCGAACACAAAGCCCCAGCCGCTGGCGACGTTGCAGGTCAGTTCACCGACCCTGACGCCATGAGGCGCAGCGTCGGCGGCACCGGCGAAGGCGATTGTGGCGGCGGCAACGGCCGCGCCGATGGTCAGATGAAATGTCTTCATGACTCTACTCCTTGGGAAATGCGCAAGGGCCGGGGAGCGGCCCGTCCAGCCAAGAACGTGCCCCCCGCAGATTCGGTTCCTGGGGGGCTTTGCGGGGCCGGCCACAGTTCGGGATAAAGGCTATTTGTTACGGGCATTTAGTCTCGCGCCCGGCAGGGCGGGTTCCCGGCCCCTTGCTTTGAATCGGCGGCGCTGATACAGGCTCGGCGCTCCAATGGGAGCGTCTATTTCCATGACCAGACCAGAAAGCGCCATCCGCGAAGCCCTGACCTTCGACGATGTGCTTCTGGTCCCGGGCGCATCCGAAGTCCTTCCCGCACAGGTCGATACCAGAAGCCGGCTGACCAGGTCGGTGGAGCTGGGAATCCCGCTTCTTTCCGCCGCGATGGACACCGTTACCGAGGCGCCGCTGGCCATCGCCATGGCCCAGGCCGGCGGCATGGGTGTGATCCACAAGAACCTGGGCGTGGAGGAGCAGGCCGAGCATGTGCGCCGCGTCAAGCGCTATGAGAGCGGCATGGTGGTCAATCCGGTCACCATCCTGCCCGATGCCACCCTGGCAGACGCCAAGGAGCTGATGGCGCGCCATCGCATCTCAGGCGTGCCGGTGGTGGAGAGCGTCGACTCCAAGGGCTCGGGCAAGCTGGTGGGCATCCTGACCAACCGCGATGTGCGCTTTGCCGCCGATCCGCGCCAGCAGGTCCGCGAGCTGATGACCACCAGGCTCGTCACGGTGAAGGAAGGCGTGAAGCCGGACGAGGCGCGCAAGCTGCTGCATCAGCACCGGATCGAGAAGATACTGGTGGTCGACGATGCCTATCGCTGTGTCGGCCTGATCACCGTCAAGGACATCGAGAAGGCGCAGAAATTTCCCAACGCCTGCAAGGACGAGCGCGGCCGCCTGCGCGTGGCCGCCGCCACTGGGGTGGGCGAGGACGGTTATGCCCGCGCCATGGCGCTGGTCGAGGCGGAATGCGACGTGGTCGTGGTCGATACCGCGCACGGCCATTCGCGCGCTGTGCTGGATACGATCGGACGCATCAAGAAGCACAGCAATTACGTCCAGGTCGCGGGCGGCAACGTCGCCACCGCCGACGGCGCCAGGGCGCTGATCGATGCGGGCGCCGATGCGGTGAAGGTGGGCATCGGCCCCGGCTCCATCTGCACCACCCGCATCGTGGCGGGTGTTGGCGTACCCCAGTTGACCGCCATCATGGACGCGGTGTCGGTGGCGCGTGATGCTGGCGTGCCGGTGATCGGCGACGGCGGCATCAAGTATTCCGGCGACCTGGCCAAGGCGCTGGCGGCGGGCGCGAGCGTTGCGATGGTGGGCTCGATGCTGGCGGGCACCGAGGAATCGCCGGGCGAGGTGTTCCTCTATCAGGGCCGCTCCTACAAGGGCTATCGCGGCATGGGCAGCGTCGGCGCGATGGCGCGCGGCTCGGCCGACCGCTATTTCCAGGCCGAGGTGCGTGACGCGCTGAAGCTGGTACCCGAAGGCGTCGAAGGCCAGGTGGCCTACAAGGGGCCGGTGGCGGGCGTGGTGCATCAGATCGTCGGCGGCCTGCGCGCGGCGATGGGCTATACCGGCTGCCGCACCATCGAGGAATTCCACGCCAAGACCCGGTTCGTGCGCATTACCGGCGCCGGGCTTCGCGAAAGCCATGTGCACGACGTGACCGTGACGCGCGAGGCGCCCAACTATCAGGGCGGGCAGTAATTTCCGGCCC
>DASTRG010000175.1:0-6963 GCA_035761325.1 Rhizomicrobium sp. | reverse complement strand
GGGTGGGCGGGGATTCCAGGTCATTGGTATCTCGATGGACGATGCCGCCGCCGACGCCAAGGCTGCTGCGGCGCGGTTGAAAGTGAATTATCCGGTCGTGATGGGCGATGCAAAGCTGGCCGAACGGTATGGCGGCATCCTTGGCCTGCCGGTCGAGATGCTGGTAGGCCGCGATGGGCGGATCATCGATATCTGGCAGGGCGAAATCCCGCCCGAAAACATCGAAAAGGCGGTTCGGGTGGCGCTGGGCTGAATCCGGCCAGGTGCGGGGCATCAGGGGTCTGGTAGCCGGAAAAGACCGGTTCTGGAAGGACGCAAAACGGCTTGCCTTAGCCGGTGCCCTCCCTTATCACCGCCGGCGGACAGGTGGTCGAGTGGTTGAAGGCACCGCACTCGAAATGCGGCGTACGTGCAAGCGTACCGTGGGTTCGAATCCCACCCTGTCCGCCATTTCCTCTCAAAATTGATACGTGGCTCGGATACCCGGGCGTTACCACGAAAAGTTTTGTTCGCCATGGACATGCCACGCGCCGCCGGGAGGCGCTTGCGAGTCAGGCGTTCACTCGGCCGTCGGATCGCGCAACACCTTTTCCAGGTGCTGCACCAGGGCGCGGGCTCCCTCACTTTCGAGGATCAACCCAGGACCGATAGGCGTGCCGCCATCGGCGTGAGGCTGGAGCCTGTAACGGGGCTGATCCCCCTCCAGCAGGGAAACATCAAAATAGTCGCACTCCACCTCTGGAGGAACTTGATCGTATTTACGCACGTGCAGCGGCCGTTCTGTATTCTCAAGAGTCATATGCAATCTCCGTTTGGGAGAAAACCGGTGATCGGGTGGTCGGTTCCCGCCGGCGCTGAACGCTGGCACACGCACACCTGATCCGTCGCCGAAATTGCTTGCCGGTCTTATCCGTTCCGATCCCAGGGATTGGGAGGCTTCAGCGAAAAAGCGGCGCCCGTGGGGAGCACCATGAAGAGTTGGACGTTAAACTGCTTCACCTTCCCAAAGACACGCCGTCCCATGACCCGCCAGTTCCCCAAGCCGCCCTTCCCCGACCAACAGCAGCCAATGCCGGGCGGAAGTTCGCAGCTCAATCCGCCCGCCGACTATGGGGAAGCCAGCTATAGGGGTTCCGGCCGTCTCAGCGGCAAAAAGGCCATTATCACCGGCGCGGACAGCGGCATCGGGCGCGCCGTCGCGTTGGCTTACGCACGTGAAGGCGTGGACGTTCTTGTCAGCTACTACAATGAGGACGACGACGCCGGGGAGACGCGGCGTCTGGTCGAAAGCTCGGGCCGCAGATGTGTTCTTGTTCCGGGCGATATAAAAGAACCCGCGCATTGCCGGGCGATCGTGGATCGTGCCATTTCAGAACTGGGGGGCGTCGACATACTGGTAAACAACGCAGCCCACCAGGCCAGCTTCCAGTCGCCCGAAGAGATAAGTGACGAAGAATGGGATGTGACATTCCGCACGAACATCCATTCCATGTTTTACCTGACGAAGGCGGTGCTGCCGCATATGAAGCCGGGCGGCGCCATCATCAACACGGCTTCTGTCAACGCCGACGCCCCAAGCCCGCATTTGCTGGCCTACGCGGCCACCAAGGGCGCCATCCAGAATTTCACAGGGGGTTTGGCCCAATTGCTGGCCGGAAAAGGGATTCGGGTGAATTGCGTGGCGCCCGGCCCGATCTGGACGCCGTTGATACCGTCTACGATGCCGGCCGAGAAAGTGAAGCATTTCGGCGAGCAGGTCCCCATGAAGCGCCCCGGCCAGCCATGTGAGCTGGCCCCCGTTTACGTAATGCTGGCGACTGATGAAGCCAGCTATGTCTCTGGCGCCACTGTCGCGGTCACGGGCGGCAAGCCGATTATCTAGTCTTTGTACGGAAGGCCTCCGGCGCGTATCGGCGAGAAATGGGCCGGCGGCCGGCATCCCGGCCGACAAGCCTGCCACTTATATCGCGCCTGCCACAATTGGGCGGAACCGCGTGTCCTGGCCAATCAGACTGTTATTGCGGGGCCGCGCAACGGCGGTGGGTGAAACTTCGCGCCCATCAAAAGAGTTCCCTCCGAAAGTACGCGCATTGGGCTCACGCCGCTTTCGCGACAACCGCAGGCCCGTCGAGAGTCTCATGGACACGCTGGTTTCGATTTTTGGGGAACAAGATAATCTGTCGCTGGGCCAGGAATGTGCGCGAGCGATCGTAATTTTCTTCTATGCCTGGGGCATGTTGCGGTTAAGCGGCCGACGCACATTTGCCCATTGGTCCGCGCTCGATATCGTGGTCTCT
Organism: Rhizomicrobium sp.; assembly: GCA_035761325.1. Classification (GTDB taxonomy): domain Bacteria; phylum Pseudomonadota; class Alphaproteobacteria; order Micropepsales; family Micropepsaceae; genus Rhizomicrobium. The sequence goes on along the minus strand of DASTRG010000175.1, from coordinate 4,666 downwards.
TTTATCATCGGCTCGGCGCTTGGGCGTGTGGTGACGGGCAGTGCCCCATTTCTTGGCACGCTGGCGGCGGTCGCCGTTATCGTCGGCCTTCATGTTCTTATCGCGCGTGCAGTCGCTGGCAGCCCGTGGCTTGCCCGGATCGTGGAGGGTCGGCCGGTTGTCCTTGTCGACCGCGGCCAGATCGATCAGGGCATCCGCCGCGATTATATGATCGCCATGACCGATCTTCAGGAAGCCATGCGCCAGGAAGGGCTTGACTGGCCCGACGGACTCGAAAATGCCGTTCGCGTCGTATTGGAGCCCAACGGCAAAATCAGCGTGATCAAAAAGGAGCCATGCAAGCCGGGCGAGTGACCTGGCCGCGGGCCGGGCAATCCCAGAACCCCGCGGACCCTGCGTGACCCGCTGCCAAAGCGGATGGGCGGAACGAAACTGGCCGGCGCCGGTTGACCGTTAAAACAGGAGGACGACATGCCGCGTGGTGAAAAATCGAAATACACTGACAAGCAGGAACGCAAGGCCGACCACATTGCAGAGGCCTATGAGAACAAAGGCGTCTCCAAAGGCGAGGCCGAGCGCCGGGCCTGGGCAACCGTCAATAAGGATGACGGAGGCGGCAAAAAGTCAGGCTCGGGACGCGGTTCCCACACCGGTCACCCCGCCGCGCACAAGGGCGGAGAAATAGGTGGCCGCGCCTCGGCCGCGCGCCCAGCTGCCGAACGGTCGGCATCGGCCAAGAAGGCCGCTCGAACGCGCAAGCGGCATGCCGAGCACCACGCCCATCATTGACGGCCGCCGCCACGCCCGGAACCAAATCGGCGGGCCTGTAAAATTTCGCGTGGGATCGGAAAGATATCCGGCACGCCCGCGCACGGTTCGTTTTATGGGCTTGATGAAATAGCCGTGCGGCAAGACAGCCGCCGGACGTATCGCCAGCTGCGGAGAACTTTGCAGACATGGCGCGACCGCTTGCCGGTCATGCCACCCAGTTCGCCGCAGCTGCGGCATCTTCTACGAACATCAGGACCCGACGCTAATCGGAACCTCGACGAAACGCGAGAAGGGGTTTTCCATCAAAGCTTCCCACGCTTGGGCCGGCGCGGTGACCTGCAACGACCACTGATCGCGGTTGGGCGCGGAACCGCCTTGCCTGCTCCTGATTTCCATTTCGTCTGTATCAGGAGAACGCCATGCCACTGTCACTCGATCATCAGACCCTTCGCAATGCGCTCAGGGCCAGTATCAAGCCTTGTGGAGGTCCCGGCAATGGTGGGCTGGACAATCACATGTGGGCCGCGGTTGTCGATCGCACAGGGATCGTGCGCGCCGTCTGTTACAGCGGCGAGGATATTGGCGACCAATGGCCAGGAAGCCGGGCGATTGCCATCGCCAAGGCCAACACTGCCAATGCGCTGAGCCTGCCGAAATTCGCATTCTCTACCGCCAATCTCTACGCGGGCGCGCAGCCGGGCGGATTCCTTTATGGCCTGGCGGACACCAATCCCGTCGATACCGCCAGCATGTATGACGGCGATACGCACGCTTATGGCACCGCGGGCGATCCGATGGTCGGCAAGAAGGCCAGCGGCGTAGTGGTCTTTGCGGGCGGCCTTGCGCTTTATGACGGAAATTTCATTCTCGGCGGCATTGGTGTTTCAGGTGACACCTCTCCGGGAGATCACAACGTCGCCTGGCGAGTCCGAAAATCGCTTGGGTTGGACAAGGTTCCGGCGGGCATAACAGCCGACAACAACGACGCCATCATCTTCGACATCGGCCTGATGGGAAAATCGAGTTCCGGCTACGGCCATCCCGTCAGCGGGCTGAACGAGGCAGACGTAGCAACAGAGATCGGTGCCTCCTCGAACGGCAAATAACACAGGATGGCCATCACCACCGCGCATAGCCACCGCGACGGATCGAATGGGAATGTGACGCGTTGCTCGATCAGCTCTCACTGGTGGGGCCAACGTGCATTTCAAAAGAAACCTGCTTGTCCTCGCGGCGCTGGCGCCGGTTGGGGTGCACGCCGCCCCGCTCCAATACCTGAGCGGCGCGGGCCAGAAAGCGATCCCCGTTGTCTGGCTGACCTGGGGATTATTGATCATCTCGATCGCGGTGATCGCAGTGATCGGCACGCTGCTCGCCGGCGCGATCTGGCACCGCCGGGGGCAGGCGTGGGTGCAGGGCGAGAAAATCATACTGGGGTCCCATGAAGGCGGCTTGAACTGGCTGTGGATCGGCGTCGGCATCACGGCCCTGGTCCTGCTCCTTACCGTGATCTGGACAGTGAAGGTGCTGGCTCAGATCCAGGCGCCTTCCGGCACGCCGGCCGTCACTATCGAGATCACCGGAAGGCAATGGTGGTGGCAGGTCCGCTACCTGAGCGGTGATGTCTCGCGCAGTTTTCTTACAGCCAACGAGATTCATATTCCCGTCGGTGTGCCGGTTCGCCTGAAGCTGATCGGCGGCGATGTGATTCACAGTTTTTGGGTGCCCCAGCTGGCGGGCAAGATGGATGCCATTCCCGGCCTGACCAACGAGACCTGGATCGAGGCATCTGCGCCCGGCACCTACCGCGGTCAGTGCACCGAATATTGCGGCGTCCAGCATGCACACATGGCGATGCTCGTCGTGGCCCAGCCGCAAGCGGATTTTCGCGCCTGGTGGGACCACCAGCTCACGGTGCCCACCCCGCCCCGCGGCGCAGCCGCCATGGGGCAGGCTGATTTCGTGATCCACTGCGGCAGTTGCCATACCGTGCGCGGCACGGCGGCCGCGGGCGCCCTGGGGCCCGATCTTTCCCACCTGATGCAGCGCACCACCATCGCCGCCGGAACACTTGTCAACGACGGGCCCGCCCGTGCGCACTGGATTGCCGATCCCCAGAGCGTCAAGCCGGGCAGCCTGATGCCATCGCCGACGCTGTCGGAAGGCGATCTGGCCAAAATCAATATTTACCTCCAGACACTGGGTTAGCGCATGGCCAGCACAAGCGATTATGAGCGCAGCCCGACCGTCACCGAAGCCGATACGCCGCTGGCGGAAAAGCTCAAGTCCCTGTGGGAAACCAGACCCGGTTTCATGGGGTGGCTCGCCACGGTGGACCACAAGGAAATCGGCCTTCGCTACATCATCACCGCCTTCGCCTTTTTGATCGCGGGAGGAATTGAGGCGCTGATATTCCGGGTGCAGCTCGCCTGGTCGAACATGCACGTGTTGAAGCCGGAGCAATTCGACCAGCTTTTCACCATGCACGGCATGACCATGATTTTCCTGTATGCCGGCCCCATCCTGTCCGGCTTCAGCAATTATCTTTGGCCGCTGCTGTTGGGATCGCGCGATATGGCCTTGCCCAGGCTGAACGCCCTCAGCTACTGGATCTATCTTTGTGCCGGCCTGTTTCTCTATTCCGCCTTCCTGATCGGGTTCGGCCCGAATGTCGGCTGGTTCAACTATGTGCCCCTGGCTGCGCGCGCCTACAATAACGGCCCCAATATCGACGTCTACGCCCTTGGGATGATCCTTTTGGGAATCTCCACCACCGTCGGCGCGGTGAATTTCATCGTCACATTTCTGCGGATGCGGGCGCCGGGCATGTCCATCAATCGTGTTCCGATCCTGATATGGGGCACGCTGACAGCCAATGCGGCCAACCTCTTCGCCATTCCCTCCGTCAGCCTGGCGTTCTTCCTGCTGTGGATGGATCGCAATCTGGGCACCCATTTCTTTGATGTGACGGCCGGCGGCTCGGCCCTGTTGTGGCAGCACCTGTTCTGGATGTTCGGCCACCCATGGGTCTATGCGATCGTGCTGCCCGCAATGGGCATGGTGTCGGACGGGTTGCCGGTTTTCTGCCGGCGGCCGCTTGTCGGCTACACCGCGGTCGCGCTGGCCACCGTGGCGACCATGGTGCTCGGCTTTGGCGTTTGGGTGCACCATATGTTCGCAACCGGCCTGCCCAATATCTCTCTTTCCTTCTTCAGCGCCGCCAGCATCATCATCACCGTGCCCAGCGCTGTCGGCGTCTTCGCCTGGCTGGCCACCATCTGGACGGGCAGGCCGGTCTTCACCACGCCATTTCTGTTCTTCGCGTCCTTCATCATTCTCTTCACCATCGGCGGTGTCAGCGGCTTCATGACCGGCTCGGTTCCTGTGGACTGGCAGCTGACCGACACCTATTTCGTCGTGGCGCACATCCACTATGTGCTGATCGGCATCAACGTTTTTCCTGTCGTGGGAGCGCTCTATTTCTGGTTCCCGAAATTCACCGGCAAAATGATGGACGAGCGGCTCGGCCGCTGGAATTTTTGGACCATGTTCCTGGGTTTCAACCTGGGCTTCTTTCCAATGCACATTTCCGGCCTGCTGGGAATGCCGCGACGCATCTATACCTTTTCCGGCTCCATGGGCTGGGACTGGCTCAATCTGATAACCACACTTGGAAGCTTCGTCTTCGCCGTGGGCGTTCTTCTGCTGGTCTATAATGTGATCAACAGTCTCCGGCATGGCGTTTCCGCGGGGCCCAATCCCTGGGACGGACCGACTTTGGAGTGGGCAACCACATCGCCGCCCCCGCCCTACAATTTCGCCGTCATTCCCACCGTCGCCAGCCGTCATCCCTTGTGGGAGGATCGCCTGGGGATGCCCGCCGGCGAGCGCAGTC
>DASTRG010000174.1:0-2414 GCA_035761325.1 Rhizomicrobium sp. | reverse complement strand
TGGACGCCGCATTTGATCGTGACGGAGCCCGATGCCCCCAAGCCGGTCTATCTGGATGCCGCCGACCTGGATGGCGACGGCATTCCCGAGATCGTGCTCGCCTATCACTTCAACACCGACCCGCACAAAGACAGCGGCGCCATCGCCATCCTGCGCCATGACGGCGATCCCACCCGGCCGTGGAAAGTCCAGCGGGTGATCGACAATGTGCCGACGACCCACCGGGTGCGCTTTGCCGATGTGGAAGGCAACGGAAAACTGGCGATCATCGTCGCGCCGATCCTGGCGGGCACCGCCACCGGCTTTCCCGATCCCGACCGCAACGTGACGCCGCTCTATGTCTACCGCCCCGATGACAACTGGAAGCGCGAAACCATCACCCTGGAAAACCACGGCGTCGTGCACGGTCTGACCATCGCCGACTGGGATGGCGACGGCCATGACGATGTCATCACTTCCGGCTATTCGGGCACATATGCGCACATGCTGCACCATGGCAAATGGGACCGCGTGCGGCTGACATCCGGCAAGGATGCGCCCTGGCCGGGCGGCGGCTCCGGCGAATCCGCCATCGGCACCTTCAATGGGAAGAAATTTTTTGTCACCATCGAACCGTTCCACGGCAACATGGTGGTGGTGCACATGCCCGACGGAAGCGGGGGATATACGCGCCAGGTCATCGACGATCAGCTCAAGGGCGGTCATGCCCTGACACTGGTGGATGTGGATGGCGACGGCCGGCCCGAAATCGTGGCGGGCGGCAATGGTCTGGCGGCCGGTCTGTTCTTCTACAAGGCCGACGCGGGCGGCACGCACTGGACTCGCTATCAGATGGACAACGACATGGCGCCTGCCGGCTGCCTCACCAAGGACATGAGCGGTATTGGCCGAGCCACCGATGTGGTCTGCCAGGACCAGCGCGCGCCATTCTGGCTGAAATGGTATGCCCCCAGCGGGCGCTAGGCCTCGTCGCCTTCTTCATCTTCGCCGGGGGTGTCGGTCGTCTCCAGCGCCCGGTCGATTGCTTCGGCCAGCATTTCCGGCTCCCGCGCCCCTGACACAGCCACCCGGCCGCCGAAGATGAAGGCGGGAACGCCGGTCACGCCGATTTCCCGGGCCAGCCGGTCCTCGCGCTCCACCAGCGCGATGTCCTCATCGCTTTCGAGCAGCCGCGCCACCTCGATTCCGTCCATGCCGCAGAAATCCGCGATGTCCGACAACACACGGATGTCGCCGATATCCTCGCCATTCTCGAAATAGGCAATGAACAGCCTTTCCACCACATCGTCCTGCACGCCCGCCGCCTCGGCCCAATGCACCAGCCGGTGGGAATCGAGGCTGTTGGGCCGGCGCCGGATGGCGGCAAAGTCGAATTCGATGCCCTCCTTGGCGCCCTCGGCCGCGATGATCGCATCCATCTGCGCGATCTGTGCGTCGCCGCCGAACTTGGCGGTCATGTAGTCCGCGCGTTCCATCCCGCCCCTGGGAATTGTGGGGTCCAGCTGGAATGGCCGCCATTTCACATCGAATTCGACGCGGGAACGAAGCGCCATGGCGCGGCCCAGCCGGCGCTTGCCGATAAAGCACCAGGGACACACCGTGTCGGAAATGACGTCGATCTGCATGATGGTCACCTGAAGGACTTTTGGTTTGACGTTCCGGTTTCTGAAATCGCCCGGTTCACCGAACCGGAAGCAGGCCTGGCGCCCCTGACATCAGTGAAGGACCTGGGCGGTGACTTCGTTGGCATCCGCCATTACATGGACCGAGCCGACGGGCCGGCGGGTATGAATTTCGGCGCTGGCCGTTATCGGCACCAGCTGCTCGATAACCGTCATTTCCGGCGGCGGCGGGGCGGCCAGGAACTCCAGCGTCAGGGTCTTGCCGTCATTGTGCAGCAGGTGCAGCCGGCCCTGCCGCCAGCCGCCGGTCGACACCGCCCCCTTGGCCTGGATCACCACGATCCGGCCCTTGGCCTTGGTGGTGGCGATTACGCTGTCGACTTTATAGATGCGCCTGTCCGCCGCCACCGACGGATTGCACAATGCGGGAAGGACGGCGCAAGCCAGAAGTGCTGCGAGGGCGAGACGGAAGGCCATGATGGGTCCGGCAGGGATAAAGGGCACTATAACGCAGAATGGGGCGGACAGATGGCGAAGGCGCGCGCCATCACGCGCCGCCTCACGCATCCAGCTCCACCCACACCGGCACATGGTCGGATGGCTTCTCCGATGCTCCACGCACCTGGCGGTCGATGCCTGACGCCTTCAGACGGTCCATGGCGTGGGGTGAGAGCAGCAGGTGATCGATGCGGATACCGTTGTTGCGCTCCCACGATCCGAAATAGTCCCAGAAAGTGTAATGGCCGCCTTCCGGGTGCTGGCTGCGGAAGGCATCGGTATAGCCCAGATTCT
>DASTRG010000173.1:0-2699 GCA_035761325.1 Rhizomicrobium sp. | reverse complement strand
CAGCTTGTCACGCCAGGCGCGGTCGGCGTCCCACATCACCCTGGCTATGGCGCAGGGCTTGGCGTCGGTGCACAGGCTTTTGACCTCGGCCGGGGACAGGCAGGGATTGTTGCGGCGGATGTTGGTGCAGACGAAGCTCGGCGTTCGCCCCTCCACCGCCTCGACCACGTCCAGAAAGGTGATCCGGTCGGGGGCGCGGGCCAGGCGGTAGCCGCCCGACGGACCCAGCGTGCTTTCCACGATGCCGGCCTGGGACAGGGCCTGCAGCGCCTTGGAGAGATACTCCTTGGGCACGCCGTGAAAATCCGCCAGGTCGCGCGTCGGCAGGTAGCGGCCGGGCGCCAGCCCGGCCAGCACCGCGCAGCAATGCAGCGCCCATTCGACCGGACCGCGCAGCTGCATTTATGAAAGCCCCGTCATGAAAGGCCGGCCGCGCTCAAGCCCAGCATCTCGTCCAGCGCGCCGGGCTGGTTGCGGAAGGCGATGGAAATGCGGTTCCAGCCATTGATCTCCATCACCGTGAAGGTCAGGTCAACCAGCTCCTTTTCGCTGAACTGGGCGCGGGCTTCTTCATAGATGTCGTCGGGCACGCCATGCTCGCCCAGCCGGGTCACGCTTTCGGTCCAGGCCAGCGCGGCGCGCTCGCGCGCATCGAAAAGGGGCGATTCCCGCCAGACCACAAGATGGTGGATGCGCAGCGGCCGCTCGCCATGGATGGTGGCTTCCTTGATGTGCATGTCGACGCAGAAGGCGCAACCGTTGATCTGCGAGGCACGGATATGGACCAGGTCGCGCAGCCTCTGGTCGATGCCGCCCTTCGTCAGGGCCTGGCTGAAGGCGTAATAGGCCTTGTAGAGTTCGGGCGAGATAGCGACGGGATTCAGGCGTGGGCTCATGGGGTTTCTCCGTTCGGTTGGGCATTGCGGATATACAATATCCTTAAGGATGGTCAATATCCTTAAACGGGGTTCCGACGGATTTCATCTTCCGGCAATCCAGAGGATCAGCGTCAGCACGGCGCTGATGATCAGGCAGGTGACGATGGGGAAATAGAAGCCGCCATGCTCGCCGCGGATGACGATGTCGCCCGGCAGCCGGCCCAGTCCCAGCCGGGAAAGCCAGGGCCAAAGAAGACCGGCGCCGACCAGCGCGAGGCCCAGTACGATCAAAAGGCGGTTCATGGGCGAAGGCTAGAGTGCCCGGCGGCGCAATGGCAACCGGTGCGAATTGACCGGGCCGGAACCGGCGGCTATCCCTGGCGCCTGGGGCTTTTGGCGAGGACAAGATGAAATTCCGGCATGTGGGCGCTGCGGCGCTGTTTCTGGTCCTGGCGTCGGGGGCGGCGGACGCCCATTTCCGGCTGTTGGCCCCGGCCTCGTGGATCGAGGAGAACCAGCTTGGCGATCCGCAGAAAGCGGCGCCCTGCGGCGGCACCAATACCGACTTCGGCACGCCGACTTATGCGGTGACCGAGGCCAGGGGCGGCAGCCTGCTGCACATCAAGGTGCAGGAGACGGTGTTCCATCCCGGCCATTACCGCATCGCGCTGGCGGTCAATTCGCCGACCGAACTGCCCGTCGACCCCAAGGCGGAAACCATGACCGACGCATCCGGCAAGGTAATGTCGGTGTCGGGCGCGATCATGAATCCGGTGGCGCCGCCGGTGCTGGTCGACGGGCTGTGGGCGCACCAGGAGAAGGTCAGCGAGCCGCTGGAAACCGATGTGCGGCTGCCCAACATCAATTGCAAAAGCTGCACGATCCAGGTGCTGCAGTTCATGGAGCATCACGGCGTCAACAATCCGGGGCAGTTCAGCTATCACCACTGTGCGGTGCTGAAGATCACCGCCGACCCGTCAAAGCCGATCGATGCGGGCTGGGCGGCGGAGCGGAAGTAACGGCAGTTCCACATACCGAGCTTGGCTCCGGGCTATGCTCCGAAACATAAGATCACGCCAAGGAGATGCACTGTGATCCGAATCTTGGCAGCTGTAGGGTTCCTTTTGCTGTCTATTCCAGCACATGCCGCGCAGCGTCCCAATGATTGTCCCACTGACCAAGTCGAAATGGACATCGCGGAAGATGGCGCACCAATATGGAATAGCGTGAAAATCGACTGGGCAACATTCGATTCCTATCTTGCCGAGAAGAAAAGAACCCGAGGCCGAGACGTAGTGTTCATCGAGAGAAGCCATCGCTCCATGGCAAGGATTCGCGCGGAGGTCGCGCAATACGGATTCAAGTTTCGCAACGAATGCGAACTCATCATTTCGGATGATCTATCTTTTGGCCTGAAAAGAGGTGAGACGCCCTAATGCGGCATCCGCGAAAGCTGGGCCGACTGCACGTCCGACAGTTCGCGCGCCATGCGCGCCGACGCACGCTCCTTGACGCTTTCGCTCTTGAGCTGGCCGCAGGCGGCCATGATGTCGCGCCCGCGCGGGGTGCGGACCGGCGACGCATAGCCGGCGCGGTTGACGACCTCGGCGAATTTCTCGATCTGGCTCCAGTCGCTGCACTGATAGGGCGCGCCCGGCCAGGCGTTGAACGGGATCAGGTTGATCTTGGCGGGTAGCCCAGAGACCAGCCGCACCAGTTCCTTCGCATCGGCGACGCTGTCGTTCACGTCCTTGAGCATCACATATTCAAAGGTGATGCGGCGGGCATTCGACGCGCCGGGGTAGTTGCGGCAGGCGTCCA
>DASTRG010000172.1:0-2653 GCA_035761325.1 Rhizomicrobium sp. | reverse complement strand
AATTGTGCCATCCGTCTCGACGGCACCGATTTCACGATTGAGCCGGGCTTCCGCCAGTGCGATCCATGTTGGCGCCTTGCCGGATTGGCCGGAACGCTCCATCCAGTCGAGCGCTTCGGTCTGGAGGTCGCTGTAGGTTGCTAGGGCCACGGCTGCCCCTCCTTAGCCCCGCCGGGCTGTCGCATCAGGTACTCATGCAGATTGCCTGGGTAGGCTTTGTCGGCGGCGTGGTGCGTGAGGTCGAGGTCCGGCACCAGCCAGATATCGCCGCACTTCTCGGTCCAGCGTTTCGAGAACGCGTAGTCCTCGCCGTACCAGACGCCATCAATGGCGCCGTGGTTGAACAGGTCCACCGAAGCGGCGTAGCGGGAACCGTAGATCAGTTCGGGATAAGCCCGCATGAACTTGTCCACGGCCTCTTTCGTCACCTTGAGAAATCCCGCCGGGACGCGGTTGGCGCTGATGGCTCCGTCACTGTCGCGCAGCACTGGCCGACCGGAGGAATCGACGTTCCATCCGCCCATATATTCGTGGTCGTCTTTCTTGAACCGATAGGTTCCGGCGACGATTTCGCCCTCTGCCTCGATCAGCGTTACGAGGTCGTCGGGGCGCCACGACAGGTCGTAGTCGATGAACACGACCACATCGGCCTGCCCATCCATCGCCTTGCGCAGCATCGTGGCCCGCGCGGCGCTGATATAGGGCGAGCCGACTTCCTGCACGAAACGGGTGTCGTATCGCTCCAGTAGTGGTGCCGAACCGGCCAACGCCTGTTTGTAAGGCTCGGTCGGCCCGGCAATGCTGGGGGTCGCAATGACGACCTTCATCAGGCGGTCTTGATCGCCCCGAGCGCAACCAGCGCGTTGCTCAACTCCAGCACGATAGCCGCCGTGTTGGAGCCGACCGTCACATAGGACGATGCCGACAGGAGCGACGACGCCAGCACGGTCGAGGTACGCTGTGCCACAGGCGTAACGCCGTAGAGACTGACCTTATCGGTCGCGGACTGGCCCAGCGAAGTGCCGTCCGTATTTGCATCAGAAAGCTGCTTTCCGATAGCCATGGTGTGTTCCTTTCAATGAGTGGGGATCGGAGCGGGGCCGAAGCCCCACTCATCAGGTGCCGCTGATGCGAACCGCCTGGCGCGGATCGATGGTCTTCACGCCATACAAGACATCGAGCCTCCACAGGCTCTTGTCGTTGATGCCGTCATAGACGGGGATGACGCGGACGTTCAGGCCCTTGTAGGACTGACGCCCCACATCGACCGCGCCCGGAGGCGCAACCAGCGGCTTGGTGACCAGCGCAAAGGCGTTCTTGCGGAAGATCAGGTTCTGGCGGTAGCCGGTCGAGGCCGTGCCAACGCCAGTGATCGCAAGCGTGTTGAGATCGGTGACACCGACGACAGCCGCGCTTTGGAACGCCCCCGTCCACACGATTGCCGGCGAGAAAACCAGCGTGTTGGACGAATAGGAGACCACAGTGAACTGCTTCAGGTAGGGCAGTTGCGCCTTGGTCACCGGATTGACATCATAGACGCCGTTACCGCCGGCGGTGCCGATGGTGAACACGTCGCCGGGGTTCATGTTCACCGACGAGGTGGTGATCGTCTGCTGATTGCTATTCTTCACATCGGAATAGCTGATGGTCGAGGTCGTCACCGACGCACCAACCGTGCCGCTCATGTCCGAACCCGTGGTGTGGGTCGGGGCATTCTGCGACATGTAGGTATCGACGTTGCCGATCATGCCCAGTTCGCCGTTGCGATAGGCATCGCGGTTGGCGCCCTGCACATAGAGCGCCGTCTGCGACCCCAGCATGGCCCAGGTGTCGGTCGGTGACAGCACCGCCGAGCGCCCATCGGACGGAACAGCACCGTTGTCGAGACGTTCCGGCCCCTTGGCGAAGTCGATGAACGCATCGATGGTGTTGCCGGGCGTGCCTACCCAGTTCGGGATGTCCTTGTAGAGAGCCCACAAATCGGTGTCGATCTGGTTGGCAAGCTGGACCATCGCCGGGCGGATCACCCGGTCCGAAAGCTCGCCGATCTTGGTGGTGAGGTCTTGCGACGTGAAGCTGAAATCCACACCCTTGCGCTTATTCAGCGTCATGGTGAGCGAGCCTTCAGTCACGTCCTGCGCAGCGGCGGTCGCCCCGTCGCGGACAGTGAAGTCAGTCGGCTTGCGGATGGTGATGGTTTCACCAACATTGTAGCCGTTGACCTTCTTGTCGAAGTCGTCCTCGTAGCCGCGGAAGACCTGCTTGGCCATCACCAGCTCGTTGTCGAGAATGGAGACGGCCTCAGCCGCGATGATGCTCGCGGTGAGCGTAGTGTTAGACATGTGTGGTGTCCTTCTGGCCGCACTCGGCGGCGCTGGGCCTTGCCGTCATCACGACGGGAAAGCTGGTTGGGTGTTACCGCACCTTGCCGGCCTTGCGGGCGGCGACGTAAGCCTCCATGTCACCCGAGCCGGCGATGTCCCGGAGGGACTTGCTGGCGGCTGGCGTGGATTTGCCGGCAACCTTCTCGAGCGGGGCAAGAGTCGGCTGCTGGTTTGCTGGCTTCGGTGCGGCGGTTGCCTGTTTCTGCATGGCAAGAGTGCCGACCCGTGCACGATGAAGCAGCTTCAGGAGCTGCGGGCTCCAATTGTCC